>NZ_BAAFHE010000003.1:0-413936 GCF_054665075.1 Acidisoma sp. 7E03
TGCTGCTACTCTCGCTGGCCTGCACGTCGTCGCTTTCGCCTGTTTCATGATGAAGCAGGCCGCTCTCCTCATCCCAGGTGCATAACACCCTCTAAGCGAGAGGTTCATAGCTTGACCCTTTGATTCAACGGCTGCTTAGCTTTCACCAGAACTGCGGGGACAGGTTCCGTCAAGTGCCTGCTTTATGGAGGCATTGGCAGGTACGCTACAGTCCGACTTGGATCGACTGCCCACGACCAGCCCCAAACTGCCCCCTCCCCCGCGCGCGGCAGGAGACGGAATCAGGCGGGCGGGCCTTCGAGATAGTGCGGCAAGCCATCGTCGAAGGTGAGCCATCGCTGCTTGCTGGAGGTCCAGATGTGCTCCGTGGGGGCAACGGCATCCGGGTTGTCCAGGCTCCCCATCGCAAGCCCGATGGTATTGGCGCTGCGCCGTTCCGAGAACAGGGTCGTGCCGCAGTCGCCACAAAACCCGCGACGGACACCGGTTCCCGCATCGAACCATTTCACCGGACCTGTCATCCGCAGACTGTCGAGTGGGACCATGACCCGCGCATAGAAGGGAGAACCGGTCGCCTTCTGGCAGCGCCGGCAATGGCAGGCGCGGATATTGAGCGGCGGCCCGGCGCTGCCATACCGGCATGCGCCACACAGGCAGCCGCCTTCGAACGGGGTCGTCTCGCTCATCTCGGTTTCCTCCGGCCCGCATCCCCGTGTAGCAAAGGCGGCGGCGGGACAGAATGACCAAGAGCGGTGCGAAAGGCGCGATCATGGCGGAAACAACGGTCAGGCGCGTGGATGCCGTGCATCCGCATTGGAGCGGCGTGCTGCTGCTGTCCATGACCGACGACACGGTGGCGCATGAAGGCCATGACAGCCGCGGCACCTATACGCTCGCGGGCGAGGTGCTGACGGTCTTCTGGGACCGGCATGCGCCGGATGTCTTCCACGCGCGCGCCGGCCTCTTCCTGCACCGCAGCCTGCTCAACACCGCGCCCGCACCCGATCATCTCTCGGTCGTCGCGATCGGCGGAGCCTCCGTCCAGGTCAATGCACTGACGGCGACGGTGCCGGGGGAAGCCTATGCGGTGCAGATTCGCCTTCGCACCTCAGACGTACCGGTCTTCGCGCAGGTCTTCATCGAGGGACAATATCATAGCCCGCATCTGCCCACGGACGCCGCCACCATCCTCGATCTCGGCAGCAATGTCGGCTACGCCGCCGTCTCCTTCGCGCTCCGCTACCCTGGGGCGCGGCTGCTGGCGGTCGAGCCGGAGAGCGGGAATTTCGCGGCCCTGCAGCAGAATACGGCGGCGCTCGGGGCGCGGGTGCAGGCGCTGCGGGCGGCGGTCTGGACCCGTGATGGCAGCATCAACCTGCACACCCAGGATGCGGGCGGCGCGCCGCTGGACGCCTGGGGCTTCCAGGTCTCGGACCGGCCGGCCGCGATGCAAACACCCTGCTTCAGCCTGCAAAGCCTGTGCGACCGCCTGGACGCGGAGACCATCGATATCCTGAAGGTCGATATCGAGGGCGCGGAGCTGGAGGTTTTCGCGGAAACACCCGCCGCCGTGCTGCGCCGGGCCAGGCTGATCATCATCGAAACCCATGACCGTTTCCGGCCCGGCAGCGAGGCGGCCGTGCGCCGGGCGTTGGCGGCCGATTTCACCGAACTGCCCGGTAAGAGCGAAAACCTGTTCTTCCGGCGGCGGTTCTGAGGGCCGACATGCGCCACCCGCCCGGCTTACGGCGCAGGCATTCGCCTGGCTCGTGGCTGCGGAGTTGTTTCGAGCGGGCCTACCGTCCTATCTGAAGGTGGATGTTCGGTCCTGGAGGGACCGCTGACGATGAACGAGACCCGCCCGACCGACCTCTCCGACCGCCAGTTTGCGCAGATTGCGCGGGCGCTGGCCGAGCCGCGCCGCTACCAGATCCTCAAGATGCTGGGCGACCATGAGGGCAGCATGGCCTGCAGCACCCTCAACCAGTGCCAGGAGGTCAGCGCCGCCACCATCTCCCACCACATGAAGGAACTGGAGAATGCCGGCCTCATCGAGATTGCGCGCGAAGGCAAATTCGCCAAGCTGACGTTGCAGCGCGAGGTTCTGGCCGCCTATCTGAAGCGTCTATCCGAAATCTGAGCCCCTGCCCTGCGTCCGCCCCACTGGACCGAACGATTAGACGATTATCTAATTGTCTAACTTCAACCCACAGGAGCTATCCATGAGCAAGCTTTCCGGCAAGGTGGCCCTCGTCACCGGTGCATCCAAGGGGATCGGCGCCGCCATCGCGCGGGCTCTCGCCGCCGAGGGCGCGGCCGTCGCCGTCAACTACGCCTCCGACCGCGCAGGCGCCGAGAAGACGGTCGCCGCGATTGAGGCCGCCGGCGGCCGCGCCGTCGCGATCCAAGGCAGCGTCGCCGACGCCGCCGAGCGGATCGTCGCCGACGCCGTCTCGGCTTTCGGCAAGATCGACGTCCTGGTGAACAATGCTGGCGTCTACAGCTTCGCCCCGCTCGGAGAGATCACCGCCGAGGAATTCCATCGCCAGTACAACACCAACGTGCTCGGCCTGCTGCTCACCACCCAGGCGGCGGTGAAGCACTTCCCGGCCGCGGGCGGCAGCGTCATCAACGTCAGCTCGCTGGTCACGCGCGTGCACCCGCCGGGGACGTCGACCTATGCCGGCACCAAGGGCGCGGTGGACGCCATCACCGTCGTCCTCTCGAAGGAGCTTGGGCCCCGCGGCATCCGTGTCAATTCGGTGAGCCCGGGTCTCGTCGTCACCGAAGGCTCGGCGGCCTTCGCCGAGGGTGAGTTCGGTCAGTCGGTGGTCGCTCAGACGCCGCTTGGCCGCGTGGGCCAGCCGGACGATATCGCCCCCGTCGCGGTCTTCCTCGCTTCCGATGATTCCCATTGGGTCACGGGCGAGGCCCTCTACGCCGGCGGCGGCGCGCGCTGAGAGAGGCGGCGGCGGGGCGACCCGCCGCCCTTCCTATTGCTGGGAGCGGAAGAGGGTCGGCCAGTCGCCCGCTTCCATGCCGCCGCAACTGTCCTGCAGCGCCATGGCGGAGAGCTGGAAGGCATGGCCGTCCCAGATCCAGCTTGCGGAGAGGCCGCAATCCCCGAGGCCCCGCCCTTTCGCCGCCATGCTGAGGATACCGGTGGCCGGATCGAAATCCCCTTCCGTCAGATCCGCGGCACTCGCCCTGTCCTCTTCATTGCTCTGATAGGGGATCGGCGCCTCGACCTCCTGCGTCGCTCCTGTCGCGCGGTCCGTCAGAAAGCCGATGTAGGAGCCCTGATAGGCGCCCATGATGCAGGGAATGAGGACGAGCGCTGTCGTCCGGTCCAGCGCATAGGCGGCCGGGTCCATCCCCTCCACCTGCGCATCGCACTCTTCCTTGTCGAGCACGGCCGCGCCGCTCTTGCGGGTGGTGGCGATCAGCCGCGCGGCCTCACCCGGCTCGAGCTTGGCCGTAATCGGACGGTGCGGGATCAGGGGCACGGGCAGCGCCGGCGGCACGCTCTGCGCCGGGTTCGGCCCGGTATCGAGGAGTGCCGTCACCGTGCCCGTCCGCCCCTGCCGGGCGTCCATGCGGCGGAGGGCGGCGGTAAAGCCGTCGAGCGGAATGGCCTTGTCACCCGGCAGCTCGATTTCAGACCCATTGCGGATCGCCTGCACAAGGGCGCGGATCGCGGCTTCATCCTCGGTCACGAACGTCGTCCCATCCTCGGCCGAGGTCTCGGCCTTCCAGGCAGGTCCGAGGGTGAAGCCCGTGCCGTCGACCTGCGGGTCATTGGCCGTGAAGGGTGTCTCGGAGGCGAAGAGGGCTCGGATATGTCCTCCAGGCCCAGCATCGCGCAGAATCGTCAGTTCCGTGCGGTCACCGTTCTGGGAGAAGCCCTTGGCTTCGCAGGACAGCGTATTGTCGCAGGCGACCAACCACGACTTGTAGCTGTCGTAGGACTGGACGGGCGGTGCGGCGGCCCGCACCAGGGCGGGAGCGGCCAGGCAGAGGCCGCTTGCGAGGAAAAGGCGCGCGAGGGTCATCATGGCGCTCAGCGCAGGAACTGGCGGAACAGCCTGAGCGCACAGTCATAACCGAAGCGGGTGAGTTCGGCGTCATAACGCGGGCCTTCGTCACGCATGAAGGCATGGGCCGCATTGACCTCGTGCCACTCATACGTCACCCCCGCCTGCTCGAGCCGGTCACGGATCAGGCTGCGGCCCTCCAGCGGCACGTGGGGGTCCTGCCGGCCGAAGACCATGAGCAACTGGCCGCCGATCTCCTCGGCGCGGGCGAGCGTGCCATCATTCGCGCCGGCGCCGAGCGTATGGGTGTGCAGGTCGGTCGGGTAGAAACAGGCCGCCGCCTTCACGTCCGGCTGCAGGGCTGCGCGGAAGGCGAGATGCCCGCCGAGGCAGACACCGAAGGCGCCGAGAGCGCCCGTTGAATTCGGGTGGCTGGCGAGGAAATCGAGCGCCGCCCGGCAATCCGCGTCATAGCCCGGCACGGGCTTTGCGAATTTCAGCTCATTGCCGCGATCGGTACCCGGCTTGTCATAGGCCAGCACCGTGCCTGGCGCCTCGTACTCGTGGTAGACCTCGGGCACGCCGACCAGAAAGCCGTGGCTCGCGAGATAGGCCGCCGTGCGGCGGATGGGCGCCGTCACCTGATAGATTTCCGAGTAGAGGAGGATGGCGGGGAAGCGGCCTTCCGCCTGGGGCCGCAGCACGTGCACCCGCATCACCCCCTCGTCCATCGGCAGATCGGTGAAGCTGTCGGTCTCCAGGCGCATGGGCCGTCTCCTCTCGAAGCTCAGCCTTCCGGTTAGCATTCCCCGCCCTCTCCCGCCACGGCATGCGAGAGGGCAGCCATGTCGCAGTTCCCGAAAAGCCCTCTTCTTGCTACAGCCCCGGCCATGAGCCAGACCGAGAACATTGCGGGCGAAATTGCCCGCCGGCGGACCTTCGCCATCATCTCACATCCCGATGCCGGCAAGACGACGCTGACCGAGCGCCTGCTGCGCGCCGGCGGCGCCATTCAGCTTGCCGGGAACGTCCGCGCCAAGGGCGAGCGGCGGCGCACGCGCTCGGACTGGATGGGCATCGAGCGCGACCGCGGCATCTCGGTCGTCACCTCGGTCATGACCTTTGAATATGGCGGCTGCGTCTTCAATCTGCTCGACACGCCGGGCCATGAGGACTTCTCGGAGGACACCTACCGCACGCTGACGGCGGTGGATTCCGCCGTCATGGTGATCGACGCGGCCAAGGGCATCGAGGACCGGACGCGCAAGCTCTTCGAGATCTGCCGCCTGCGCGACATTCCGATCATCACCTTCATCAACAAGATGGACCGTGAATCCCAAGACGTCTTCTCGCTGCTGGACGAGGTGGCGAGCAGCCTGGCGCTCGATGTCTGCCCCATGACCTGGCCGGTCGGCCGGGCGGCTGATTTCGCCGGCACCTATGATCTGCGGACGCGCGACTACCACCTGACGGCGGAGCTTTCCCAGTCGGACGAGCGGATGGTGCAGCTTGGCGAGGAGATCGACCTCGTGCGCGCCGCCCTGCCGGAGTTCGACGCCGAGAGCTTCATGGCGGGCCACCTGACGCCGACCTATTTCGGCTCGGCGATCAAGGATATCGGCGTGACCGACCTGCTCGACGCGCTCGCCGAATACGGCCCGAAGCCCCGCGCGCAGCCAGCCGATACCCGCACCGTCGACGCGTCGGAGCCCGATCTCACCGCGCTGGTCTTCAAGATCCAGGCGAATATGGACCCCAATCACCGGGACCGCATCGCCTTCGCCCGCGTCTGCTCCGGGCGCCTCACGCGCGGCATGCGGGTGAAGCAGGTGCGCACGGGCAAGCTGATCCCGATGCATGCGCCGCAGTTCTTCTTCGCGCGCGATCGTGCGCTGGCCGAGGAAGCCTTTGCCGGGGACGTGGTGGGCATCCCGAACCACGGCACGCTGCGCATCGGCGACACGCTGACGTCGGACGAGGTGCTGAATTTCACCGGCGTGCCCTATTTCGCACCGGAAATCCTGCGCCGCGTGCACCTGTCGGATGCGATGAAGGCCAAGAAGCTGCGCACGGCGCTGCAGGAACTGGCCGAGGAAGGCGTGGTGCAGCTCTTCCGGCCGCAGGATGGCTCGCCCGCCATCGTCGGCGTGGTCGGCACGCTGCAGCTCGACGTGCTGCAAGCGCGCCTCGCCGCCGAATACGGCACGCCGATCACCTTCGAACCGGTACCCTATTCCCTCGCCCGCTGGATTTCGGGGGACCGCGCGACCATGGAGAAGTTCATCGCGAGCCAGCGCACCGCCATGGCGGATGACGTGGACGGTGACCCGGTCTTCCTCGCCTCCTCCAACTTCATGCTCAAGCGGGCGATCGAGAATTACGAGAGCCTGACCTTCCGCGACATCAAGGACATCCGGCCGCAAGCGGCCTGACGCGCTGAGGAGCCACCCCGCCCATGGCCTTCAATCTCTGGACGGCTCTGGGCGTGGTGGTGGCGACAGCGGCGACTGATGCCGCCTATGTCCGCTTCACCGCGGCGGTGGCGGATCGCCGGCGGCTCTCGGCCGCCAACTGGAGCGGCTTCTGGTATCTGCTCTCGGCCTTCGCGGTGATCAGCTACACGCAGAACTGGGTCTACGTGATCTTCGCCGCCCTCGGCTCCTGGCTCGGCGCCTTCGCCTCGATCAGCTTGATGAGAAAGCCCGGCGCTAAAACCGTATCTCGGTAGAGATCCGATCCGCCGTCATCGTCACGCCCTCGGTCGAACGCGCGATCAGCCCTGCGTCCTCCAGCGCCGTCACATCGTCATGAACCCGGCGATATTGGCGCTGCAGCGATCGCGCCAAGGATGAGATCGACGGCTCGGGGTGGCCGTGCAGATGCCGGAGCAGGCGATAGCGCTCCGGCGTCACGACTTTGGCCAAACCGTCCCAGCTCTCGAAGGCCAAGACCCGCCGAGGCACGACCGCCGCGCCAGCGGCCGCACGCGTCCATGTATCGGCAAAAGCCTTCAGATCCTCTTCAAGGCTGCCGCCGACGATGACGTCAATCTTCGTCTGCTTGCTCATTCTGCACCCTATGCACATCGGCAGGAAAATCTGCGATCAGTTGCTCCGTATCAGATCCGTCACGCCTCCCGCTCCCCCATCGGATAGGCGGGCAGGCCATCGGCCACCACCTCCCAGGCGAGCTTCTCGCTCACCCAGACATGCTCGGTGGGCGGAAAGGCCTCAGGCCTGTCGAGCGAGACGGTCATGACGTCGATCTTGTCCGGCTTGTCTTCCAGGAAATAGGTGAGCGGCGAGCCGCAGGTGCCGCAGAAGCTGCGCAGCACGCGGGCCGAGGAGCGGTAGACCACCGGCGTCCCTTTCGTCACCGCATAGGCCGAAAGAGCGACCCCGGCATAGGGCAGGCCCGGCGCCGAACTCGCCCGCCGGCAGGTCTCGCAATGGCAGACCCCGCTGCTCGAGGGCGGCTCACTCAACCGGTAGCGCACCGCGCCGCACAGACACCCGCCGGTGATCTCCGCCATCCCCCCTCCTTCAGGCCGCGGCGCGGCTCTCCATCACGTCCCGCTTCGGTGGGCGACCGAACATGCGGCCATAGTCCCGGGTGAAATGCTGCACGCTTTCATAGCCGACGGCAAAGGCCGCTTGGGACGGCGCCTCGCCCTCCGCCAGCATCAGCCGCCGCGCTTCCAGAAGGCGCAACTGCTTCTGGAACTGCAGCGGCGAGATGGAGGTGACGGATTTGAAATGGAGGTGGAAGGCGGAGGCGCTCATGCCCGCCGTCTCGGCCAGGGTCTCGACCCGCAGCGGCCGGGCGAAATCCTGGCGCAGACGTGCGACGGCACGGGCGATCCGCTGGGCGTGACCATCGGCGGGTGCCAGCCGCCGGATGGTACCCCCCAGGGCACCAGCGAGCAGCCAGTAATGCATCTCCCGGATCAGCCCCTGGCGCAGCACCGGGGCCGCTTCCGGCCGGTCGAGCAGGCGCAGCAGACGCCCGGCGCAATCGAGCATCACTGCCTCCGTCTCCTCGACGAAGAGCGGCGCCTCGCTCCGCGGGGGAGCCGGGGGCTGCGCCGCCATCTCCTCCATCAGGCTGCGCATCACCCCCATGTCGAGTTCGAGCGCAAGGGCGAGATAAGGTTCGGCCGGGTTCGCCCGGATGACGCGGCTGATCGCGGGCAGGTCGACATTGACGAGGAGCGACTGGCCGGCGCCGAATTGCATCACCCTTTCACCGGCCATCACCTCCTTCGCCCCCTGGAGAACCAGGCAAACCAGCGGCCGGTAGATGAGATGGGTGATGCCGGTCGGGCCGTAATGGCGCAGGAGGGTGAAGCCGGGGATTGGGGTGACGGCAAGGCCATAAGGATTCGCATGGGCGTCGGCATAGCGACGCACCGCCTGTTTGAGAGCCTCATGCATCGCATTCCCTCCTCCAAGGGCCAGGCCGCCGTCCTAGCACAGCGGCGGTATCAGCGTAGCCGCGCCTGGAGGATCGGGCAAAGGATCGGGCGGTTCCGGCAACCGCCGATGCCGCGCGCAGTCTAGACAGCATCCGTCCACGACGGAGACGAGAGATGACTAAGATCGCGCTTGTGACAGGCGGCAGCCGAGGCCTCGGCCGCAACACCGCCCTCCACCTCGCCCGCCGCGGGGTGGATGTGATCATCACCTACCATTCCCGCGCCGACGAAGCCGCAGCCGCGGTCGCCGAAATCAAAGCGCTCGGACGCCGCGCCGCCGCACTGCAACTCGATACCGGCAAGACCGCCGATTTCGCGGACTTCGCCGCGCGCCTGAAGGCCGGCCTGGCCGAGACCTTCGAGGCCGATCGGTTCGACTTCCTGGTGAACAACGCCGGGATCGGCATGAACACGCCCTTCGCCGAGGTGACGGAGGCCCAATTCGACAGCCTCATGAACATTCACCTCAAGGGCGTCTTCTTCCTTACCCAGCGCCTGCTGGCGCTGATCGCCGATGGCGGACGGATTGTGAACCTCTCCTCCGGCCTCGCCCGCTTCAGCCTGCCCGGCTATTCGGCCTATGCCATGATGAAGGGTGGAATCGAGGTCTTCACCCGCTATCTCGCCAAGGAACTCGGGCCGCGCGGGATCGTGGTGAATACGGTCGCCCCCGGCGCCATCGAAACCGATTTCGGCGGAGGCCATGTGCGGGATCTGCCCGAGGTCAACCGGATGGTGGCAAGCGTCACGGCACTCGGCCGCGTCGGCCTGCCGGAGGACATCGGCCCGATGATCGCGAGCCTGCTCTCCGACGACAACCGCTGGGTCAATGGCCAGCGGATAGAGGTTTCGGGCGGCATGTTCGTCTGAACCGCGCACGCCGCGGCCGGGATCAGGCCCCGGGCGCGGCGCGTGGCCGCAGACGATTGCACAGGGTGACGCACAGCGCCCCCACCAGCATGCAGATCGCCATGGCGCGCGGCGAACTGTCGCTCAATTCACCCACCAGCATGCCGGAGACGGCGCCAATCGAGAACTGCAGCGTGCCGGTGAGCGCCGAGGCAACCCCCGCATTCGCATGCTGGCGGGACATGACGGCGACCGTGCCATTGGGAAAGACGCAGCCGAGTGCTGCGACAGTGACGAAAAGTCCGATCAGCGTGACCGCCAGTCCGGCGAGGCCCAGGACGGCGAGGACGGAGAGGAAGACCGTCCCGCCGAGCAGGGTGAGGACGGCGGCGTTCAGCGTGCGGTCGATCCCGAAGCGGGTCGCGAACAAGCGGCCGTTGAGCTGGCTCGCGATGATCAGGCCAAAGCCATTGAGGCCGAAGATCGCGCCATAGAGCACAGGGCTGACCTTGAAGCCCTGCTCGAAGACGAGTGGGGAACCACCGAGATAGGCGAAGAGCGTGGCGCTGCCGAAGGCAACCGTCAGTGCTGCCGGCAGGAAGCTGCGGTCGCGCGCCACCTGCACGTAGCGCTGAGCCACGCTGATCAAGCCGTAGCGGACCCGCATGTCACGCGGCAGCGTGTCCGGCAGCAGCAGGATGACGAGGCTCAGGTTGATGACGCCATACGCGGCCTGAACCCAGAAGATGCTGCGCCAGCCGGCCCAGTTGAGCACGAAGCCGCCCAGAGCCGGCGCGAGGATAGGCGAGACGCCCATGACCAGCATGAGCTGCGCCATCATGCGCGCAGCGGCCGGCCCATTGGCGAGATCGCGCACGATGGCGCGCGGCACCACCATGCTGGACGCACCGCCGACGGCGGCGAGGAAGCGGAAGACCGAGAAGGACAGAAGACCGGTGGACAAGGCGCAGCCGATGGTGGCCAGCGTATAGAGGGTCATGCCCGCGACGAGCGGCGCCTTGCGCCCCACCCTGTCGGCAAGCGGCCCAAGGATGAGCTGGCCCAGCGCCAAGCCGATGAAGAAGGCGGCCAGGGTCATCTGCGCGCCGCCACGGACATCGCCGAGCTGATGGGCGATGGCCGGGAAAGCCGGCAGATACATGTCGATCGAGATCGACCCGACGGCGGTCAGGAAGCCGAGGAGGGCGGGAAGCCAGACAGGAACGCGCATGTGGGGGTGAATGGCATAGCTGCGCGGCTTCGGTGCATCCGAAATCGTGAGGGCAGCCCTGCCGATGGCGAAGATTGGCGGGGAGAGCTGAGCTCCGGTCGCTCGACGGTCAGACGACGGCGACCTCAGAAAGGCCGAGGCGAGATGCCAGTTCGGGTAGGAGCGGAGCCAGATGATCGTTCACGAGGCCGCGTGCGATCGCCACGGCCGCCTGCTCACGTTCCGTCAGAGGAAAGGGTGGCGCGAACTGGCCGTCGGGGGAAAGCCCACGACCGTGATGATGCAGCAAGCAGATCGGAGCGCTGTCGTCGTCGGCCCCGTGGGGTGCTTGGAAATGCGTGAAGTAGTTCAGGTTCGACGGGGCAGGAATGAAGGGGATGCCGGAGACGCGGAAGGCCAGGGCGGCGCTGACCTGGTCGACATGCTGCGTCCTCCCTTCCTCGGCCAGAGGGGCACCATGGTCTTGCAGCCAGAGAGCCCAGTGCCGCCAGGCAGCGTCGAAGCGCCGCGCGAGAGGACGGGGCACGGCGTAGAATCCGCCGTTCGCGTTTCCCAAAACGGTCGGTTTCCCCAGTGCATCCGTCGCGGTCAGAGGTGGATCCTGGCACCCGGCTTCTGCGAGAATGGCATGCAGCACCCCGAGGGAGGGGTTTGGCATGTCGACGACCTTCGCCTGGATGCCGTCGTCCCGGAGGAACGGCCGGATGTCGCCGACGGCGATCATGTCAGTGTCGAGGAGCACGATGTGGCGAGACGGCACGTCGAACAGGTTCGGCAGTTGGGCGATCTTGTTGCACCACCTGCCGTCCCCGAAGCGCGCGATGTGCAGAACCGCGAAGCCTGCGTCCCGGAAAAGCGCGAGAAGGGGTGGCGCCACGTCCGGGGTCGCCTGAACATGGATGTCCGCCGCTCGCGCCCCGCAGCAGCGCATCAGGGACTGCGCCAGAAGCCAGCCGTGGGCTGCGAAGCGGGGCTCCGTATCGAGCACGAAGGAATAGATCACACGCCGCTGGTGCCATGTGTCGAGCGGTTCCCCATGGGCGTGGCCCGCGTCACAGTGTTCCACGGTTAGTCCGCTGCACCCGCAACGGCCCCGTCATTCTCGAAATATAGACCGTAGCGCTGAGCCAGGAACCGCAGGCTCGGCGCCGCCAGCGCCCGCACCTGTCTCGCCGCATCAGGATCGACGCCCCAGGGTTCCTTGGCACCGTCGATCAAGCCGTCCAGCCTGGCGATGAGCTGAAGCGCTTCCGTTCGCGCCTCGTCCGGCAGGTCATACCGATTGACGCGCCGCAGCAGTTGCACCCCGACGGAGCCCAAGGTGACATTGGCGCGCTCCCCCCCATCGTCGAAGGGCTCCAGGCCGAGGGCCGCAAGAACATCGGCTACCGTGTCTCCCCGATAGCGAAAGGGGCGCACCGTCCCGTCGCCAAGCAGCGCGTCGACCTCCTCGATGTATCGGGCATAGTCGAAATGGATGGCGAAGCGGGGGTGCGACAGCATCTGCCCCACCGCGACATCTCTTCCGTAAAACGGGCCGCAGTTGCGTGGATTCTTCAACATCTGCACGTAGAAGCTGCGGAGAAAGGAAACCGGCTCACGAAAGAAGACCCAGACCGACACGTCAAACTGATCCCCGAGGCCTCTCAGGATCGCGCGTCCTGATTCGGTAAAGTCCCACCAGCGATGAAACAAGCCTTCCGCCGAGAGGATGATCGTATGCGTGTCCTCCCTGGTTTCCCGCAGGGCCGCCCGCATATAGGCGCCGAAGCGGTGAGCATCCTCGTCGATGACGGTGCCGACCATCCATTGATGCTTCGGCTCCGGAGGCGGCGTAACGCCGATGCGCGGATAGAGGATGCCACGCTCCAGCAGCGTGTCGTGATGGCCGTGGAGGAAGGACTGCAGCGCGGTGGTTCCCGTCTTGGGCGTACCGGCATGCAGGATCAATCTCAGTCTGGCAGGCGTCACGGCCCTCCCCTTCGTCTTCCTTTTGTCCACCCATCGTCTCCGCGCGGCTTTCCAGGACTATGGACTTCCAAACCCGGTCGTTGCAATGTCGGACGAAAGGAATCTCGATCGTTCCGCATTGGTGGCAGTTTTGCTGCACCCGCGAAACGGCGCGAGATCGGATGAGGACGGCGACGTGAGCGATTTGGAACAGATCGTCAGTCAGCGGGATGGCCATTACGCCGTCTTCAACGGGTCCTGGTTCCGCGGGCCGCACACGCATTTCATCGCCGCCAAAGCGGAACTTCGCGAAACGCCTGAGGGGGTGGACCGCTGGATCATGCCCGGCTGGTCACCGCCGGCGCCTTTCGTCACGAAAGACACCCGCATCACGGCCTTCGGCAGTTGCTTCGCCGCCCACATCACCCGCTACCTCGGCCAGCGGGGCTACGCGGTTCTGGGTCGCGGGCTGAACAACCAGAGCCACATCGTCCGCTTCGGCGAAGGCATGGTGAACACCTTCGCCATCCTGCAGCAATTGGAATGGGCTCTGGAAGGAAAACGCTTTTCAGAAAATCTGTGGTTTTCAAAGGCCAAAGAAATCGTGCCGGCGGACCCTGCCGTTCAGGCGGAGACCCGTGCCATCATCCAGCAGACGGATCTCTTCATCCTCACGCTGGGCCTGGCCGAAATCTGGTTCGACAAGCGGAGCGGCGACGCGCTGTGGCGCGCCGTTCCGGCCTATCTCTTCGACGAAGAGATCCACGGCTTCCGCGTCTCGTCCCATCAGGAAAATTTGGACAATCTTCGCCGGATCTGCGCCGTCATCCGCCGCGCGCGGCCCGAGGCCACCATCGTCTTCACGGTCTCGCCCATCCCGCTGATGGCGACCTTCCGCCCGGTCTCCTGCATCACCGCCAATGCAGCATCCAAGAGCATCCTGCGGTCGGCCGTGGATGAGGTGATGCGCACCACAGACGATCCCAGGCTGTTCTACTTCCCGTCTTTCGAAATCGTCTCCGCGCTGTGCCGGGATCCGTATGAGGAGGACAACCGCCACCCGCGGGACGAGGTGGTCGCCTTCACCATGCAGACCTTCGAACGCCATTATTGCTGTGGAGAGGGCGCGCAGCGGGCGGCGCCCGCAGACTGCACCGGGTCGGAGAGCGCCGAGCCGCCTGCCGCGGCCCGGCGCCGCTCTCCCGTCAACCGGAAACCGGCCGGCTCAGCCGTCCGGCCGAAGACACCGCAGGCTTAGGGCGCGGTCAGCGCGCCGCCCGCGGCACCGATACCGCCACCGACCAGCGCACCGGTGCCGGCATTGCCGCCCGTCGCCGCACCCACGGCGGCACCCGCGCCCGCGCCGATGGCGCCGCCGGTCAGCGCGCGCGTCAGCGGCGAATGGCCGCAGGCGGAGAGAGAGACGGCGGCGGAGCCGAAGGCCAGGCTGAGGACGATGGCCCGAATGGAGAGAAACTTCACGATGACCTCCTGAATCTGTGGTGGAGCACGCCCACCACGCGCTTGGAATGAGGCGAATTTTGTGCGGTCTCGTGGTTTCTCAAGATTGCCAAGAGGTAATCATTCACAGGATGGGGCCGCCGCGGGCTTCGTCAGCCGCGACGGCTCCAGGCGGCGTAGCGCGCCAAATAAGCCGGCACCACCAAGCCGATCGGCGTCGGCTGAACGCCGAGTGCCGCCAGACCCGGCACAAGCCCGCTCACGACATTGTCATGGCTCAGCATAGCCAATTGGTCCGTCGTCAGCATCTTGCCGGGCAGCCGCTCCAGCACGCGCGCCTGCAGACGGGCGGCGCCCATGGGCACGGTCACGAGCCTGCGGTTCCGCCGCGTCTGCTTCAGAATGTATTCCAGAATCTGGCGGAAGCTCAGCACCTCCGGGCCACCCAGTTCGTACAAGCGCGGCGCGTCCGGCGGCAGGCTGAGTGTCGCCATGATCGCTGCGGCGACGTCTCCGACATAGACCGGCTGGAACCGGGTCTCGCCCGCGATCACCGGCATGAACGGTGAGACGCGCGCCATGGCGGCGAAGCGATTGAAGAACTGATCCTCGGGCCCGAAGACGATGGAGGGCCGAAGGATCACAGCGCCGGGGAAGCCGGCGGTGACGGAGGCCTCGCCTGCCGCCTTGCTGCGGCCATAGCCGCTCGCGCTCGTGCCCGAGGCGCCAATGGCGGAGACATGAACGAGGTGCCGCACCCGGGCACCGGCGGCGGCTTCGGCGATGAGCCGCGGCCCCGTGCCCTGCACCCGGTTGAAATCACCGGCCCGCTTCTCCGCCAGGATGCCGACGAGATTGACCACGACCTCGGCGCCGGCCACGGCGCGCGCAATGGCCGCGGCATCGGTGATGGCGGCTTCGACCGGCACCACCTGCCCCGGCCGGCCCATGGGCCGCAGCCCGGCCGCGCGTTCGGCATCGCGCCCGGCAACCCTGACGATATAGCCGGCATGCGTGAGTCGCGGCACGAGGTAGCGGCCGATGAAGCCGGCACCTCCCAAGACGGTGGCGATCTTAGGCTGATGGGCAAGCATGCTCTTGGCCTCCGGAACCATGGGGATCACAGCATTACGGAGCGGCAAGGCTGCCCTCAAGATCAAGCACGGCTTTCCCCGCGGTCTCGTGATCGCCCCCCGTTGACGCCACGCGACAGGACGGTTACACCCCCGCCCACCGCAGCATTGCCCAGATGGCGGAATTGGTAGACGCGCAGGTTTCAGGTACCTGTGGCCGCAAGGTCGTGGAAGTTCGAGTCTTCTTCTGGGCACCACTGTGGTTCGACGGCGAGGCTTCGGCCTCGCGTCCCCCCCTCCCCTCGCATGAGATGAACACCGGATCGTCGAGGCGCGCCGGTGTCACGTGGACAGCGCAACTTGGCCGCGCGGCGGAGCCATTTTGCAGTGCCGCACGATGTGGTACTTTCGCGCCATCGGTCGCCCACCATCGGGCACAGGAGGCAGGACAGAGATGAGCGCAGCCGCCGACGAATTCTTCACCGAGGCCCATGTGAAGGGCTTCGTGCCGCCCGTTCTCCCCAATGAACGCCATCAGGACGCGATGGACCGGGCCGACCGCGAAGCCCGCTACTGGCAGAGTTCGGTGACGGGCCCGCTGCGGCCGGGCACTCCGGAACACAAGCGCGAAGTCCACCGCATGTTCGAGGAGACCTTCAACCCCTACCGGCCCTCCGTCATTCCCTGGCCGAAGCTCGACCCGGAGACGCTGCACCGCGTGACCTCCCTGCCGATCTGGGACATTGCGGTGGAGACCGAGGGCAAGGCGCGACTGCGCATGGCCGCCTATGCGGGGGACCTCATGGATGGCGACATGCGCCACGCCATCGCCCTCAACGCCTGGGAAGAGAACCGCCACAAGGAGGTGCTCTCCAAGCTCGTCGAGGCCTATGGCATTCCGCTCGCCGTGGAGCCGCCCTACCGCAAGCCGAAGGATACGGAGTGGGCCTATCTCGTTACCGGCTTCAGCGAATGCGTGGACAGCTTCTTCGCCTTCGGTCTCTTCGAGGTGGCGAAGCGCTCCGGCTTCTTCCCGCCCGAGCTGATCGAAACCTTCGAGCCGGTGATGCAGGAGGAGTGCCGCCACATCCTGCTCTTCGCCAACTGGCTGGCCTGGCACCGGGCGACGCTGCCCTGGTACAAGCGCCCCTGGTTCGAACTGCGCGTCTGGGCGGTCTGGGTCTTCCTCGGCTATGAGCGGATCGGCCTCGCCCGCAGCATCGACGGTGAGGGCAAGGAGCGCACGCAGGACAACAACTTCACCGTCACCGGCGCGCAATCCGTGAGCAACGTCGAGATCGAACTGCCCGAATTGATGGCGCTCTGCCTGTCCGAGAACGACCGCCGCTTTTCGGGCTATGATCCCCGCCTGCGCCGCCCCACCACCATGCCGGCGCTGACCCGCCTAGCGCTCCGCGTCATGAAGCTGCTGCCGAAGAAAAAGAAGCCGGCGTAGAGCCGTCGGGGGGCGCTCCCCCCGCGTCCTCACTCCGGCGCGCGGCGAGGGGTCGTTGACCACTCTCCCAATCTGCGGACGAGGGGATATCTGAACGGGTGAGAGCCCCACCCTCCCACTCTTTCCGCGGTAGATCCTTCGCAGTTGCGGGATAAGCCCCGCGACCGGCGCTGGCAGCATCAGAGTTATGCTGATCGGTCAAGTTGACTTTTCGTCAAATTTGCGCGATCTTTCCGATCATGATGTGATTTCTCGCAGGGGCTGCGTCTCGCAGCCCTCTGGCCGAACGGATCGTTCGGCCTCCGCCGGGGCCGCCTCTGCCCGCAACAGTGGCGGCCCTGCCGCGCAGCAAAATCCAACCGCTCCCGCTGCACTGCAACACGCTTTTCGCTGTGCGAACGACACCCAGAGACCTGGCTCCGGATGCCGTTGGCCCTCAGGCAGCGGCGAGCGCCTGCGCCAAGTCCTCGAGAATATCATCCGGATGTTCGAGGCCGATGGAGAGCCGGATGTAGCCCGGCGTCACCCCAGTCTTCGCCTGCTCCTCCACCGTCAGCTGGGAATGAGTCGTCGTCGCCGGATGGATGGCGAGGCTGCGCGCGTCCCCGATATTGGCGACGTGATAGAAGAGCTTGAGGGCATTGATGAAGCGGGACCCCGCCTCTGCCCCCCCGGCAAGTTCGAAGCCGACCAGCGCGCCATGGCCGCCGCGCAGGTATGTCTCGGCCCGCCTCCGCGCGAGCCCGTCCTGCTGGCTCGGATGGATGACCCGGGTGACTTTCTCATGCCCCTTGAGGAAGGCCGCCACGGTCTCGGCGGAGGCATTGTGCTGGCGCAGGCGCAGCGGCAGCGTCTCCAGCCCCTGGATGAGTTGGAAGGCGTTGAAGGGAGAGAGCGTGGCGCCGAGATCCCGCTGCAACACCACCCGTGCACGCAGCACATAGGCGATGGGGCCGAGCGGCTTTGCCGCCTCGATCCAGACCGCGCCGTGATAGCCGGCATCCGGCTCGGCCAGCAGAGGGAAGCGCTCCTTATGGGCCTCCCAGGGGAAATTGCCGCCATCGATGATGACACCACCGATCGAGGTGCCGTGACCGCCGATATATTTCGTCGCCGAATACATCACGATGGCAGCACCATGATCGAAGGGCCGCACGATGAGGGGTGCGGCGGTATTGTCCATGATCAGGGGCACGCCGAGCCGTCGGCCCACCGCCGCCACCTCGGCGATGGGAAAGACCTCGAGCTTCGGGTTGGGCAGCGTCTCGGCATAATAGGCGCGGGTGCGAGCGTCCGTCGCGCGCGCGAAGTTCTCGGGATCGGCGGGGTCGACGAAGCGCACCTCGATCCCCATCCGCTTCAGCGTATTCGCAAACAGCGCCCAGGTGCCGCCGTACAGATCCGTGGAGCTGACGACGTTGTCCCCCGCTTCGGCGATGTTGAGGATGGAGAAGGCAGAGGCCGACTGGCCGGAGGAGAGGGCGAGCGCCGCGACGCCGCCTTCGAGCGCTGCGATCCGCTGCTCGAAGGCATCCTGCGTCGGATTCATGATGCGCGTGTAGATGTTGCCGAGTTCCTGCAGCCCGAACAGCCGCGCGGCATGCGCCGTATCATGGAACTGGTACGAGGTCGTCTGGTAGATCGGCACGGCGACCGCCCCCGTCGTGGGATCGGCGCGATAGCTGCCGCCGTGAAGCGCCAGGGTCTCGGGCCGCCAGCGGCGGGCGGCATCGGATGACGGTTGATCGGTCATGAACGTTTTCCCGTGTTTCTTATGGCCGGCGACACCAGGCGGGGTGCTGCGGCCGACCGCGACGGGCCAAGACGGCGCACTTCGGCGGCGACGGGCTGCAGGATCGGCTCCTGGCGGCGGATGAGGATGGTCGAAAGCGCGCGACGGACCAAGCCATCTGAAAGCAGACGGGCCAAGGTCAAAGGGCGAGGCATGAACGGCTCCTACGGAGTGCGGGACGGCGACGGGCTTCAGTCGAAACGAAGGAACTGTCGACAGGCACGCATCACGTCATCCTTCTTCTGCATCTTCTGTGCATTGAGGCCCCGAAAGCGGCAACCCCGCGCGAAGGTTCCATCACGGTCGCAGATTGTCAAATTAATCCATCTATCCAAAAATTAACGAAGTCCATGTGTATAACTATCAGGCTGAGCGCCGGGACTGCGGCGCTGCCTCAGTCGCCGCTGGGCAGGCTGCGCCCACCATTGGCGAGACTGATCATTTCGGCCGCGGGAAGGATGGGCGCGGCCACCACCCGGTTCCGGCCTTGATCCTTCGCCTGGTACAAGGCCACGTCCGCCGTGGGCAGCAATTCGGACGCACGCCGGCAAGTCTCGGGCATCGCGGCGACGCCGAAAGATGCAGTCACCGGCACGTCGCTCGCGCTCGCCGTGCCGAGACGCGCCCGAATCTGCTCGGCCTTCGCCATCGCCTGCTCAAGCGTACTGTCGGGCAGCAGAATCGCCAGTTCTTCTCCACCGTAGCGGCAGGCGACGTCGACCGGACGCAGGCAGGAGAGAACGGCACTCGCGGCGTTGCGCAGCACGATGTCGCCCGTCGCATGACCGTAACGGTCGTTCAGCTTCTTGAAGTGATCCAGATCCATCATGATGACCGCGAGAGGGGCGCGCCGCCGCTCGGCATCCGTCGTCAGCCGCTCCAGCATCTCTTCCAGGAAACGCCGGTTGTAGAGACTGGTCAGCGGGTCGCGCAGCGCCTGGTTGCGCAGGCGTTCGCGCAGCGCGATGTTGGAGAGTGCCAGGGACATCGCATCCGCCAGCGCGATCGCCACTGGCTTGAGGCGCGTGCGGATGTCGGCGTCGCTCAGCGCCACGCCCCGCAGCGCGAGCAGGCCGTGAATCTCGCCGCGCGCGACAATGGGAATTTCGAGGACCGGCTGGGTCTCCACGGCATGGTTGCAGCGCAGCGCGCCCGGTGCGTCCTCATTCAGATGCGGCTTGCCGCGCTTCAGCGCCCAGCAGGAATCGGGCGTGATGTGCACCGGCGCGGGAGCGCTGCCCGGCTCGCCCCATTCGATGGCGAGATCCAAACGGTCCCGCGAGTTGTTGAAGACGTAGAGCATGCCGCCGCATTCCGGCATGAGCTCGGTCGCCGTCGCACGTAGCACGGCATTAGCGTCCTCACTCACCTGCGCGCTCTGCAGGATGTCCGTCATGCCGAAGAGCGTCTCCACCTGCCGGCGCGCCCGCTGGCTGGCCTGGATCGCGGCGTCGCGCCCCTTCGCCTCGCGCTCGCTGCGCGTGAAGGCGTAAGCGGTGGCGCCGATCGCGATCAGGGCGCCGAGCAGGTTGACGAGCAGCGTGATGTTCTGTTCGACGGCGATACGCTGCCAGTCCCGCTCAGCGCGGGCGGAGCGATAGGCGAGATAGCCCGTGATGAGATCCGTCGTCCGCCCCATCACCGCATTGGCGTCGTGCGCTGCCAGCACGCCTTGGGCATCGGCGGTCCGGTGTGCGAGGCCGAGGGCGGCAGCCTGGTCCCAGATGTCACGCAGTTGGGCCACGGCTTTACTCACGGGTTTCGCCTCGCCCGCGGCCTGCGGGTCACGCGCCGCGAAATCGTCGATCAAGGCGTAAAGCTCGGGCCGCGTCTGGGCCAGCTGGCCGATGGCATGCGCATAATCGGCGAAATCTTCGGGGTCACCGCTCAGCACCAGGCTGCGCGCACCGGCCTGGGCCTGCAGCAGCGCCATCTGCACCATCCGCACGTCCCGCGTCACATAGATATAGTCTCTGACTGCCGCTTCATCATTGCGATTGACGATGAAGGCGATGCAGGTGCAGGCGCCCATGACGGCGACCAGCGCCACGATGAAGACGGTCAGCCGGCGCTGGACCAAACGGACGATCCCGCGCCCCCACCGAGCCACAGCCGCTTGCCTGGCCGTTACGCTGAACCGATCACCCATGGCCCCTGACACCGCCATCCTTGATCCCGTCGCACTAGCACGCAGGCAGCCGTGCGTAACCAGAAGATTAATGGGCCTCTCGCCTCTTGCCGAAGGATTGACCAGGAATCAGGGCTATGAGCGAATAGCGCCCATGCAGATCCATCGTCGCCTTCCCGCCCTCGCCCTTCTCGCGCCTCTTGGCCTGGCCGCCTGCGCCAGCCAGCCGCAGCTCTATCCGCAGCCCTATATCGGCGCGGGCAGCGTGCCGGCGACGACGCCGCAGAGCCTGGCGGAGTTCCGCGCCCGCACGCTGCACACCCCGGCGGAAGGCAAGGTGCGCGATCTCGGCGAAGCCTATATCGCGACCGCTCTCACCCACCCGACCAGCGCGCAGTTCACTGGCGAATTCGAATCGATCGGCAAGAGCCCAGCGCTGTGCGGATTCGTGAAGTACAGGGACAATGACGGCACGACGACCGGCTGGAAGCCCTTCTTTGTCGAATGGACGCGCGCCAGCACCAAGGGCGAGAAGAAGCCCTACTATGATGCCGAAGCGGAACTTGCGAAGCTCTGCGGGCCGATGACGCCGCCGGCGAACTGAGACCGGCGCACACCATCAGCCGACGAGGCACGCGGCCTTAAGGTGCCGCCGAGGGCAGCGACTTCCAGTAATCCGCGAAAAAGCCGCGGGCATCGAGTGGCGCGCGTTGGCCCGCCACGGCGCGGCCTGCATGACAGCGCCACGAATAGACCGTCTCGTTTCCCGTGACATAGGCCGGCACGAAATCGGCATTCGGATTGCGCGCGCACCACTGGCTGACCGCCGGCAGGTGCCGCGCGGTCTTCGCCTTGCCACAGGGCAGATTGGCGCCGGTCGTGCAGATCAGCGTCCGCCCGCCATCGCAGCGATAGACCGTGGTCTGGGCGACGACGGCCGCCGGCATCTCGGGGGCGAGCCCAAAGACCTGCCGCGCGGCCGGCGCCGCGCTCTCAGGCAGCGGGCGCAGCGCATCGCTCGTGGCGCCCGCGGCGCAGAGCCCGGCCGCCTGCGCGACGGCGGGCAGCGCGACGAGGCAGAGGGCGACGGCTGCGGCGTGCCAGCGCATCAGCGGCTCCTGAGTGCGGAATCGGCCACGAGGGTGACGGAAGGGTGACCGCACAGGGCCGTCACCGGCCAGGCGGGATCGGGTTTGCCGGCGAGAAAGACCTCGAGCGCGCGCGCCTTGGCCGCACCCGAGACCAGGAGCAGGATGTGCCGCGCCGCGCGCAACAGCCCGATGCCCATGGTGACGCCGGCCTCCGGCACGGTGAAGGCATCGGCGAAATAGGCAGCGTTGGCGGCGCGCGTCTCCTCCGTCAGCGGCACGACGTGGGTGCCGGTGTCCCAGGGCGCGCCCGGCTCGTTGAAGGCGATATGGCCATTGGCGCCGAGGCCGAGGATGGCGAGATCGAGCCCGCCGCGGGCGGCGACGGCTGCGTCATGCGCGCGGGCTTCAGCCAGAATGTCGGGCGCATCGCCGTGGAGCAGCCGCACCTGGCTGGCCGGAATCCCTGCCTCGTCAATGAAGTGACGATGCAGGAAGGCCGCGAAGCTGTGGCTATCGGCCTGGGGCACACCGACATATTCGTCCAGGTTGAAGTAATGGCCCTCGGTCAGCCTTACCCGCCCCTCGGCGGCCTCCGCCAGGAGTTGCCGGTAGAGACCGACCGGTGTCATGCCCGTGGGCAGCGCAATCGCCAGGCTCGGATTGTCCACCAAATGCCGTGCGACGTGCCCGGCCGCGCAGGCCGCGAAGGCGGCCTCCCCCTCAGTCCATTCAATCTGCATCTCAGCCCTTCGCAGTCGCCGCGTTTGTCGCCCTTCTAACGGCGCCCCGGCGCCATATCAAACCGCGGTCGTGTGAAGGATCGGTTCTCCCAGAGGGCCACGACGACGAGCACGAGGCTGGTCGCCAAATTGACGTGCAGCAGGGATTGGCCACCCGACCACAGCCCGAGCGGCAGCATCAGCCCGAGGCCCACGAGGTGGGAAAGCGGCGGCCTACCCGTGACGACGGCCTTGAAGGCGAGATTGGCGAGGAGGTAGAGCACCGGCGCCGCGAGGGTGACGGCCAGCGCCGCGCCCCGGGCCGGCGCCCCAGGCTCGTGCAAGGTCATCTCGTCACCCACCGCACCCAGAATGACCGCGGCGATCAGCGCGGCATGGACGTAGGTGTAGATGACTCGGGCCAGCCGGCCCGGGTCGTCGGAGGTCGCGATGTGCCGGCTGGCGTGTTCCGCGCCGGTATCGAAATAGATCCACCACATCGCGACGGTACCCAGGAAGGCCGCGAGGAAGCTGCCGAGCAGCGGCGCCGTCCAGGCCGCCTCGTAGAAGGAGGCACCCGTGACGGTAATGGATTCGCCGAGGGCGATGAGCACGAAGGCCGCACAGCGTTCGGCCATATGCGCGCCGTCCACGTCCCAATCCGCCGTGGTCGAGCGGCCGAGGCCGGGCACCCAGAAGCCGGCCCAGGCCGAGCCGAGATCGAGCGCCAGCGCCACCACCCAGAGGGCGAAGCGCAGGTCCCCGCCAGCACAGCCGCCGGCAATCCAGAAGACCGCGCTGCCGGCCATCCACAGCGCGATACGCTGGAAGTTCCGCGCGTTTCCAGGGCTGCGCCCGGCGAAGGCCCACAAGGCGAAGAGCGAGCGGCCGATCTGCATCGCGACGTAGCACAGGGCAAAGGCGAGTCCGCGCGCGGCAAAGGCGTGCGGGATGCAGGCCGCGATGACGAGGCCGCCCGCCATGAGCGCGAACAGCATGAGGCGCACGGGCGCGCGATCCGGGTCCAGCCAGTTGGTGACCCACGAGGTATCGATCCAGAGCCACCACACCGCGCCGAAGAGCAGCAGCGCATGCAGGCCACGCCACAGATCCGGCTCCGGCAGCATCGCGTGGGAGATCTGCGTGACCGCGAAGACGAAGACGAGATCGAAGAAGAGTTCCGTGTTGGTGACACGGCCCTGGCCCGGTTCGTCCCTTACACGCCGCAGATCCTGAGCCGGCCCACGTCGCAGAACGGCAGGCAAGACAAGGCTGGATGGCACGGCGCACTCCTTCCTGGCAGAGGATAGCGGGCCATCCTGAAGCCGGGTGCGGCGGAGGAAAAGCCGGGCTGGCGCTCAGACGCTTTCGCGTGCCAGGCGCCGGCGTGACGCACGCGGCCGCTCCGGTGTCTCGGCCGGGGCCGGAGGCGCCCCTATTCCGGGCAGAAGGGCCGCGAGATGGGCACGCCGCGTCGCAGCCTGGGCCACGAGCGTGCCATCCGCACAAAGGGCGGCATGGCCATCCGCCGCCATGCGCCGCCGTATCTCCGGCTGGCGGACGAGGCGCGCGAGGCTCTGGAACCAGTCCCCCTCACTCGCCGCCAGCAGAGCGCCACGCGGGTTTCCGGCCGCGCCCCCCATCACGCCGAGGGCGTTATAGGCCGCCATGTCGGAGGCGACGGTGGCGAGGCCCAGCGCCGCGTAATCCTGCATCTTGATCGCCGATTTGCAGCGGTTGAAGGGCGTGTCGACCAAGGGTGCGAGGCCGATCGCCCAGGGTTGCCGGCGCTGCCGGTCGGTCAGCCAGGCGACGAAGGCGGGATAGGAGAGCCCGGCTCGCCGCGGCACCTCGACACGATTGAGGAAGCCCGGCAGATCCCCAGGTGGCACCACGCCGACCAGGTCGATCGCGACGCGCTCGCCGAAGGTTTCGTGCAGGCGGCGCAGCGCCGGCAGGATGAGATCGAGATCCGCCCCGTGGGTCGCGGTGCCCATGTAGAGGAGGCGCACCGGCCCGAGTTGCACCCCCGCTGCCGTCAGCGCCGACGCAGGGCCGGGCGGCGCGAAACCGGGCGGCAGCCAGAGCCGCTCGTCCAACCCGTTCGGCACGACGTCGATCCGGGCGTGACCACCGCGCACGAAGGGCGCCACGCGGTCGGCGAGGCGCGCCGTCGAGACATGCACACGGTCGGCCCCGGCGAGCAGGCGGATGACGGCGGCGCTGCGTGGGCGCAGCCGGGCGGCTTCGGGGTGATCGTCCGGCAGGCCGGCGAGATCGTCATCGAGATCGTAGAGCAGCGGCACGCCGAGGCGCCGCGCGTGGTCGAGCAGCGCGGCCGCCTCGGCTTCTTCCGGCACGGCATGACGATGGACGACGAAGAGATCCGGCCGCAGCCGCTGCGCTTCCGTGGCATCGGCGAGGGTGACGCTGACCTCACCCGCCCCCGGATGAGTCAGTGGCAGCAGGCCGCGAATATAGGCGCAGGCGCCCATGACGCCGACGTCGAGCCGCTCGGGCAGGAAGACGACGGCGGTCCGCCCGGGGCTGCGCAGATCGGTAACGCGCGGTGCCGCGGGCTTGCCCGCACCCAGCGCCAGCGGCGCCCAATAGGCCTGCTCGTAGAAGAAATCGGCAGGCGATTCGGTGGGCAAGGCCTCGGCGGCCCCGGCCCCGGCGCTGCGTTCGGCTGCGGCCCGCTTGGCGAGCGCCACCAGAGCGGAGAGGGTTTCCTCCGGCCCCGCCTCGGGGTCGATCAGCATCGCCCTGGGGTGAGTCGCCAGACGCTCACGAAAGGCGCCAATGGCAGCGGCCAGAATCGGCCGGCCGGAGAGGATCGCCTGGGTCAGCGTATAGCTCCAGGTTTCGGGCCAGCCGGCGGGAAACCAGATCACCTCGGGGTCCACGCGGTCGATGAGCGCCGGCAGTTCCTCCGGCTCGTAGGCGCCGGTCTCGCTCAGCGCGTGGCGCGCGGCAGTCGGGATCGGCCGCTCCGCCTTGCCGATGAGGGTGATGGCGAGGCGCCCGGGTTCGGCGGTTTCGGCAAGCGCGGTGACCCGCGGCGCGCCCTTGTGATCGGCGAGCACGCCGAGAACGGCCACGCGCAGAGGCCGGGCGCCGGCGCGGCCGCGCAGAGGTTTCGGCGCGGGACGCAGCGCCGGGCAAGGCGGCACCTCCGCCGGCATCAGTTCCAAGGGCGCGAGAATGGCGCGGTCCGCCAGGCCATGGCGGGCGAGCCGGGCGAGACCGTCCTGCGTCGCGCAGAGCACGCGGTTGGCCAGGCGCAGCAGCCAGGCCTGCTCGGCGCGCCAGCCCAGAATGTCCTGCGCCACCGTATCGTCTCGCGCCTGGATGCAACGGTCACAGACGGCGGGTTCGGGTTCGCCGCAGGAGGGACCATCCGCGACCGGCAGCAGGTTGATGCGCGGGCAGATCGCGAACCAGTCATGGATCGTGACGTCGAACGGCACGTCCAGCGCGCGGATGAGCGCCGGCAGGTCGAGCTTGAGGCCGATCCAATGCTGGACATGGAGGCGCGCGATGCGGAGCGGCGCGAGGAGGCGCAAGAGATCAGCGAGCAGCGCCGCGCGTCCTTCCCCCTCCACGAGCAGCGGGTCCCGCACCTCTTCGCGGTCGGGCTGCGGGAAGGGAATGAAGACGTCCGGATGATCGGCGAGGGCGGGCACGGCGAGGCGGACGCCCCGCCCATCCATGGTGGCCCGCAGCACGAGCACATTGGCCCGGCCGCGCGCAGCCTCGGCCAGGCCACGGACATATTGGCCGATGCCGCCGTCATAGGCGTGCTGCACCATCAGGATCGTCGGCAAGCCGTTGGTGGCGAAGAGCTGCAGCGTGGTCGCAAAGCGATAGGGCCGCGCCTCGTCCAGCCGCAAATGGACCGCGACGCGATCGCGGTACTCCGGCCATCGCGCATCCAGCAGCGCGCGGCTGCTCAGGCGCTCCGGCGCTTCGGCGCCGAAGCTCACCTCGCCCTTGTGGTAGACGAAGAGGTCGCAGGCGAGCAGGTGGCGCCACCCGGCGGCGGCCGCACGCATGCAGAAATCGTTCTCCTCGCCATAGCCGCGCCCGAAGGTCTCGGCATCGAAGACGCCGAGCGCATCCAGCGCGTCGCGCCGCAGATACATGCAGAAGCCGACGGTCGTCGGCACCGTCACCGCGCGCCCAGCATTGGCCGCGAGACAGGCGGCATCGATCCGGGCCAGGCTTTCGCCGAAGGGCAGGTCAGGCGCGCCGGGCACGGCCGGATAGGAACAGAGCGTCGCATTGTTGGAGAAGGGTGAGACGGTGGCGACGCGCGGATGACTGTAGGCGTGACCTGCAAGACGCGCGAGCCAGCCGGCCGGCACTTCGGTATCGGCGTTGAGCAGCACCACGTCCCGCCCGCGGGCGGCGGTGATGCCGTGGTTGACGGAGGCGACGAAGCCGCGATTGCGCGGATGGCGGATGAGATGGATGAAGCGGCGCGCCGCCAGCCGGTCGAGATAGCGGGAGAGCGCCGGGTCCGGCGCGGCGTCGTCGATGACGATGATACGGTGGAGCAGCCCGCCGAGGCCCGGCTGCGGATCGCGCAGCAGGCTCGCGATGCAGCGCCGCGTCTCTTCCAGGCCACGATAGACGGGGATGACGACATCCACCTGCAGCCCGGCCGGGGGCGCGGGCGGCGTGCCGCCGGCGGACATGAGATCCTCGAGCCGAAACTGCCGCTCGGTCGGCAGGCCCTGAGCCTGGCCGATGCGCAGATGGTAGAGCAGCGGATCGCCCGCCGCCTCAGGCTGCTGATTGACGTAGAAATGCAGGTCGAAATTGGGGTGGGGATTGCGCCCCTCGCGCTGGCCGAAGAGCACGTAGTGGTGCAGCGGGTTGATGCCCGCCTCCAGCACGTCCGGATTCTGCAGCAGATACCAAGAGGTCGAGAAGAAGGGGTTGGGATCACGCCCTTCGAAGGCGCCCCAGTGCCGGTAGTGATGCAACGGGTCCACGCCCGCTTGGCGGATGTCGGGATAGGTCTCGAGATAGAAGGCCGCGTCGAAATAGCGGGCGTCGATATCCGAGTCCTGTGCGGGGTCGTCCGTCAGAGCAGCCTCCCGGGCGGCAGAGCGAGGGTCCAGACCGGGGTACGGCCGAGCCGGCTAATAATCCTTTAACAAGGCGCTGACCGCAGCTTTCTTTGATTGTTCATTAAGGGTTCACAGAGCGGCCGTCTCCCCGCAAGCACCCTATCCTGCTCCGCCGCGCCGCGCCATCGTTTCGTTCCCCACACAAGCGCCATGGAGCCCCGCCCAGCGCCGATAGCTGCGTTGCAGTGCAGCATGCGATGCTTTGCGTTCGATCAAAGATTTGCAGCCGCAAGCCTGACTTCATCTCGCCATCAGAGATGGAGAGACCCCATGAATCGGTTGGCATTGGCAGGCTTGGGCAGCATTGCGCTCGCAGCTCTCGCCGCATTCCCCGGCGCCGCCCAGGCACAGACCGCAGCGCAGGACGATGGCTTCTTCACCGCCCGCGCACCGACCCCCATCCATGCCGGCACCTTCGAGGCGAGCCTCAGCGTCATCGGCGTGATCCCCGAGACCTTCTCGAGCAGCATCAGCCCGATCGGCGGCCAGGTGAATGCGAGTGGCGGCGTGTCCCCGGAACTCACCGGCACCTATTTCGTCACGCCGAACTGGGCGGTGCAGCTCATCGCCGCCAGCACCAACCACAAGATTTCCGCGGGTGATACGGCGCTCGGCCATGTCGACGTCGGTAGCGCCTGGGTGCTGCCGCCGACGCTGACCGTGCAGTATCACTTCATGCCGGAGCGCAAGTTCAGCCCCTATGTCGGGCTCGGCGTCACCGTCGCCTTCTTCTACGCGACGCAGCCCTCGGAACCCACCGTCACCAAGTTCAGCCTGGACACGACGGCCGGCCCCGCGCTCGACATCGGTTTCGACTACAACTTCTCGGGCCACTGGTTCGCGAACTTCGACGCCAAGCAGATGTTCCTGAACACAACCGCGAACATCGACAGCGTGGCCGGCCACGTCTCGGCCAAGACGGCGCTGAACCCGACCGTCGTCGGCGTCGGTATCGGCTATCGCTTCTAGAGCGTGCCCTAGAGTGGGCATCGCGGAGCGATGCCCACTCTACGATCAAGATTCCTCGGATTCGATCGCCGGAAAACCGGCTTCGAGTTCGAGGAGTTCGTCGGCCTTCGCTTCCTCGACCGCTTCCAGCGTGCGTAGCTTGCGGCTGACGGCGCGCGCGCGCACCCGCGCCGCTTCGATCGTGTTCGTCATGCTGCTCGCATTCTTGGCGAGCTTGCCGAGCACCAGATCCATCTTGCCCATTTCGGTCTTCGTGGCGCCCAGCAGCGACCGAATCTGATCCGCCTTCTCTTCGAGGGCCAGTGTCACGTGGCCGAGCTGCACCGTGCGCAGCAGGGCGGGAAACAGGCTGGGCCCCAGGATCATCACGCGATGGCTGCGGCTCATCTCCTCGATCAGCCCCGGCACGCGCGCAACCTCGGCATAGAGCCCGTCGGTCGCGAGATAGAGCACGCCGAATTCCACGGTTACCGGCGGGTTGACGTATTTCTCGGCGATCTTGCGGCATTCGTCCCGCAGGCGCCGTTCCAGCCCGCGCCGGGCCCCGCGCTCGCCCTCGCCATCCCCCGCTTCGGCGGCGGCGATGAGCCGCTCGTAATCCTCGACCGGAAATTTCGCATCCACCGGCAGCCAGACGCGCGCGCCGCCGCGCATCGGCATGGCGACGGCGAAGTCCACCATGTCGTCGCTATCTTCGCGCAGCTTGACGTTGGCCTCGAAACTGCCGGCGGGCAGCACGTCCTCCAACATGGCGCGCAGCTGCGCCTCGCCCCAGCCGCCGCGCGTCTTGACGTTGGTGAAGAGCCGCTTGATGTCACCGATTTGCGCCGTCACCGCCTGCACGTCCCCCAGCGCCTTCTGCACGGCAGTGAACTGGTCAACCACGCGGGCGAAGCTCTGCTCCATCTGCTTTTCGACGGCGGCGTGCAGTTGCTCGTTCACCGTCGCCTGCATCTCGGCCAGCCGCTTCTCGTTGCTCTCGCGTAAGCTGGTGATCTGCTGGTCGAGCGTCGCGGCGATGCGCCGCTGCTCCTCCGTCGCCTGCTGGCGCATCGTGTCCATGGCGGCGGAGACAGCGGTGGTGGCCGCGGTGATCTGCTCGAAGGCCTTGGAGAGCGCGCCGGTGGTGCCTGCCTGGATGGCGGCGTTCAAGCCCCGCTCTGTCGCCGCCAACTGCGCCCGCGTCGTTTCCTGCTCGGCGCGCATGCCGGTCAGAATCTGCTCGGCCTGCAGCCGCAGCCGCTCGACCTCGCCCTCACCCTGCCGGGCGGCGCCGCGCTGCGCCAGGAAGGCCGCAATGCCGAGGAGGAGGCCGATGAGGCCGAGGACGAGGGCGATGAGGTCCGCGATCATGCGGCGGTTCTACAGGACAGCGGGCGGCCCCGGCCAGAGGCGCCTCTTTTGGAGCGAGGCCGGTTTTGTCATAACACCCGTGGCCGGCTCGAACGGCCGGGAAGCAGCGCCGGAAGGGACAGGCGACGTGACCGCGATCATCGAGGCTCTCAAGCATACGCCCTGGTGGGTCTATCTCGTCCTCTACGTGCTGGTCCGGCGCGGCATCGCCGCCCGCCAGGCGAACGTCGTGCCGCTGTGGCGCCTCGCCCTTCTCCCCCTCATCTTCGCCGGGCTCGACATCGAGGGGATTCTGGCAAATCCGGCGATCACCCCAGGCCTCCTGCCGGTCTGGCTGATCACCCTGGCGGCGGGCGCCGTGCTCGGACATCTGTTGACCCGGCAGGCCCGGGTGCGTGCCGACCATGCGCAGTGGCTCATCGGCCTGGAAGGCGACTCCACTGTGCTGCCGCTCATCCTCGTCATCTTCGCGCTGAAATACGCGGTTGGCTACCTGACCGGGGCGGAGCCCGCGCTTCGCGCCAATCTCACCTTCCTTCTGTTCACGCTCGCCGTCGGCGGCTTCTGCACCGGCATCTTCGTCGGCCGCTTCACGACCTATTTCGTGAAATTCCGCCAGTCGCCGAGTGAATCTCTCGCCGTCCCTGCGCCGCGCCCAGCGCGCTGACGGGCTCGGTTCAGGCCGTCACCTTCACGTAGGAGCCGGGCGCGTCCTCGATCACCGTGACGTTGGTGCCGGGTTCGCGCGCCGGTACGGTCTCGGGTGCCAGGCGGACGATCCAGCGCTGCCAGTCGGGCCACCAGGAGCCGGCGATTTCGGTGGCGCCCCCCTCCCAGTCCTCAGCGCGCTCCGGCGTCTCGTTCGCGACCCAGTGGCTGTATTTGCCGGAAGAGGGCGGGTTGACGACCCCCGCGATGTGGCCGGAGGCGGCGAGCACGAAGCGCTTCTGCCCCTTCATGTATTTCAGCCCGGCATAGGTCGATTTCCACGGCGTGATGTGGTCTTCCCGCGCCGCCAGCATGTAGATCGGCAGATTGACGCGGCCGAGGTCGATCGGCACGCCGCCCAAGGTAATGCCGCCCGGCACGCAGAGCTTGTTCTGCTGATACATCTGCCGCAGGTAGAAGCTGTGCATGGCCGCCGGCATGCGCGTGCTGTCGCTGTTCCAGTAGAGCAGGTCGAAAGGAAACGGTTCGTTGCCGAGCAGGTAGTTGTTCACGACGAAGGACCAGATGAGGTCGTTCGCCCGCAGCATGTTGAAGGTCTGCGCCATCTCGCTGCCCTCGAGATAGCCGCGGCGGTTCATCCGCTCCTCCAGCGCCTGGATCTGCTGCTCGTCGATGAAGACGCCGAGTTCGCCAGCCTCCGAGAAATCGAGGAGCGTCACGAGGAAGGTCGCCGACCGGATCCGCTTGTCCTTCTTCACCGCCATCCAGGACAGGGTGGAGGCGAGCAGCGTGCCACCGAGGCAATAGCCGATGGCATTGACCTCACGCTCGCCGGTAATGCGCTCGATCGCGTCGAGGGCGGCGAGGATGCCCTCGCTCATGTAATCCTCGAAATCCTTGGTCGCGAGTTCTTCGTCCGGATTGACCCAGGAGACCATGAAGACCGTGTGGCCCTGTGCCACCGCCCAAGCCACGAAGCTATTCTTGGCGCGCAGGTCCAGGATGTAGAACTTGTTGATCCAGGGCGGCACGATCAGCAGCGGCCGCTTCAGCACCGTCTCGCTCGCCGGGGCGTATTGGATGAGCTGCATGAGCGGCGTCTGCCACACCACCTTGCCCGGCGTGGTGGCAATGTTCTCACCCAGGCAGAAGGCTTCCGTATCCGTCATGCGGATGCGCAGGCGACCCCGCCCGCGCTCGAGATCGCCGAGCAGATTGGTCAGGCCGCGCAGGAGGTTCTCGCCGCCCGTCTCCACCGTGCGGCGCAGCACCTCGGGATTGGTCATGACGAAGTTGGACGGGCTCAGCGCGTCCACGAATTGGCGCGAGTAGAAATCGACCTTCTGGGCGACTTTCGGGTCCAGCCCGTCCACGTCCTTCACCACCTCCTGCACGAAGCGGGCGGAGAGCAGGTAGCTCTGCTTGATGAAGTCGAAAATCTCGTTGTCCTGCCACGCCCCATCCTTGAAGCGGCGGTCGCGCGGGTCGGCCTCGATCACCGGGGCCGCGTCCAGCCCCATCATCCGCCGCGTCGTGTTCTGCCACAGCGCCATATAGTCCTGCCACAGGCCCATCTGGGCCTGCATGAGCCGGGCGGGATTGGCCATCAGCCGTGCCGTCATCTCCAGGAAGGCGGCGCCGATGTTGAGCGGATCGGCATGGGCGGGCCCTGGCTCCGGCGTCTCGGACCCCTGGCGCTTCAGCCAGCCGAGGATGATACGCTGGGAGCGTTCGGCGACATCGGTCATCGTCCGCCGGACGAGTTCCGGATCGGGCAGGCGGATATCCTGAGGGTCCGGTTTCTCGCTATCCGCCATGACACGATCCTTTGCGGCTTTACTCGCTTGGGTTAGATCAGGCCCGCCTTGAAGGACATGCGCCGTATGGTTCCAACCGAGAAACAGGGTATGCCCCGGTGCGGCCGGGTTCAACCCACAGACAGGATTGCCAGTGCCCGCGCAAATGCGTGGAGGCAGGGAGCCGCCATGGGGGCCCTGCTGCTGCTCCTCGGCGGCTGCAGCGCGGCGCCGAAATCGATCAATCCGGTGAGCTGGTGGCATGGGCTCGAAGGCGGCGCCATCGCCGAGGACCGGCCGCCCCCGCCCAAGGCCAATGCGCCCTTCCCCCATATCGCCGCCGCCCCCACGCGCCCGGCCGGCATGCCGGATTGGGAGTGGCAGGAGCTGCAAAAGACCCTCGCCGCCCAAGGGGCCGCCGCCCATCAGTATGCGGCCGAAAACCCCATCCCGACGCTGCCGCAAGCCCCGGGCGCGACGGGCTCGGCCGCTGCAACCCCGTCTCAACCCGCCACCAAGCCGGCGGCTGCACCGGCACAGCCGGCTGCGACCACCGCTGCCGCCCCCTCTGCCGCCGATCAGGATGCGATCCGGCGCCTCGCCGCAGCCCAGGGGCCGGCCGGTGCCGCCGTCTCCACCCCGCCGGCCGCGACGGTCGCTGCCGCCTCCGCGGCCTCGGGCCAGCCCGCTACCGCAGGCGGCGCGGGCAGCCAAGTGACGCTCGCCGCGCCCGATTCGACGCCGACCGGTTCGGGCCCCGCCCAGGTTCCGGTCAATGGCAGCGGCCAGGTCGCGACCAGCTACAAGGCCTTCGACGCCAATAACGGCCTCAGCATTCCGGGCGCGCTGTCCCCCGTGGCCCAGCCGGACGAGGCGCATCCGCCGCCGGTGCCGACCAGCGTGCCGGCGCCCGCGCAGGTGCCGGGCTTCGCCATCCCGGCGGTCCCCTCCACCTACGTGCCGCCCAAGGCAGTGGCCCAACCGGCGCCCTACGTGCCGCCGCCGCCACTACCCAACGTGCCGCCGGTGCCGGTGGCCTTCCTGCCGGGCTCCGCCATCCTCAGCCCCCCGATGCAACATGCGCTCGCGAACCTCGCCCAGAGCCGGCAGGGCAATCGCATCGCCGTCATCGGCTTTGGCGACGCGGCGGACAGTGCCCTCGCGGACCAGCGTGCAGCCCTGCCGCTCGCCCTCGAACGGGCCCGCGCAATCACCGTGCAGTTGATGGCGGACGGCGTGCCGCCGGCCCAGCTCGCCACCGCCGCAGCGGCGCAAGGACGGGGTGGCCTCGCGCGATTGGTGGATTGACGCGACGGCGATTGAGCCGGCGGGGTTTTGGGCGTAACGGCTTCACCCCGCCGTGCTTCCCTCCCCTCCCTGCCGGGCCACACCATGACCGAAGAATTCCACCGCATCCGCCGCCTGCCGCCCTATGTCTTCGCGGTCGTCAACAAGGCCAAGGCCGCCGCCCGCACGGCCGGAGCCGACATCATCGACCTCGGCATGGGCAATCCCGACAGCCCGACGCCGCCCCATATCGTGGCCAAGCTCGTGGAAGCGGTGCAGGACCCCCGCACCCATCGCTATTCGGTCAGCCGCGGCATCACCGGGCTGCGCCGGGCGCTCGCCGGTTACTACCAGCGCCGCTTCGGCGTGACGCTGGACCCCGAGACAGAGGTGATCGCCACCCTGGGCTCCAAGGAAGGGCTCGCCAATCTCGCTGCCGCCATCACCTCTCCGGGCGACACCATCATGGTGCCGAACCCGTCCTACCCCATCCATCAGTTCGGCTTCATCATCGCAGGCGCTGCCGTGCGCTCCATCCCGGCGACACCGGATGACGAGATGCTGCGCGCCATCGACCGCGCCGTGCGCCATTCCGTGCCGAAGCCCACTGCGCTGATCGTCAACTTCCCGTCCAACCCCACGGCGCATGTCGCGACCCTCGATTTCTACAAGGAACTCGTGAAGCTCGCGCGCAGCCACGAGTTCTTCATCCTCTCCGACCTCGCCTATGCCGAACTGTTTTTTGAGGGTGAGCCGCCGCCCTCGGTGCTGCAGGTGGAGGGCGCGCGGGAGGTGACGGTGGAATTCACCAGCCTCTCCAAAACCTATTCCATGCCGGGCTGGCGCATGGGCTTCGCTGCCGGCAACCAGCGCCTGGTGACGGCGCTGACGCGCATGAAATCCTATCTCGACTACGGCGCCTTCACTCCCATCCAGGTGGCGGCGACGGCAGCGCTGAACGGCCCACAGGATTGCGTGGAAGCCGCCCGCAGCCTCTATCGCGAGCGGCGCGACGTGCTGATCCGCGGCCTCGCCTCCGCCGGCTGGCAGGTGCCGAGCCCGCAAGGCTCGATGTTCGCCTGGGCGCCGATCCCTGAGCGCTATGCCCATATGGGCAGCCTCGATTTCTCCAAGCTGCTGCTGGAGCGCGCACAGGTGGCGGTCGCCCCCGGCATCGGCTTCGGCGAATATGGCGACGGCCACGTCCGCATCGCGCTCGTCGAGAACACCCAGCGCCTGCGCCAGGCGGTGCGGAACATCCGCACCTTCCTGGGCCAGGACGGCAACCATCCCCCCGCCTCCCCCGAGGCCGCTTCCGCACAGGACCTGGTATGAGCGACCCTTCCAAACCGCTGCGCGTCGGCATCGCGGGCCTCGGCACCGTCGGCGCCGGCACCCTCTCCCTCCTGCGGCAGAATGCGGCGCTGATCGGCGCGCGCGCCGGCCGGCCGGTGACGGTGACGGCGGTCTCGGCCCGAGACCGCACGCGGGACCGCGGCGTCTCGACGGAAGGGCTGCGCTGGCACGAGGACCCGGTGGCCCTGGCCACGGACGCGCAGGTGGATGTGATGGTCGAGGTGATCGGCGGCGCGGAAGGCCCGGCGGCCGAGACCGTACGGGCCGCGCTCGCGGCCGGCAAGCCGGTTGTGACCGCGAACAAGGCTTTGCTCGCGCTGCATGGCGCGGAGCTTGCGCGGATGGCAGAGGCGCAAGGCGTCTCCCTTGGCTATGAAGCCGCCGTTGCCGGCGGCATCCCCGCCATCAAGGCGCTGCGCGAAGGCCTGGCCGCCAACGAGATCCGCACCGTCTCCGGCATTCTCAACGGTACCTGCAACTACATCCTGACCGTGATGCGCGAGCAGGGCCGGGATTTCGCCGACGTCCTCGCCGATGCGCAGAAGCTCGGCTATGCCGAGGCCGATCCCTCTTTCGACGTGGACGGGGTGGATGCCGCCCACAAGCTCGCCATCCTCGGCGCCCTCGCCTTCGGCCAGCCGGTCGATTTCTCGGCGCTGCACGTCGAAGGCATCCGCCGCATCTCTGCGCTCGACATCGCCTTCGCCCGTGAACTCGGCATGCGCATCAAGCTGCTCGGCATCGCTCGGCGGGATGCCGAGGGTGTCTCCATGCGCGTGCATCCGGCCATGGTGCCGGAGGGCGAGGAGATCGCCCAGGTGGACGGCGTCTTCAACGCCGTGGTGGCGGAGGGCGATTTCGTCGGCCGCGTCATGCTCATGGGCCGCGGCGCAGGCGCCGGCCCCACGGCCTCTGCCGTGGTCGCCGATCTCATCGATCTCGCGCGTGGCCGGCTGACGCCGATCTGGGGCGCGGAGGGTATTGCCCTGAAGCCGCTGCCCAACCTGCCGATGACCGCCCATCACGGCGCCTACTACCTGCGCCTGATGGTGCTGGACCGGCCAGGCGTGATGGCCGAGGTGACGGCGGTGCTGCGCGATACCGGCGTGTCCCTGCAATCCATGCTGCAGCATGGCCGCGCGCCCGGCGAGGCGGTGCCGATCGTGCTCGTGACGCATGAGACGCGGGAGGCCGACATGATGCAGGCGGTGGCTCGCATGGCGGCGCTCTCGAGCGTGCTGGAGCCGCCGGCCCTCATTCGCATCGGCGCGGCCTAGGGGCGCGGCCTGATTTTCCGAATCGCCGGGGGCTAGGCTAGACTCCTGTTCCGCGCGGACAGAACCTGAAGGAGCACGCGATGGCCCAGCCTCCCCGGCAACATACCGACCGCAACCTGGCGCTGGAGCTGGTGCGCGTGACGGAAGCCGCCGGCATCGCCGCCGCCAAATGGATCGGCCGTGGCGACAAGAACGCGGCCGACGGCGCCGCTGTGGAAGCCATGCGCCACGCCTTCGATTCCGTCGCGATCTCGGGCACCGTCGTCATCGGCGAGGGCGAGATGGACGAGGCGCCGATGCTCTACATCGGCGAGAAGGTGGGCATCGGCGGGCCGGAGATGGACATCGCCGTCGATCCGCTGGAAGGCACCGAGATCGTCGCCAAGGGCGCGGCCAACGGCATGGCGGTGATCGCGCTGGCCGACAAGGGCCGCTTCCTGCACGCGCCCGACATCTACATGCAGAAGATCGCGGTGGGCGCCGGGCTGCCGCAAGGTGTCGTCGATCTCGACGCGCCGGAAAGCGCCAATCTGCGCAACCTGGCCCGCGCCAAGAAGGTGGATATTTCCGATCTCGTCGTCTGCATCCTGGACAGGCCGCGCCATGCCGAGATCATCGCGCATTGTCGCGAGGCCGGCGCCCGCATCATGCTGATCGAGGCCGGGGACGTTGCCGGCTGCATCGCGACCGCCCTGCCGGTGAGCGGGGTTGATCTCTATCTCGGCTCCGGCGGCGCGCCGGAAGGCGTGATCGCCGCGGCCGCTTTGCGCTGCATGAACGGGCAGATGCAGTGCCGGCTGCTCTACGAGGCTGACGCGCAGATCGAGCGCGCCCGGACCATGGGGGTGATCGACCCCAACCGCAAATACAGCCTGCATGAGATCGCGGGCGGGGACGTGATGTTCGCGGCCACCGGTGTGACCACCGGGCCGATGCTGCGCGGCGTGCTACGCACGGAGGTCGGCGCCGTCACCCATTCCGTCGTCATGCGCAGCAAGTCCGGCACCGTGCGCTTCGTCGAAGCGCATCATGACTTCGCGATCAAGCATTGGACCAACGCGTGAGCCGCGCCGTGCGGAGGATGGCGCGCTGAGTGCCCTCGTCTCACGGCCGGCCGAGGAGGATGACGGCCTCGTCCTCGGCGTCTCGCAGAGCGTCTCGGGCCGGCGCTGGCTGTGGCGGCCCGGCGCGCTGGCGGTGCCCGCCCATCTCGGCCTCGGCCTGGCCCAGCGGCTCGACCTGCCCGAGATCGTGGGCCGGCTGCTCGCCATCCGCGGCATCGGCCTCGAGGAAGCGACGCATTACCTGACACCGACGCTGCGCGCCCTGCTGCCCGACCCCTCGACCCTCATCGACATGGACCGCGCGGCCGAACGCCTGGCGCGCGCCGTGGAAGCGGGCGAGACGATCGGCATCTTCGGCGATTACGACGTGGATGGCGCCTGTTCCACGGCGCTGATGACCGAGCTGCTGCAGCGCCTCGGTTGCGTCGTCCACACACACATTCCGGACCGCGCGACGGAAGGCTACGGCCCCAATGTGCCGGCTTTATCCGGGCTGACGGCCAAGGGCGCGGGTCTCGTCGTCTGCGTCGATTGCGGCACGGCCGCGCATGATGTCTTCGCCGCCCTCAACGCGCCGGTCGATATCCTGGTGCTCGACCATCATAAGGCGGAGGGTCCGCCGCCCGCGATTCTCGCGACCGTCAATCCCAACCGGCTGGATTGCGGCTCGGGCCAGGGCAGCCTGTGCGCCACGGGCATCGCCTTCCTCACCGCCGTCGCCCTGCTGCGCCATCTGCGGCGGGACGGTTTTTTCGGCGCCGGCCGAGCCGAGCCCGACCTGATGCGCCTGCTCGATCTCGTGGCACTGGCGACCGTCTGCGACGTGATGCCGCTGACCGGCCTGAACCGCGCCTTCGTGGCCCAGGGCCTACGCATCATGGCGCGCGGCGGGCGGCCCGGAATCGCCGCTCTGCTGGAGGTGGCGCAGGCGAAGGGCGTGCCCTCCGCCATGACCTGCGGCTTCGCCCTCGGCCCGCGCATCAATGCCGGCGGCCGTGTCGCCGATTCGAGCCTCGGCCTGCGGCTGCTGCTGACGGAGGACCCCGAGGAGGCGCGCGAGATCGCCGAGCTGCTCGACAGCATCAACCGCCAGCGCCAGCAGATCGAGCTTGGGGTGATGGAGGAAGCGATCCGCCTCGCCGAAGCCCAAATCGCGGCCGGTTGCCCGGTGCTCCTCGTCGGTGGCGAAGGCTGGCATGCCGGCGTCGTCGGCATCGTCGCCGGGCGGCTGAAGGAGAAGTTCAACCGCCCCGCCTGCGTCATGGCATTCGCCGAAGGCCGCGCCACCGGCTCCGGCCGCTCGGTGCCCGGCATCGATCTGGGTGCGGCCGTGCTGGCAGCGCGGCAGAGCGGCCTGCTGGAGCGCGGCGGCGGCCACGCCATGGCGGCGGGCTTCGCCCTACTGCAGGAGGGCGTGCCGGCCCTGCATGCCTTCCTCAATGACCGGCTGTCGGTTGCCGCCGCCATGCCCTCCGCCGCGGCACTCTCGGTGGAAGGCGTGCTCACGGCGCGGGGGGCGACCGTGCCCGTCGCCGAACAGCTGCTGCGCCTCGCCCCCTTCGGCCAGGGCAATGACGAGCCGCTGCTGGTGGTGAGCCATGTCCGCGTGCTGAAGGCCGACCGTATCGGAAAGGATGGCGGAACGATCAGGGCCATGGTGGAGGGCGAAGGTGGCGGGCGGCTGAAGACGCTGCTCTTCCGCGCCAAGACGGGGCCGGTGGCGGAGGCGCTGCTCGATACCGGCCGCCGGCCCCTGCATCTCGCCGGCCATCTGCGGGCGGAAGAGTGGAACGGCACCGTCTCGGCGAGCTTCATGGTGCAGGACGCCGCCTGGGCGTGACGGATGCGCACCGGTCATCCCTGGGCTGGGCGTCCCTCGCCGGGCGCCCCTCGCAGGGCGCCCCTCGCAGGGCGCCCCTCGCCGGGCGCGGACGAGCCTTGCCGGGCTTTGGTGAGAAATACGAACCGCAGGGCTTGATTCCCCGCCGCCCCTCGGCTACCCAGCGCCACTGCCGCGATGATGGAGCCCCCGCTCCTGACCTCCGGCCTACCAGGCCTGTCCCGTTCGTCTAGAGGCCTAGGACACCGCCCTTTCACGGCGGTAACAGGGGTTCGAATCCCCTACGGGACGCCATCTTCTCACATCTCTAAACCTTGTCCTGGCGCTGCAATCAGCGCCCTCGGACGGATCGTTCTCCGGGTGCTGCCGCGCGGCTGAGGCGGCGATCAGGCCGCCCCCACCCGCCTCGTGCTCCTGGCACCAGCGCCGTCATGGGGGCTGTCCATCACGCGGTCGTTGTGCACGCCGTGGGATCAGTTGCCGTTGCCCCGGCCATGACACAAGGCGCGATATTGGCCGGGGGTGAGGCCGGTATTCTTGCGAAACACGCGCGTGAAGTTGGTTTGCGAGCCAAAGCCGCAGTCCAAGCCGATCTCGACCAGCGACGCGCCATTGCGCGCCAGTTTGTTCTGCGCCAGCTGGATGCGTCGGTCTGTCACGTAGCGGTGGGGCGAAAGCCCGGTGGCTTGCTTGAACAGGCGCGCGAAATGATAGGGGCTGAGACAGGCTTCGGCAGCGAGCTGGTCAAGGGTCATCTCCTCGGGAAGATGCGCTCCGATATAGTCGAGCACCCTGTTCAGTCGCTTGGCATCGAGTGTGGGAGCGACTTCGGGCCGCCTCCAGCGATCAACGGTGTAGCTGCTCATCAGGCAGGCGGCCAAGGAAGCCCGCATCCCGTCGATGAATAGCCGGTCCGTGACGTCGAATTTCCGGCCGATGCAGCCCGTTATGGCGGTAGCGATCTGATGCAACATCGGGTCAGCGACGAAGCCCGCATAGGCAAGTTCGACCTTAGCAGGATCGAGGTCATAATCCTGCAGTGCGCTTGCCTCCACAAGTGTCGGGGGAAGGTAGAGATGAAGGCATTCGGCGGGGCCAGTCAGTTCAATGTCGTGCTCGTAGATTCCTATCGGCGAAATCCAGACCATCCCAGGGAGGGCGGCTCCTTTCTGAGTTTCGCCGTTTCCCTTGCGTTGTGATCCCGCCTGCCCGGCGAGCATGATCACCACCTCCACGCTCTCGGCGGTGAAATCTGCTTGAGGACCAGCCTGAATCCTGCGTCTCTCGATGAGTAGGTCCGGCCACTCGGCGATACTGCCGAGGTGCTCGCTGCCGATAAATTTCCGATCCCCCGATCCGATCATCGGCATCCCACTCCGACTTGGTCGCCCTTGCCCGGCGCGAAGCCGTCGCCGCCCGGATTTGGCAGAAGCACCGATGCCACGCCCCGTCACCATCAAGACGCTGCGGATCCGCGTGGATGCGATAGGCACGGAACAAGAGCAAGATCGGTCCGTCGGAGGGCAGGATGTGACGATACTTCGGGCCGCGCAACGTCTATCAACGCCGGGCCAGGTCGCCTCGCCCTGTCAATTCTCCGTTCCCGCCGCTTCGCAGGCAGGTAAGATAGCCTCGGACATCACCACTCATTCAAGAAGTAAAAGACCCATGACGCAACATGTTTTGTTTATCGTAACGAACGCCGCCGTTATCGGTCCGAGAAACCGCAAAACCGGCTTCTTCTTTGCAGAAGTCGCTCATCCGTTCGAAATACTCGACCGAGCAGGCATCGCAGTCGAGTTTGCTTCACCCGCTGGCGGCTGGACGCCGCATGACGCCTATGATGAGAGCGACCCCGCGCAGAAGGCTTTTTTCGAGAGCAAGGCGTTCAACCGCTTGAACCGCAGCCGAAAACTGTCCGAAGTCGATGCAGCCGACTACGACGCCGTGCTGATTCCAGGCGGACTCGGCCCGATGGTCGACATCGCTCGCAATACCCAGGTTCAGACGGCGGTTGTCCGGGCGTGGACCACGGGCAAGCTCGTCTCTGCCGTATGCCATGGGCCCTGCGCTCTGTTGGGCGTGGACCTGGGCGACGGCAAGCCGTTCCTCAGAGGCAAGCGCATGACCGCCTTCTCGAAGAGCGAGGAATACGACTACGCCCGCGAAGACGTTCCCTATGAACTTGAGGACGCACTGGTTGCCGACGGGGCAAGCTACTCCTCGGCGGCCAACTGGCAGGCCCATGTGGTGGTCGACGGGCGGCTGATCACAGGCCAGAACCCGGCCTCGGCCGGCCCCATGGCCGAGCACCTGCTGAGCGCCCTGCAGCAAGCCAAGGCGTAAGGCGCGGAGCCTCGCCCCTTACGGCCAAATGCCCGGGAATTGTCGCTGGCGGCGGACCACCGGAGGACTGGGCAAACAATTGGCTACCCCGCCACTCCGAAGCGCGCGCGCAGTTGCTCGATGAAGAGCCGCGCCGGAGCGAGTTTCTCGACCGCACGGTCATAGACGAGTTCGAAAGGCGCCTCGTAGCTGACCTCCCCCGGCAGCAGCGCCTTCATCTCGCCCCTGCTGACCCAAGGCCGTGCGTAATGCTCGGGAAGATAGCCGATATATTCGCCCGAGAGGATGAGATGGGCCCCCGCCTCCATGCTGTTGACCGTGGCATTGCCGCGTCCGCCGCCGAGCTGCTTCGTGTCGCGCCGACCCCAATAGCCGCGGGAGATGAGGCGCTGACCCGCGATCAGCTCGCGTGTGACGCGGTGGGCCGCGAGGCCGAAGAGCGGATTGCCCTCTGCGCAGTAGAGATGATGCGTCTCCTCGTACAGCTGGACGTAGTGAGGCCCGAGCATGATGCGCGGGAAGCTGCCGATGCCGAGATGGATGCGCCCATCGAGCAAATCGCGCAGCAGCTCGTTCGGCGACTTCATCTCGATGGAAAGCTGCACGTCCCGCATGCTCGTGGTGAACTCACGGAACAGCGCATGCAAACCGACACGTTCGTCCGAGATCGTGCCGTCCACCAGCCCGACCACGAGCGTGCCACGGATATGGGATCGGAGGGCGCTCGCCCGCAGGTCGAAGTCGTCCACCGCGGAGAAGAGCTTCTGTGCCTCGGCGAAGATCGCAGCCCCGTCTTCAGTCAGCTTGAAGCCGGCGCGCCCGCGCTGACAGAGCTTGACGCCGAGGCGCGTCTCCAAGGCGGTGATCTGGTTGCTGATGGTGGAACCGCTGACGTTCAGGATGGTCTGCGCCGCCGTAAAACCCCGCGCCTCCACAACCGTTGCGAAAACGCGCAGCAGCCGCAGATCAACGGTATCGAGCCGGGCCAAGGCGCGCCTCAGACGCCGCTGAGGTGGCAGCCAGGCTGGCGCCGCCCGGCACGATACTCGGCGGCGAGCTGGTGGAGACGCACGCGGCCGAAGCTCGGGAAATGCCCGCCATGCACCACGCTCACCGGCAGCTTTTGCAAGCGGTCGATGGAGGCGTCGTAATCACCAAGATCGGCGTGATAGGTGTCGGTGATCAGAGGACCGTCATAGAGGATGTCGCCGGAGAGGAGCACGCCGGTCTTCGCCTCCCAGAGCGCGATGCCACCGGGCGAATGGCCTGGCGTGTGGATGACCTGGAATGCGCGATCACCGAGATCGATGACCTCCCCATCGGCCAGAAGCCGCTCGGCCGGCGCAGGCTGCACGGCATAGGCGGCACTGTCCCACCCGTCGGGCAAGGCATCGAACATGGCGTCGGTCGCGTAGGCGTCGGCCAGGGTCCACGCGTTGCGCGGATCGGCGAGGATTGCGGCCTCGTTCGTGTGGACGCACCGGCAGGGGAATTCGTGATGGCCGCCGATATGGTCGAAATGGGTGTGGCTCGCGACACAGACCGGCATGCGCCCGTTGAACCTTGCCACCACCGGCGCCAGGGGAAAGACGCCGAGCCCGCTATCGAAGAGAAGATCGCGGTCGCGGCCACGCACGAACCACATATTGCAGCGGAAGAAGGGCTTGATCCAAGGCTCGTGGATCAGCGTGACCCCCTCCCCCATGGCGATGGTCTCGAACCAATCCTCTGCTCTGATGCGGTCAGACGGCGACAAGATCGGCCTCCGCGCAGGACAGGGTGAGCAGGCTACCGGTTTCGGGCGCGGCACGCGGTGGCAGGCGCAGGAGGAAGGTCTGGTCGCTCGTCTCGGAGCGGGCCTGCACGCGGTAATGCGCGCCCTGGAAGATGGCTTCGGTGATGCGCGCCTCGCCGAGAGAGACATCGCCGGCACCATCCGCATGGATGTTTTCGGGCCGGATGATCACCGTTGCCGCCTCACCCTCTGCTCCCTTCGGTGTCACCGGCAGATCGCCGAGCACGGAGCGCACACCGGCCCGCACGACCGTGCCGGCGATCTCGGTACTTTCACCCATGAAGGCGGCCGTGAAGCGGGTGGCCGGCCGGGCATAGACGCGCGCGGGCGGCCCCGCATCCTCGATGCGGCCCTTGTTCATCACGACAATGAGGCTGGCGAGCGCCATCGCCTCTTCCTGATCATGGGTGACGTGGACGAAGCACCGCCCGGTGCGGCGCTGCAGGGCCAGGAGTTCGTCCTGCATCTGCCGGCGCAGATTGAGGTCGAGCGCGCCCAGCGGCTCGTCCAGCAGCAGGATCTCCGGCTCGAGGATCAGCGCGCGTGCGAGCGCCACGCGCTGCCGCTGGCCGCCCGACAGTTCGTGAATGGCGCGCCGACCGAAACCCGCCAGTCCCACCATCTCGAGGGCACGCTCGACCCGGTGCTGGCGTTCCGCGCCGGCCACCCGCCGCAACTTGAGGCCGAAGGCGATGTTCTGGCCGACGCTCATATGCGGAAACAACGCATAATCCTGAAACACCGTCGTTGTCGGCCGTGCGGCCGGGCCGAGATTGGTGACGTCCCGCCCGGCGATCTGCACGCGCCCGGCGGTCGGGACGGTGAAACCGCCGATGATCGAGAGCAGCGTCGTCTTTCCCGACCCCGAGGGCCCGAGCAACACCACATAGTCATGAGCCGCGACGGAGAGCGAGACGTTATCGAGCGCGACCGACCCCGGATAGGCCTTGCGCACGCGGTCGATGACGAGATGGGGCGCGCTCATGAGCGGCGCCGCCGGAGCAGGAGAAGTTCGACAATCATCACGAGCGCAACCGAGCAGAGGAAGATGAAGGACCCTGCCGCATTCGTCTCTGGATTGAGCCCGCCACGCAGCAGGCTCCAGATGACGACAGGCAGCGTCACGTTGAAGCGGGTGTTGAGGAAGGCGATGAGGAACTCATCCCAGGACAGGGTGAAGCACAGGCAGAAGGCGGCGATCAGCGCCGGCAGGATCATCGGCGCGGTGATGCTCCACAGCACGCGGGTGGTGGAAGCACCGAGATCGCGCGCCGCCATTTCGATGCGGCGCTGATGCTCGCCGAGCTGAGCGAGGCAGATGGCAAAGGCGAGCGGCATGTTGATGACGACATGACCGATGATCACCGTCACCAGGCTCGGCCCAATGTTCAGCGCCGAGGCGCTGACGAGAAGTCCCATGCTGACGAGCAGATAGGACACGGCGAGCGGCAGCATGATTACGCCCTGGATCAGGGACTTGCCGGGAAAGTCGTGCCGCGCCAGCCCATAGGCCGCGAGGAAGCCGAGCAGCACGGAGAGCGCGGAGGAGCCCACCCCCACGATCAGCGAATTGACGAAGCCATGCACCAGCCGGTCGTCTGCGAAGGCGGCGGCATACCAGCGCAAGGAGGGTCCGTTGAAGGGCGGCACTGGTAGCCGACCGCCCTGGAAGGAGAAGAGGACGAGCACGCCCACCGGCAGGAAGATGAAGAAATAGCAGAGAGCCATGTAGAGGCCGGCGAGCGTGGTGCCCGCTCTGTGCAGCGCTCGTCTCATAGCCGGGCCATCTTCAGCCAGCGCTGCATCGCGAGATAGGCGAGCGCCACCACCAGGGTGAGGATGAGCGACATGGCGGACGCCATGGGTAGATCGAGCTGGCGCTGGATCTGCATCATGATCGCCTGCGGCAGCAGAAGCTGGCGGAAGCCACCCAATATCTGCGGCGTGACGTAATCGCCGATCGTCAGCACGATGGTGAGAAAGGCGCCGACGGCGACGCCCGGCAGGCTCAGCGGCAGGGTGACGGACAGGAAACTGCGCCAGGCAGAGGCGCCGAGGTCCTGGGCGGCCAGCGCATAGCGCGGATTGATCTGCTTCAGGCTCGCATAGATTGTGAGCGTGTTCAGCATGATGAAGAAGTGGATGAAGCCGAATTCCGTCGCATGCGGATTGTAGGCAAACAGCACCGGGCGATGGATGACGCCCAGCGCCAGCAGCGTCTTGTTGACCACGCCCACGGGCGAGAGCGCGAGCAGCCAGGCGTAGGAGCGCACGACATAGGAGGTCCAGAAGGGAAGGATCGCCGCAATCAGCGCGATCCGCTGGAAGCGGGCGGGCACCACGCGGGCGATGCAATAGGCGAAGGGATAGGCGAGCACGGTGCTGAGCAGCGTGACGATGAGCGTGGTGACGATGGAATTCACGAGCGCGGCGCGATAGGCGCTTTCGGCGGCGAAGGCGCGGTAGGCGCCGAGGCTCCACTGCCCGAGTTGTCCATTGGGCCCGAGCGGATGCAGGCTGTAGACCGCCATGACGATGACGGGCGCCGCGAAGAAGACGAGAATCCAAAGTAGCGCCGGCAGCGAGAAGTAAAGGCCGGAGAGCCGCTGCCGCGCCGCCGCACGGCTCTCCGCAGAAGCGGGGCTGGTCACTTGCCCTGCATCACTTCGGCCCAGAGCACCTGAAGCTTCTTATCCATCTCCGGCGTCATCTGCAGATAGGTATAGGAGGACTTGAGATAGCCGGGCTGCTGGTCCCAGCGCAGGATGGATTTCTGGTCGGGCGTGAGCGCGGCCTGGGTATTCGCCGGCATCCCCCAGTAGCAGGAGGAGGTGGCGAGCTTGGCCTGCCCTTCTGGGCTCAGAATGTATTGGATGAACTTGACGCCCATCGCCTTGTCCTTGGAGGCGGCGAAAAGCCCCAGCCCCTGCTGCCAGCGGATGCCGCCCTGCTTCGGGATGGTGTAGTCGAGATTGGGGCTGTCCTTGGCAATGCCGGCCGTCACCCATTCGCCACCACCGACCAGGATATCCACGGCACCGGTTGTCAGCGCCTGCTGCGTCGTCGTCACGTCGCCCACCAGCGCTGCATTCTGCTTCAAGGCCAGCAGCTTCGCCTTGATGGCAGGGAGATCGGCATCGGTGATCGCGTCGGGATTCTTCCCGATGGCCAGGGCCGCATACTGGATCTCGGGGACGTAGTAATCATAGACCGCGATGTGGCCCTTGTACTTCGCGTCCCACGGCGCCGCGATGTCCTCCATCGCGGCCGGATCGACGGCCTGCTTGTTGAAGGCGACCGTGTTGTAGCCGAATTTTTCCGGCACGGTGTACAGCGTGCCATCCAGGCTCGTCAGCTTCGGGTCGGCAATGACGGCGGGGATTGTCGCGAAGGGATAGTCGGCGGGCGTCAGCGGAGACAGCAGACCCATCTTGGCGAGACGGCCAGTATCCGTCTCATCCATCACGATCACGTCCCAGTCGCCGGGCTTGGATTGGCCGAGGATCGCCAGCGCATCCGCCGTGCTGCCGATGTCCTTGAAGTTCACATGGACACCGTTCGCCGCTTCGAAGGGCTTGAGGAGGGCGGGGTCTTCATGGTCACACCAAGTCAGCACATTGAGCTGAGCGGCGGCCCGCGCCGAAGCGGCGAACCCAATCACCGCGGCGCCGAGCGCCGTCGCGCACAGAAGCCCCTGACAGAGGGTGGAGAGGCGGAGCCGCTTCATGGCAGGTTTCCCCGAACTGTTTCGACCAGAAAGCGCAGCCAATCATCCTCCGGCCGCCGCGATCCATAGGTTCATAAACATCATTACATTGATGTTTATAAAGGTAACAGGCTAGGCGCGACCGGCCGCAAAACGCCGCATGCTTTTCCCTCGCTCGGATGATCATGTTGTGGGGGATGGTCGCGCCCGCGCCACCCCCGCTCTCCACCCCGGCCCATCACCACTGGGTCGCCGCCAGCGGATGGACCTTGGAAGATCTACTGCCCGGCCCGGCACGTAGTGGAGGCAGGCGACCCGCCGCGTCTCCGCCCGGTCTCTGCGCGCCGGCCGCATGTCACCCATCCGTCCGTTTCATTGACTTGGATCAAGGGAAGGATACATTTCTTTCAGAATTTTCTGAAATTAACGCATCAACCGTCCGGGCCCCGCGGGCGGCGGAGGCAGGAGTGTCATCGCTTCGGGGTAGCACGCAAGAACGAGCCTCAGCCTTCTGTTGCGGAATGAGTTCGTTCATAGTCGCAAAGGCTTAGCAACGATGTGGTTCGCTTCCGCCACATTCCGGAGTGACCTCGATGCCCAATGATGCCCTGACGGTCTTTATTTCCCGGCTCGATTTCGCCTGGATCACGACCTTCCACATCATCTATCCGCCGCTGACTATCGGCCTCGCCATCCTGCTCTTCTGCGCGGAATGGCGCTGGGTCGCGACCAACGACGAAGCCTGGTATCGCATCGTTCGCTTCTTCGAACGGCTGTTCATCGTGAACTTCGCCGCGGGCGTGGCCACCGGCATCACCATGGAGATGGCCTTCGGCATTCTCTACGGCCCCTTCTCCCAGGCGGCCGGCCCCTTCTTCGGCCAAGTGCTGGGCTACGAGACCATCACCGCCTTCATGTATGAGGCGGGATTCATCGGCCTGATGATCTTCGGCTGGGGCAAGATCAGCCGCGGCATGCACCTTTTCGCGACCTTCAACGTCGCCCTCTCCTCGTCGCTCTCGGCGATGTGGATTCTCGACGCCAACTCCTGGATGCAGACGCCCGCCGGCGTGGAGCTGAAGAACGGCGTCTTCCAGGTGACGGACTGGGTCGCGGCACTGCTCAACCCCGACGTCTGGCTCGGCTTCCCGCATATGCTGATCGCGGCCGTCGAACTCGCGCTCTGCTTCGTCATCGCGGTCTCGGCCTGGTTCGTGCTGACGAAGAAGCATGTCGCCCTGTTCCAGCGGCCGCTGAAATTCGCGGTGCTCGCCCTCGTCGTCATCGCGCCGCTGCAGGTCTATCTGGGGGACGGCCTCGGCCTCACGGTCTCCGATGCGCAGCCCGCGGCCCTGGCCGCCATGGAAGGCCATTATAACACCTACAATCCCGATGGATCGGTGGATAACAGCTGGAAGGTGATCGGCTGGCCCAATGCCAAGGGTGACGGTATGGCCTGGTCCATGAGCATTCCGCACGTGCTGAGCCTGCTCGAAACCCATAGCTGGAACGGCAAGGTAGAAGGGCTGAACAGCTTCCCGCCCGCCGACCGGCCGCCCGTGGTCGTGCCCTTCTACGCCTTCCGCGTCATGGTGGCGGCGGGCGGCGCGCTGATGCTCTTCGCCTTCTGGGGCCTGTGGCTGTTCCTGCGTGGCCGCTTTTCCGTCGCGCGGATCACCGAGAACCGGCTCTTCCTCGGGGCCGCCATCCTTTGCGGCTTCCTGCCCTACCTCGGCATCTGGTGCGGCTGGTGGGTGCGCGAAGTGGGGCGGCAGCCCTGGGTCGTCTACGGCCTGATGCGCACGGAGCAGGGCGTCAGCCACATGGATCTGACCTCCGCCATCCTCTGGCTGCTCGGCTACATGTATTTCGAGCTCATCGTCTGGGGCAGTACCTGGTATTTCTTCGCCAAGGTGATGCGCCGCGGGCCTGACCTCAAAAGCCCCGTGGCTTACGGCGGCAACCAGCATCTCGGCGAGTTCGACGACCGCGCGAAGGGCGAGGCGCCCCCCTATGTTCGCCCCATCTGACCCGCATCCGTACGCACACCGTATCCTGGCCGGAGAACCAACATGGACGGGCTGAGCCACATCCAATCCATCGTCACCTTCGCATGGTGGATCGCGCTCGATCTCAGCGTGCTCCTCTACGTCCTGCTGGACGGCGCCGACCTCGGCGCCGGGGTCTTCTCCCTCTTCGTGCGCAGCCATCACGAGCGGGGCGCGATCATGTCGGCCATGGCCGGCACCTGGGACGCCAATGAGACCTGGCTGATCGTGGCCGGCGGCGTGCTCTTCGGCACCTTCCCCTTCGTCTACGGCTCCGCCTTCAGCTACCTGATGGTGCCGCTCGCCCTCGCCCTCTGGGGCATGATCACCCGGGCGCTCGCCCTCGAATTCCGCCATCTGGCCGAGACGCCGTGGCAGCGCTTCTCCGACATCTGCTTCGGCGTCTCGAGCCTCGTCGTCGCCTTCTTCGGCGGCATGGCGGTGGGCGCGCTGCTGCACGGCTATCCGCTGACGAATACGCCGGGCGTGGTGCAGACCTATGTGGGTGGCTCCTTCCGCTTCATCTCGCCCTTCAGCATCTGGACCGGCGTCGCCTCCGTCATCGCCGTCACCCTCGCCGGCGTGCTGTTCATCCGGGCGCGTTTCGAACATGGCGAGCCAATCCGCGAGCAAGCCGCGCAGTGGACGGATTTTATCTTCTACCTCGCTCTCGGCGCGGTCGCGGTCACGGTCGTCGTCAATGCCCTGATCTTCCCCTGGGCGGCCGCGAAGTGGTTCGGCCCGCATTTCTGGGCCTGGGGGCTGGTGCTGCTCGCCGTCGTCTTCGTCGCCTTCCGCATGCGCCGGGCGGTGCGGGCGGACCGGGACGTTGCCGCCATCCTGTGGTTCAACCTCGCCTTCGCCATCATGGCGGTGGCGATGATGGTCACGGTCTATCCATGGATCGTGCCCGGCACATGGACGATCTACACCGGCGCGAGCCCGGCCGTGTCCCTCTTCACCTTCACCCTCGCCATGGGCGGCTTCTTCCCGGTGATGCTGATGTACAACGCCTATCAGATCTGGGTGTTCCGGGCCCGCATCTCGGCCCTCGCCGCCTATCACTGATCACTCCGAGGCCGCGCGCGGCCTCCAAGGTGTGCCATGACCACTCATAGAGAGCCCATGCCGCGCGCGGTCACCCGCGCGCTGGACGGCTGGCTGCGCCGCCAGTCCACGCTTGCCAAGCGGCCACTGCGTCTTGCCATCCTTCTCGGCGCCACCGGCGGCCTTCTGCTGGTGCCGGAAGCCTGGGCCTTGGCCCATGCGGTGACAGCCGTGGTCTTTCACGGCCAGCCGCTGGCGGCCGTCCTGCCTGCCCTCGGCCTACTGCTCGGCCTCGCTCTGCTGCGCGCCCTGCTGTCGCATGCGACGGCGCGCGCCGCCATGGCCGCGAGCCTGCGCGTGAAGGCAGAGGTGCGGCGCGCCCTTCATGCCAAGCTCACCGCCCTCGGGCCGCGGTTTCTCGGCACGCAGCGCAGCGGCGACATCGCCCATCTGCTGGTGGAAGGGGTGGACGCGCTCGACAACTACTATGCCGCCTATCTGCCGCAGATGGCGGTGGCCGCCTTCCTGCCCGTGGCCCTGCTCGCCTTCGTCTTGCCGACGGACTGGATTTCCGGCGTCATCATGATGATCGGCGCGCCGCTCATTCCGATCTTCATGATCCTCATCGGCCGCGGCACGGAAAAGCTCAATCAGCAGCAATGGCGGCGCCTCGCTTTGATGAGCGCGCATTTCTTCGACGTGGTGGAAGGGCTTTCCACGCTGAAGCTCTTCGGCGCCAGCCGCGACGCCGCAACGCTGATTGGCCGCATCTCGAATGACTATCGCGAAAGCACGATGCGCGTTCTGCGGGTCGCTTTCCTCTCCTCCCTCGTACTCGAATTCTTCACGACGCTCGGCGTCGCCATGATCGCGGTCTTCGTGGGCTTCCGGCTCTATTACGGGGAACTCGCCTTCATGCCGGGTTTCTTCGTTCTGCTGCTGGCGCCGGAATTCTTCCGCCCGCTGCGCGCCATGGGCACGCAGTATCACGCGCGGATGGAGGCGATCGCCGCTTCCGAGCGGATCGTGGCTCTGCTGGAGACACCCGAGCCTGCAACCCGACCAAGCGGGGAAACCGCCCCCCTGGCGAGCGGCGTGATCACGCTCACCGGCGTCTCCTTCGCCTACCGGGAGGGAGAGCCCGCGCTGCGCGACGTAAGCCTCTCTCTCGGCCGTGGAGAGCGGCTGGCCCTCGTCGGGCCGAGCGGCTCCGGCAAGAGCACGGTCGCCCGCCTGCTGCTCGGCCTCGGCCAACCGGATACGGGGCGTATCACCGTCGGCGGGATTGATCTCGCCACCATCCCACGCGAGGCCTGGTTCGCCCGCGTTTCCTGGATGCCGCAGCGGCCGACGCTCTTCGCCGGCACGCTCGCCGAGAACATCCGCCTGGGCGCACCCGAGGCCCGCATGGACGCGGTGATCCGCGCCGCCGAGATGGCCGAGGCGGACGGTTTCATCCGCCGTCTGCCACAGGGCTACGAAACGGTGGTGGGGGAGCGCGGCCAGGGCCTGTCGGGCGGTGAAATCCGCCGCATCGCCTTGGCCCGCGCCCTGCTCAAGCCGGCCGATCTTCTGGTCTTGGACGAGGCGGAGGCGAGCCTCGACGAAGCGACGGCCGCGCGCATCCGCGCCAATCTCGCCCGGCTCGAGCGCGACACTGCCGTGCTGCTCATCGCGCATCGGCTGGAAAGTGCGGAGACCGCCGACCGTATCCTGGTGCTGCGCGACGGGCGCATCGTCGAGCAGGGCACGCCTGCGGCGCTGCTGGGTCGCGCCGGGGACTATGCCACCATGCACAGCCTCTATCACGAAGGAGCGGTGTGATGCGCGATCTCCTGCGGCTGCTGCGTCTGCTCGGCCCCGGCTGGCGCTGGCAGGCGCTCGGCATCCTGCTCGGCATCCTCGTCATTCTCACCAATGTCGGTCTGCTGGCCCTCTCCGGCTGGTTCATCGCCGGCATGGGGCTCGCCGGGCTCGGCCTGATGCGCATCGAAATCTTCGTGCCGGCGGCCGCCATCCGCGCCCTCGCCATCGCCCGCACGGTCGGCCGCTATCTGGAGCGGCTGGTGACGCATGAGGCGACGCTGCGCCTACTGTCGGACCTGCGCGTCTGGTTCTATGCGCATCTCGAGCCGCTGGCGCCCGCGCGGTTGCAGACGCATCGCAGCGGTGACCTGCTGAGCCGCATCCGCGCGGATATCGACAGTCTCGACAATTTCTATCTGCGCGTGCTGGCGCCGAGCGTCACCGCGCTCGTCTGCCTGCTGCTGGTGACCGGCTTTCTCGCACGCTTTTCCTGGAGCGTGGCCCTGGTCGATGCCGCGGGCCTGCTTCTGGCGGGGCTTGGCCTGCCCATCCTCGCCTTTCGTGCCGGGCGCCGCCCCGGTGCCGCCGCCGTCGCCCTGCGCGGCAGCCTGCGCGCGGACATCGCCGATACCGTCCGCGGCTTCGAGGAGTTGCAGGTCTTCGGCGCGCTGGCACGCCAGACGGCGCGGCATGAGGCGGGATACGCCACGCTGTCCGGCCTGCAGCGGCAAGAGACGCGGGTGGAAGCCGCGGCCGGTGGCGCCACGCTTCTGCTCGTTCAGGGGACGATGGTTGCGGCGCTCCTCATCGCGGTGCCGCTGGTCCATGCGCGGTCCCTCCCCGGCCCCGATCTCGCGATGATCGCGCTGCTGGTGCTGGCGAGCTTCGAGTCGGTCAGCGCCCTACCCGGCGCCTATCGCGCGCTGGGTCAGACCCTCGCGGCGGCGCGCCGCATCTTCGCGATCGTCGATACGCAGCCCGCCGTGCAGGAGCCGGCCTCACCCCTTGCCCTTCCGCCAAGCTTCGACATCACCTTTCAGGATGTCTCCCTGCGGTATGAGGCGGCGGATGCCTGGGCTCTCCGCCATGTGAGCTTCCACATCCCGTCGGGTGGCGCGCTTGGCGTGATCGGGCCCAGCGGTTCCGGCAAAACGAGTCTTGCCAATCTTCTTCTGCGCTTCTGGGAGTGTCAGGAAGGCCGCATCCTGCTCGGGGGCGTGCCCATCAATGCTCTCTTCGGCGAAAGCCTGCGCGCCGCCTGCGCGACCGTTGCGCAGCAGACGCATCTTTTCAACACCAGCATTCGGGAGAACCTTCGCATCGCGCGCCCAGACGCGACCGACGCCGAGATGGAGGAGGCTCTGCGCGACGCCGGCATTCTGGATGAAGTCCGCGCCATGCCGGAGGGGTTGGGCACCATGGTGGGCGAAATGGGCACGCGTCTCTCCGGCGGCCAGGCACGGCGCATCGCCATCGCCCGCGCCTTCCTCAAAAACGCCCCCATCCTCATCCTGGACGAACCCACCGAGGGGCTGGACGCCGCCTCCGAACATCTGGTGGCGGACGCCATCAGCAGGCTGATGCAGGGGCGGACGACGCTGCTGATCAGTCATCGAGGCCAGGCATTGCGTGCGCTCGACCGAGTGATCACGCTTCATGAAGGGCGCGTGGTGCCAGGCTGACAATCCCGCGAGGGCTCTGCAACGGCTGTCCCGTCCGGCCCACCTTCTCTCTGCGGACAATTCATCGGAGAGCCGAGCATGCCCACTGCCCATATCGATGTCGCCGCCGAAGAGAAGCCGAAGGCGGGTGAGAAATTCACCATCAGCAAACAGGAGAACAGCGAGTTGCTGGGCCTTCTGGATGACGGCCGCAGCTTCCGCTTCAAACAGCCGAGCAAGACGGAAGAAGACTATGAGGAAGCGCATCGCATCCTCACCGTCGTGAGCTTTGATCTCGATCGCACCCGGGAGGGCGAGCCCCGCCTCGTCGGCGCACTCGATTATTCGGAGTAGGCCCGCCGGTCAGTGTGCATCGGCGGGCGGCTTCGTAGCCGGTGCCACGCGACGCATGAAGAAGACCAGTGGCGTTGCGATCGCAAAAGCCGCCATGATCGCAAGAAAAGCATCCGCATAGGCCATTGTGGAGGCTTGTGCGTAGGTGATGTCGTGCAGCCTTTGCAAAGCGGCGGCGTGGCCCGCGACGGGTGAGCCGAGCGTTTCGGTGAAATGCCGCGTCAACCCTTGAAGCATCGTCTCCATCGGCACGTTCGCCGGGGTCAATGTCGAGGCGATATCGAGGAAATGGGCGTTGGTGCGGCTGTTCAGGATCGCCCCACAGATCGCGATGCCAACTGCGCCGCCGAGGTTGCGCATCATGTTGAAGAGCCCGCTCGCATATTTCAGCCGCTCGGGCGGTAGGCTGCCCAGGCCCAGCGTCACAGCGGGGGCGACCGCGAAGACCTGCGGAAAGCCGCGAATGAGCTGCGGCACCAACAGTTGGTCCGCCCCCCATTCGCTGGTGATGAGGCTGAAGCTCCACATGGAAAGGCCGAAGCAGGCGAGCCCCGCCATCATCAGCCAGCGCCCGTCGATCCTTTTCGCGAGGAAGATATAGACCGGCACGCCCGCGAGGGAGCCGACGCCTGTGGAAAACACCGCGAGCCCCGTCTGCCAAGCGGAAAAGCCGCGCACGTAGCCGAGGAAGAGCGGCGTCAGGTAGATCGTCGCGAAAATGCCGATGCCGGTGGTGAAGGACAGGATGCAGCCGAGCAGGAAGTTCCGGTTCGTCAGCGCCCGCAGATCCACGACGGGATGCACATAAGTCAAGCTGCGCGCGACGAAGAGTAGGCCACTCACGCCGGAAATGGCGGCGCAGGTTCGTATGGTCTCGTCGCCGAACCAGTTCCATCGCGTTCCCTCCTCCAGCACATATTCGAGCGTGCCGAGAAAGACCGCCATCAACACGATGCCGGGATAATCGGCGTCCCGCAGCAGGCGCAGATCCGCGCGGTCGATGTCGACGAGGAGTGCGACGCCTGCCGCCACCAGCAGGCCCGGCACGAGGTTAACGTAAAAGAGCCAGTGCCAGTTCAGCGCATCGGTGATCCAGCCGCCGATAACGGGGCCGAGCGTCGGCGCCACGGAGGCAATGGTGCCAACCACGGCCGCCGCATAGACCCGCCGCGGTCCCTGAAAATAATGGAAAGACGAGGTGAAGACCGTCGGGATCATCGAGGCGCCGAGCAGCCCCTGCAGCGCGCGGAAGACGATCATGCTGCCGATGTTCCAGGACAGGCCGCAGAGCATCGAGGCCAGGGTGAAGCCGAGGGCGGAGGCGGTGAAGAGCCAGCGCGTGGAAAAGACGCGGGTGAGCCAGCCCGAGAGCGGGATCATGATGATCTCGGCAATCAGATAGGCCGTCTGCACCCAGGCGATCTGATCCTGCGCCGCCGACAGGCCACCGCCGATGTCCTGCAGCGATGAGGCGACGATCTGAATATCAAGCAGCGCGATGAACATGCCGACGCACATGATCGCGAAAGGGACGATGCCCCTCACGCCAGGCGCAGGTCCGGCGGCGCTCATGACGCGGGGCCGCGTACGCCCCGCGTATCGACGGAGGCGGTGACGGAGAGGCCCGCGCGCAGCAGACCGAGCCGCGCATCGGCTGGGTCCAGCAAGATGCGGACGGGCACGCGCTGCACGATCTTGGTGAAATTGCCGGTGGCGTTCTGCGGCGGAATGACGCTGAAGACGGCGCCCGTCGCGGGCGCCAGGCTGCCGACATGGCCGTGGAAGACGCGGCCGGGCAGCACGTCCGCCACGATCCGCGCGGGCTCGCCCGGCTGCATGCGGGCGAGATCATTTTCCTTGAAATTCGCATCCACCCAGAGGCCATCGGCGGGCACGACGGAGAGCAGGTTGGTACCGGCCGTGACATAGGCGCCTCTCTGCGCCGAGCGGTTCCCGACATAGCCGTCCACCGGCGCGTCGATCTCCGTATAGCCCAGGTTGAGCTGCGCCGTGCGGAGATCGGCCTCTGCCTGGCGCACGGTTGCTTGGGCCGTCGTGATCTGCGTGCCGATCAGGGCGAGCTGCTGCATCGCCGCCGTCTGTTTCGCCTCCGCGGCTGCGACACGCGCCTGCGCCGTCTGCACGGCGGCGAGGGCACGCTCGGAATCCTGCCGCGATCCTGCGTCGGTCTGGGCGAGCGTGCGATAGCGCTTGGCATCGGCCACGGCGAAGACCGCCTCGGCGCGAGAAGCGGCGAGATCCGCACCGGCTTCGGCCAGCACTGAGCCTTGCAGGCGCTGCTGGGCGACGAGCGTCGCGACCGCGGCTTCGCGCTCGGCGAGGACGGCGCGGGCATGGTCCAGCGCCGCCGTGAAATCCGCGGAATCGATGCGCAGCAGCGGCTGGCCGGCATGGACGAACTGATTGTCCTGCACGAGGACGGCCGAGACGAAGCCCGAGACGTGCGGGGAGATCGGTGTCACGTCGCCGCCGACATAGGCGTCGTTAGTCGACATCACGAAGCGGCCGACATGCCACCAGTTGTTGCCATACCAAGCGCCACCGGCAAGCGCCGCGAGGCCCAGAAGGCCGAAGACGACGGCGCGCGGCCGCAGCCGGTGGCGTGGCTCGCGAACGGTCTGATCGGGTGCGAGACCGCCCACCCGAACGGCGGGGGTGCCGCTCATGCCACTTCTCCCCTCACCGCCGCGTAGCGTCGGCGGATCTGCTCACCGGCGGCAGGCCCGGGTGCCGAGCGATAGACGGGTCCCGCGAGAGCGCTGCCCGTTGCCCGGTCCACCAGCACGGGCTCCACGGTGCGGCCGGTCGCGGCCTCCGTCACCACCACGCTCGCGCCTTCGGGGGCAAGGTGGCGGTTGCCCCAGGCGAGCAGCGCCCAGAGCACGGGCTGGAAATCCCGCCCCGCCTCGGTCGGCACGTATTCGTAGCGCGCCGGCCGCTCCTGGTAGCGCCGTCGCTCCAGCAGGCCGCTTTCCACCAGGCCGGTGAGCCGGCGGGTGAGCATGTTCGGCGCGATGCCCAGGCTCTTTTCGAACTGATCGAACCGCGTGAGGCCCTGAAGGGCGTCGCGCAGGATCAGGATGCTCCACCACTCGCCGACATGCTCCAGGCTGCGGGCGATCGGGCAGGAGGCGGCGGCGAGGCTCTTGTGGCGCATGACGTTACTTTCATCTTGAAAGCCTCCCCTGGCCTACGCCTGATACTTTCATTATGCAAGTGACTAGCTCCGCTCCTCCCACAGGGGGGCCATGCTGCGGCGAGCGCGCGATGTCGCAGGATCGCAATCGCGACTAACTTGCAATTGCAACTCAGCCCGGATAAGCAACCGGCATCCCCTCTGGAGAGGCGGCCTTGCCGCCGTGACACGACATGCTGGCTACCTTCGTCATCGGGTTGCGGGAGGGCCTCGAAGCCGCCCTCATCGTCGGCATCATCGCCGCCTTCCTGCGCAACAACGGGCGCAGCCTGGCCGCCATGTGGTGGGGTGTCGGCCTCGCCATGGTGCTGTCCCTCGCCGTCGGCATCGGGCTCGACCTCGTCGAGCAGGCCCTGCCCCAGGCGGCGCAGGAGGGGATGGAAACCGTCATCGGCGGCATCGCCATCTTCTTCGTCACCGGCATGATCGCCTGGATGAACACCCACGCCCGCAACATGAAGCGCGAGCTGGAAGCGCAAGCCGCGGAGGCGCTGAGCCATCGCGGGGCCTTCGCCCTGGCCGCCATGGCCTTCCTCGCCGTGCTGAAAGAGGGGTTCGAGACCGCGGTCTTCCTGCTCGCCACCTTCTCTGCCGCGCAATCCGCCGCCCTCGCTGCCAGCGGCGCGGTGCTCGGCATCCTGCTCGCCATCCTCATCGGTTGGGGCATCTATCTCGGCGGGGTGAAGATCAACCTCTCCCGCTTCTTCCGCGTCACCGGTGCCTTCCTCATCCTGGTGGCCGCGGGACTCGTGATCTCCGCGCTGCGCACGGCGCATGAGGCCGGATGGCTCAATGCCGGCCAGCAGATGACGGTCAACCTCTCCTGGCTGGTGGCACCGGGCACCGTGCAATCGGCCCTGATCACCGGCGTGCTGGGCATGCCCACCGACCCGCGTCTGGTCGAACTGCTGGGCTGGTTCGCCTATCTCATCCCGGTCTCGCTCTACGTCTATTGGCCGCAGAAGCACCGCCCCTCAGCCCGGGGTGCCCGCCGCCTGCGCCTTGCCATCGGCGCCGGGCTGATCCTGGCCGCAGCCCTTCTCGCCGGGCTCTATCCGGTGCCGCAGCCGGCCCTGCCGCAAGCCGCCCCCCTCGCCCAGGGTGGCACGGCGCAGTTCGCCGCCGCCGAGCAAGGCCGCGCCGGCACGCTGCTCGTGACGCAGGCCGATGGCCGCAAGCAGAGCCTGCCCCTGCCTGCCGCCCGCGCAGTGACCGAAACCCATGACGGCGTGGCCGGCCGCGCCTGGCATCTCGATGCGACGACGACACCCGCCGAGGCGCCCGCCACCCTCACCCTCGATGCGGTGGTGCAATTGGCCGGCCGCATTCCCATGGGGCTGAACGCTGCGCAGCATCCTGGCCCCTACCAGGCGCGCTGGACGCAGCAGACCTCGACCCATGTCTGGGTGGCCGACGGCGTTCTGCAGGATGCGCGGCAAAGCACCACCACCATTCTCGCGCTATCCGGCAGCGGCCTCGCGAGCCCCCGCATCGTGAGCCTGCGCGGCGATGCCGCGGCGAAGGCGAGCTGGGCCGTCTCTCCCGCCTATGCCGCCGAGGCCGCCGCCGCCCTCCAGGCCCTGCCGCGGGCGCGCGGCGAACGCCGCTTCTGGGCCGTCCAACTGCCCGTTCTCCTCGCTCTCGCCGGCCTTCTCACCCTTTTCCTGGCGGCCATCCGGCCCGCCCACGCCCCCCGCCTGTCTGACCGACGCAGCTCCACGAAGGAATCGCCGTATGCCGCTGAATAACCTGGCCCGCCCTGCCCTCGCCGCCCTCGGCCTCGGCTTGGCACTGGCCGCCACCACCGCGCTCTCCCCGGTCGCTCGCGCGCAATCCGTGGCCCCGGTGAAGGACGGCGCCTCCCAGGTCGCCATCACCCTGACCGGCGACAATGGCGGCACCTGCACGCTGGACCATGACAGCGCCAAGGCCGGACCCATCACCTTCACGGTGACGAACAAGACCGCGACCGGCATCACCGAGGTGGAGATTCAGAACGACAACCGCATCCTCGGAGAGAAGGAGAATCTCGCACCGGGCCTGCCCGCCGTCTCCCTCACCCTCACCCTCGGCGGTGGCCGCTACCAGCTGTACTGCCCTGGCGCCTCGAAGGAGCTCACCACCTTCACCGTCACCGGCCAGGCGGCGGCGCAGGCCACTGGCACCGCCGCCCAGCTGCTGCAGCAGGGCGCCCAGGAGTATGCGGAGTATGTGAACGGCATTGCCGACGCGATGGTGACGGCGGTCGGCACGCTGAAGGCCGACATCGACGCGGGCAATCTGGAGAAGGCGCGCGCCGAATATCCCGTAGCGCGGCCCTTCTACGAGCGCATCGAATCCGACGTCGACGGCTTCATCCTTCCCGGCTTCAAGGCGACGGACAATGCCGGCAACCTCGACTATCTGATCGACATGCGCGCCTCCAACCTCGACCCGAAGGTGGGCTGGCACGGCTTCCACCTGCTGGAGCGCGATCTGTTCCAGGACGGCAAGATCACCGACCAGACCAAGGCGACGGCGGCTGAGCTGCAGAAGAACGTCGAACTGCTCGCGAAGCTGGTGCGCGGCCTCAGCTACAAGCCGGAAGACCTCGCCAACGGCGCGGCCGATCTGCTGGAAGAGGTGCAGTCCACCAAGATCAGCGGCGAGGAAGAAGCCTTCAGCCATTACGACCTGGTGGATTTCGCGGGCAATGTGGAAGGCGCCCAGCAGGCCTTCGCCTATCTCGAACCCGGCATGAAGAAGATCGACCCGGACCTGACCGCGCGGGTACAGGCTGAATTCGCCAAGGTGAACGCCATCCTCGATACCTATCGCGACGCGAAGGTGCCGGGCGGCTACCTTGTCTACACGACCGACATCAAGCAGGCGGACGGTGCGAAGCTGAGCCGCGCCATCCAGCAGCTGCAGGAGCCGCTGTCCAAGATCGCGGCCAAGGTCGCAACCGCAGGGGCCGCGAGCAACTGAGCATGGTCGACCGCAAGAACCAGGGTGGCGGCTGCCCCTTCTCGCGCCGCGGCATGCTGTTCGGCGCGGCGCTGGGTGCCGTCGGCGCGGTGGGGGGCGCCCTCCCCGCCGCTGCCGGCACCGAGCCGATGAGCGAGGACGTCATCGACCTGTCGATGACGCATCCCTTCTACGGCAGCGGCCCGCAGGCGGGGATCAGCACCCCGCCGCAGCGCTACGTCATGTACATGACCTTCGATCTGACGACGAAGAAGCCGCAGGACCTGCAGGTGCTGCTCGCGCTCTGGTCCTCCGCCATCGCGCAGATGATGAAGGGCGGCACCATCGGCCAGGTGGAGCCGCGCGAGCCCAATGCCGTTGGCATCGACACGGGCGAAGCAATGAACCTCGGCCCCGCTTCGCTGACCGTCACCGTGGGCCTTGGCCCGCGCATCTTCTCGGACAGCTTCGGCTTGGCCCATCAACGGCCGGCGCTGTTGCGCGATCTTCCCGAGCTGCCGAGCGACTCCCTCGACCCTGCACTAACGGGCGGGGATTTGTCGCTGCAGGCCTGTGCCGACGATCCGCAGGTGGCCTATCATGCGGTGCGGGATCTCGCACGCCTCGCCAAGAGCACCGGCGCTGCCTCCACGCGCTGGACGGTGATGGGCTTCGGCCGGGCCTCCGCAGGCCGTGGCCAGTCTACGCCACGCAACCTGCTGGGCTTCAAGGACGGCACGCGCAATCTGCGCACCGACGCCGAGTTCGACGAATTCGTCTGGGTGAAAGACGGCCCGGCCTGGCAGCGCGGCGGCAGCTATCAGGTGGCGCGCAAGATCCAGATGCGGATCGAGAACTGGGATACGGACCGGATCAGCGACCAGAACAACGTCTTCGGACGGCACAAGCTCTCCGGCGCCCCGCTCAGCGGAACGCAGGAATTCGATGCGCCGGATTTCGACAAGAAGACCGCGGATGGCACCTACGCCATTCCATTGACCGCGCATATCCGGCTCGCGTCGCACGAAGGCAACCAGGGCGTTCGGATCCTGCGGCGCTCCTACAACTACACGGACGGGCTGAACCAGTACGGCCAGCTCGACGCCGGGCTGCTCTTCATCTCCTACCAGAAGGACCCGGCGCATTTCATCCAGCTGCAGACGAAGCTGGGAGCAGCGGATGCGTTGAACGAATACATCTCCCACATCGGTTCCGGCATCTTCTTCGTGCCGCCGGCGCCGCAGGAAGGCCATTACATCGCGGAAGCGATGTTCGCCTGAAGGAGATCGAGAGATGCCCGGTCAGCCGGGGGTCTCTCTCTTCTACAACTCACCCCGGCGCGCCAAGGCCTGGATGCGGTCGGCGGTCCGCAGCGACAGCGCCGTGATGGTGAGGGACGGGTTGACGCCGCCCACCGTCGGGAAGACGGAGCCATCGCAAATCCAGAGATTTGGGACATCCCAGCTTCGGCAATCGGCGTCGACCACGCTCGTCTCGCGGCTGGCACCCATCCGGGCGGTGCCCGCAAGATGGTTTGTGTCATTCTCCTGACGGAAGGTCTGCTGCACCCCGGCAAGCTGCATGCTCTGCTCCATCTGGCCCAGGGCGTGTTGGATCAGAGCACGGTCGTTCTCCCCCCAGCTATAGGTGATGCGCGGGATGCGGAGGCCATATTGATCGGTCTCTTCCGCAAGCGTCACCCGGTTACGCTCGTCCGGCAGCATCTCGCCCACCATCTTGACCCCGACGGCATGGTTGTAGCGCTGCATGGCGTCGCGCAGCGGCTGGCCCCATAGGCCGAGGGAGCCGGTGAGGACGGAGGCCCATTCGATCGGCAGCGGCCCTTGGGACATCCAGGCGTAGCCGCCGAAAAAGTCCTTCCGATCCTCATAGTTCCAGTGCTCGGTGATTGCGAGAGACGGTGGCCCCTTGTACCAGCGCACCTGCTCCGGCACCGTGCCGAAAACCGCCTGGTTCGACTGGGTCATGAGATTGCGGCCGACGAGACCGGAGGAATTGGCCAACCCCTCGGGAAAGCAGTCCGTCGCCGAATTGAGCAGCAGACGCGGCGTCTCGATCGCATAGCCTGCAACCACGACGTTCTTCGCCCGCTGGAAATGCCATTGCCCCTGGCGATGATAATGCACGCCGCGCGCGCGGCCGTCCGGTCCCATCTCGATCTTCCCCACCATGGCCAGATCGCGAATTTCCGCCCCTGCCTTGATGCCGCGGGGAATGAAGGTGACAAGCTGGCTCTGCTTCGCATTGGTGGAGCAGCCGAAACGACAGAAGCCACGATAGACACAGGGCGGCGAATCCCCCCGCGGGGCGGAGACGGTGGCGAGTGGCGTGGGTGACCAGGCATAGCCCTGCGCCTCTGCGCCGCGGGCCAGAACTTCCGCCGCCGCGTTCAGCTCATGCGCGCGATACGGATAGCGAGGGCGCTTCGGCCCCCAGGGGTAGCGGACGGGGCCCGAAATCGCGAGTGCCCGCTCTGCCGCATCGTAGTAGGGCCACATCTCCTGCCAGTCGAGCGGCCAATCCACGCCGTAGCCGAGCTTGGTTCGCGCCTTGAACCACTCAGGGCGAAAGCGCAGCGAGACCATGGCGAAATGGACGGTGCTGCCGCCCACCGCCTTGCCGCTGTTGTTGCCGCCCATGCGCAGCGGATTGGCGCCGTCCACGATCCGCTGATCTGTCCAATAGAGCTGATCCTGCGTCACTTCGTCGGAGGCGAACTCCTCGAGCGGGCGGAAATAGGGGCCGGCATCGAAGCCCACGACGGTGAAGCCCTGTTCGGCTAGGCGGGCGATGAGCGGTCCTCCCCCCGCGCCCGTCCCGACCACGACGAAATCGACCTCCTCCGTCTCGGCGTATTGGCGCATGGGCACCCAGGCGCCTGGCTTGAACACATTCGGGGCGCGGCCCTGCGTCGCCCGAGGTTCGGACAGCGCATCAACCGACATGGGCATTCTCCCACCGCGCCCATTCCTCGCGCCCGGGATCGGCTTCAGCCGCCTCCCAGGGGTCACGCCGGTTGGCGCCCATGCGCACGTAGCCTCGCGGGCTCGCGGGCCCGCCGAAGCCGATCTCGGACCAGGCTGCGGGGTGCGCGTAGTAGAAGGTCGTGGCATCGACCAGAAGACGGTGGGCGAAGAACGCGGCGGAGGACATGTCGCCCCAGGCGCCGCCGCAGAGCGCGCCGCGCTGGCAGGCGGTGAGGATCTGATCCTGCTCGCCTGCGTCCAGCGCCACGAAGGCGCGGCCATGGCGCGCCTGCGCCGTCTCCTCCAAGCCCGCGAGGCCGCGGCGATAGCATTCCCCCTGTTCCGGCATCTGCGCCAGACGGTAGCCGTCGATCTTCTTCTCGAAGAGCTTTTGGTCGATATAGGCCGCAATCGGCACGGGCGGCCGGTGCTTCGGCTGCGGCACCAGACGGTCCACCGTCGCCTCTAGAATGGCGAAAAGCTCCGGCGCGAGGAAGCGCGGCTCCCGCGGCACGGCAAGCCGGTGATTGATCACCTCGCGCGTCTTGTCGTTCCAGGACGGCGACAGGCGCTTCGCCATGACGTCATAGCCGGGAAAGAGATCGCGTTCAGGCATCGTGCGTATCCTCCATCAGGCCGAGGGCTGCGAGACCCGCGAGTGCGAGCCCGGCGAAGCTGGGCGGCGCCGGGAGGGGCGGACCGTTGAGGACGGTCTGACGCCAGTTGCGCCATCCACCCATGTTGCGGCCGACGCCCACCGCATGGAAGCCACAGCCGAGAAAGCCGAGCAGCGCCGTGAAGCGCAGCCACCAGCGCGTCAGCGGCCGCTTCCGACCCGCCTTCCCGGCGGCGCTCGCCGCGAGCATCGCGGCCGCCGCGGGCGGCGCCGTAACGGGCAGATACATGAAGGGGTTGTGATAGGCGCCGCGGAAATGCAGAAGACCGGCCTCGCCCACCGTGCCAAGAAGACCGAGACTGGTCATCGCGCCCAGCACCCGGCCCGCGGGCAGGCCCAGGATCGTAGGATCATCATCGGTTGCGTTGTTGCGCAGGCGCTCAGACAGGAAGCCGAGAAGGCCGGACAGCGTCAGCGCGGCGGGCGCGCCGATCGGCGCCTGATAGAAGAGATTTTGCCAGGTGATGCCGCCGGGCTTCTTCGCGACGTTGTAGAGGTGAAAGCCCGTCCCCACGAGGCCGGTGAGGCCGGCCGCCGCATAGACCACATCGCGCAGGATATGCGCGCCACGCCCCTTGTCCTGATGACCATGCACGCTCACCGCGATCGACAGCGCCGATGTGATGAGCGGCGTGACCATGGCTTTGTTATGAAAGGAGCCGCGATAATGCTCGATGGCGCTGTCGGCGAGGACGGAGAGCGCGAGGGTACCCGCCGCCCGGTTGAGCCGCTGGGCCGAGCGCACGACGGTCTTGCGGTCGACGGGGGGCATGGCGGCAGGTTTGACGAGGGCAAGCGCGCGGCGGGAAACATTCGCCTCCGGGTCAGCCGGTGCCTTCCCCATGGCGAGGGCAAGGCCGCCGAGAACGGTGGCGCCGCCGAGCAGCGCGAGCGCGACCGCAACCTCGCCGGTTGGTCTTTCAACACTCATGGACGTCTCCTCAGGCGGCGTAGCGTTCGGCGACCGAGCGCTTCAGCGCCAGCCCGTGTCCGGGCCGGGTCATGTCAGGCGCGATGAAGCCGTCTTTCGGCACGGGCGCGCCGTCAAACAGCATGTGTTCGATCCGCACGTGGTCATGGAACCATTCGAGGTGGCGAAACCGTTCCACGGCGCAGGCGGCGTGCAGGTGCAGTGCCGGCGCACAATGCCCCGACAGGTCGCGATGATGAGCGGCAGTCATCGCCGCAATGTCGAGAAAGCCGGTGATGCCCTCGCAGCGGGTGATGTCCGCCTGCTGCACGTCCGTCGCATGCGCCGCGAGCATCGCCCGCGCGTCGTCTTCGTTGTAGACGTATTCGCCCGCCGCGATCTCGACCTGTGGCGGGGCCGCGGCGCGCACGGCGCCGAGCCCGGCCAGATCATCCGAAGAGACGGGTTCTTCCATCCAGCGGATGTCGGCGCAGTCGGCGAAGAGGTGCGTGTAATGCAAAGCATCCCGCGGCGTGAAGGCGCCGTTTGCATCGACGAGCAGCTTCGTCCCGTCCCCGATGGCGCGCCGCGCAACCGCGACCCGGGCCGGATCGCGCGCCGGATCCGAACCGATCTTCATCTTGACCGCACGACAGCCGTCCTGCTCGACCCAGCCGGCCAGCTGGTCGCGCAGGGTGGCGTCGTCATAGGAGGTGAAGCCGCCGCTGCCGTAGATTTCGACCCGGTCCCGCGCGCGGCCGAGAAGGCTCGCGAGCGGCAGGCCGAGTATGCGTGCCTTGAGATCCCAAAGCGCGGTGTCGATTGCGGCAATAGCGCAGGCGGCGATCCCGGAGCGGCCGATGTTGCGGACCGCCCCCCGCAGCTTGATCCAGATGCTGCGGACATCCATTGCATCCGCATGGGTAACGAGGGGGCCGAGCTTGCCGTTGATGAGGGTGGCGGCCGCGGACTCGGCGTAGGTATAGCCGAGCCCGGTGTGACCGGCGGCGGAGACTTCCACCACGATGATGGTCGTCGAGGTCCAGGAAAAGGTGCCGTCTGCCTCGGGCTGGTCCGTCGGCACCGTGAAGGCACGGGCCGTCAGCCCCGTGATCATGCATTCCTTCGCCATCGGATCAGCTCCGGTGACCCGGCATCACCCCCGCGATCAGTTCTTTCGCGCTGTTGACGATGACGCTTTCCCGCTCCGGTTCGCTGAACAGAGAGGTCATGAAGTTGCGCGCATCCTTCATCGTGATGTGCGGCGGAAGCGGCGGCACGTTCGGATCAGTATAGGCTTCGAGGATGACGGGGCAGTCCGCAGACAGCGCCTCGTCCCAGGCCGCGCCGACGCGATCTGGATTGTCGACGAAGATACCCTTGAGCCCGACCAGCTCGGCGTATTTGTGATAGGGAAAATCCGGAATGCTTTGCGTGCTCTCCGTTTTCCCCGATCCTGCCTGAACCCGCTCTTCCCAGGTGACCTGGTTGAGATCCCGGTTGTTCAGCACGAGCACGATGAGCCGGGGGTTCGACCACTGCTTCCAATATTTGGAGATGGTGATCATCACGTTGATGCCGTTCATCTGCATCGCACCATCGCCCATGCAGGCGATGACTGTTCGATCCGGATAGGCCATCTTCGCGGCAACAGCGTAAGGTGTTCCCGCGCCGAGAGATGCGAGCCCGCCTGACAGCGAGGCCATCATGCCGCGCCGGATCTTCAGATCACGGGCGTACCAATTGGCGACCGAGCCGCTGTCGGCCGTCAGAATCGCGCGCTCGGGTAGCCGCGGCGAAAGCTCCCAGAAGACGCGCTGAGGATTGAGCGGTTCGGCCGAGACCATGGCGCGCTTCTCGAGCAGCTTCCACCAGTCCTGCACCTCACCTTCGATCTTTCGACGCCAGCTTGTGTCCGTCTTCTGCTCGAGCAGGGGCAGAAGGGCGCGCAGCGTCGTCGCGCTGTCACCCACCATGCCGAATTCCATGGGATAGCGCAGGCTGATGGCGCCCGGGTCGAGATCGATCTGCACGCCGCGGGCCGTTCCAGGCTTGGGCAGAAATTCACTATAGGGGAAGGAGGAGCCGATGACGAAGAAGGTATCGCACTGCTTCATCATGTCCCAGGAAGGCTTGGTGCCGAGCAAGCCGATCGAGCCGGTCACCCAGGGCAGTTCGTCGGGTAGGGCCGCCTTGCCGAGCAGCGCCTTGGCGCAGCCGGCCTGTAGCTTGTCGGCCACCGCGATCACTTCATCGGCTGCCTGCAAGGCGCCTGCACCCACCAGTATCGCGACCTTCTTGCCGGCATTGAGAACCTCGGCCGCCTGGCGCAGTGATGCGTCATCAGGCAGCTTTGCCGGCCCGGCGAAGCCGACGCCGGTATGTGTCGCGCCATGCGCCATCGGCGGATCTTGATAGGGCATCATCTGTAGATCGTTTGGAATGATGACGCAGGTGACGACGCGGCGTGCATGGGCGATGCGCACCGCCCGATCGATGGCGTGGCGGATTTGCGCCGGCACCGTACAGGTCACGGTGTAGTCAGCGGCGACATCCTTGAAAAGGTTCTGGAGATCGACTTCCTGTTGATAGCTGGCGCCGATCGCGGTGCGGGCCTGCTGGCCCACGATGGCGACCACGGGCACGTGATCCATCTTCGCGTCATAAAGGCCGTTGAGGAGGTGGATGGCGCCCGGGCCGGACGTTGCATAGCAAAGACCGACGCCGCCGGTGAACTTTGCATGGGCCGAGGCCATGAACGCCGCCATCTCCTCGTGGCGCACCTGGACGTATTCCATGAGGTCCTGCGCGCGCTCCAGCGCGATGTCGAGACCGCCGACGCCATCCCCGGGGTAGCCGTAGACCCGCTTCAATCCCCATTCGTTGAGGCGTTTCCAGATGAATTCGCTGACATTCTGGGACATGGCCGTCTCCGCGCGTGCGATGTGGATGCCATCCAAGGCTTCGGACGCACGGCATGTTGCTATCAAAGAGCCATTTTCCAGTCACGAGGTTGCGCGCCGCGGGCTATGTGTCTTGCGCCATCACACCAACGTGATGTTCGATCAACTATCTTGTCAGGGGCCGCCGCGCGGGCCGCCCATCCCACCGCGGGCTGGCGGGCCCGCTCCTTCCCCTGGTCCATGTTGATCGCCCGCCGCAGTCATGCCACCGGCGTCTTGATCCGTCATGGACGGTGTAGACACGGCATCCCCGACGCGCTCGAAGCCCACGATGGCCGGCACGACGCTGCGCGGCAGGGGAAGGTTGCGCGGCAGCGGCAGCTTGAAGTCGTAGGCGGCCAGACCATGACCCTGCCCGGTCACCAGAGCCTGGATCGCATAGCGATGCACCGAGGGTCCGAAATAGCCGGCCGGATCGGCTTCTAGCCTGTCCTGCTGCCAGGTCGTGACCTGTAGGACGCCACCATAGAGTTGACCACGCAAAATGAGAGGGCCGGCCAGGGCATCCGCAGGTCCTGGCAGGTCGAGCGCGAGCTGTCCCATGCGCCAGTGGCCGGGGCCACCACTGAGCCGCCCGCGCAACAGCACCGTCCCCGCCGGCGCCGCATCCACGCGGCTCGCGAGGATCAGCCCATCCGGTGCGTGCAACCCGCTCACCGCGATCCAGGCGCCAACCCGGTGCGGCGCCTCGCCCCAACCGCCGGCCACCAGCTGCACCGCCTGTCCCGCGACCACCAGCCGCCCATTCGGGCCGAGGCTGTCGATCGGCCCCACCACTTCATGGCGCACCGCAATCGCCTGGGTCACGGGCCGCCCATCCTGCCAGCGTACCGTGAGCGCCGCTCGCTGACCCGCACGGAGCGCCGTTTCGGCGGCGGGTGCACCGTCGTCCGACACGGCGAGATCGGGCGCGAGACCCACTTCGAGACCCGCGAGGCACACGCTGCCGAAGCCCGTGATGATCGCGGCGACACCCGTCGGCTCGGGCGTGCCGGGCTGTGCGGGCGGGGCTTTCGGCTGCAGGGGGCCGGTGCCGCCGATCCCGCGTTCGGCGAGTTCCAGCGGCCGCCCGTCGGGGGCTGCCTGGCAGGTGCCGGCGGGGCCGCCATGGCGGAGCCAGGCGGCCGGCAAGGTGACGACACCGGCAACGCCCGATGCTGGCCGGTCCACCGGCGCGGCAAGGCAGCCCGCCAGCGGCACGGCCAGCAGCAGCCGCGCGACGGGCGCGATGCGGCGCAGGCGCGGCATCCGCCTCATGTCTCCGGCTCCTTCGGCGTCTCGTCCTCGACAAAGAGATAGATGCCGAAGTTCACGCGGCGCGTCTGGCCCTTCCCGCCTTGCGCATCGTCCTCGGTGGCGATGGCCGCGGCGCGCCGGTTGAGGTCCCGCAGCAGGCGTGCGGCCCCCGCCCGCACCGCGGCCTCCAGCGCCTCGGCCGCCGGCCGGCTCAGCCGGTCGTAATGCAGGCTGAGGTCGGCAAAGGGCGCCGCCTCCGCCGCCACCACATTGGCCGCCGCAGCCGCCAGATGATCATGCAGGTTGCGCCCGAAATAGAAGAGCTGGGCTTCCGCGCCCGGCCGCGGCACGAAGGCTTCGGCATTGAGGCGCACGCGATCCTCCGTCTCCAGACTAACGATCCCCTGCGCCAGCCAATCTTCCAGCACCGCCCGCGGCCGCACGTCCTTGGTGACGGAGCGGACGAGGGATTCGAAGGACGGACCGTCCGCCGCCACGCGCGGCAGTGTCGGCGCCTCGCCCTCTCCCCCTAGTTCACCGAGGTCGCCCAGCCAGCGCGCGAGGATGGCGCTGCTCAGCGTCACCGCCGGCGGCTCGGCGAGCGCCGGTACCGGGGCGCCGGCCGCTGCCTCGCGCAGCCGACGGATCTCCTTGCGATGAATCCCGGTGGCGAGGCTGAGGCGGCTGTCCGTGCGGGCGCGCTCGTCGGGCAGGCTCTCCGCCGCGGTCTCCACGAAGAGCACCCGCAACCGGTCGGCGAGAATGGGAAAGGTGATGCCCGCGCGCAGCATCAGGCGCACGAGCGGCCGCAGCAGATGGGCTGCGGCGTTCAAGATCGCTTCGGGCGGGAGGGCGTGCGGGTTCATCTCGGTCACGAAGCGTAACACGCAGGCCACTCGTGGGAAAGCGTCCCACGAGGCTTGCGTGGGAATTTTTCCCACATTATAGATCGGCGAGCCGCGCAAGGCGCCTGCGCCGCTTCTGACCGATGGAAGGTTCCATGCTTCTTGGCAAACGCGTCGCCGTGGTGCTGCCCGCCTACAATGCGGAACGCACGCTGGCCCGGACGATCGCGGAGATCCCCCGCGGCATCGTGGACGACGTCATCCTCACCGACGATGCCAGTCTCGACGGCACCGTCTCCCTCGCCCGCGATCTCGCGCTCCACACCATCCGTCATGAGCGCAACCGCGGCTACGGCGCCAATCAGAAAACCTGCTACGCCGCAGCCCTGGCCCGTGGGGCAGACATCGTCGTCATGCTGCACCCGGACTACCAGTATTCTCCGCGCCTTCTGGTCGCGATGGCGTCAATGATCGCCTCCGGGCATTACGACGGCGCGCTGGGCTCGCGCATGCTGGGCGGCCAGGCGCGCGCCGGCGGGATGCCCGCCTACAAATACTGGGCCAATCGCGGCTTGACCGCTTTCCAGAATCTTCTGCTGGGGCAAAGGCTGTCCGAATATCATACGGGCTACCGCGCCTGGAGCCGCACGGTGCTGGAAACACTGCCGCTGCTGCTCTGTTCGGATGATTTCGTCTTCGATAACGAGATGCTGACGCTCGCGGTGCGCCATGGCTTTCGCATTGGCGAAATCTCCTGCCCCACGCGCTACTTCCCCGAAGCCTCCAGCATCAATTTCCGCCGCAGCCTGCTCTACGGATGCGGCGTGCTGCGCACCGCCCTCGCCTTCCGCCTCTCCTGCCTCGGTCTGTGGCGCGCGCCATTGTTCGAGGCGGCGGATGGCCGCCTCGTGCCACGAGACCCGGCTTCCCTGCCTCATCGCGCGACGCCACGGGAGCTTTCCGCATGAGCACGCCACAGCTTCTGGAGAAGTGGCAGGCCGAGCGGAGACCAAGTGTCGCGCCGCCGATGCGCCTGCGCTCCCCCGCGGCACGCGACGCGGGGGCTCTGAAAGCGGCGCGGCGGCTCTCCCTGCTCATCTTCCTCTGTCTGGTGCTGCCGCTCGGCCTCATCCTCGCCATCACGACGCCCGCAGGCGGGGTGGCTGACGAGGCAGCGCATACCCTGCGCGCCGAGAGCCTGGCGCATGGCGAGATCCTGGGCTATCGCGACATCGTTCCGCTGGCGGATGGCAGCCTGCGGACGGCCGCCGGCGTCACCGCCGACCCCGGCCTGCTCGGCGCCATGGCGGTCACCGGGCCCGGCCAGTGGGTGACGCCGCAACGCTTGGCCGCGGCGCGCCACGCCGAATGGGCGGGGATGCGACGTTTCGTCGAAATCACGCCGCTCGCCCTCTACATGCCGGTCTTCTACCTGCCGTCCGCCCTCGCCATGCGCATCGTCGAGCAAGCGCACGGCGGCCCCGCCGCCGCGATGCTGGGTGGTAGGCTGGTCAACCTCTTCGTCTACGCCCTGCTGGGCTTCGCCGCCTTGCGCACCGCGCGTAACGGACATGGGCTGCTGCTCTGCGCGCTTGCCCTGCCCATGGAAGTTTCGCTTGCCGCCTCGCTCAATCAGGATGGGCTGCTGATCGCAACAGCGGTGCTGGCCATGGCGCTGCTCACCCGGGCTGACGGCGCAGCGCCGTGGCGCGGGGCGGGCGCACCGCCGCTGCCACAGGCCTGGCTGGTGGCGACCCTGCTGCTCGGCCTCATCGCCCTGGTGAAACTGCCATATGCCGGGCTGCTCGCCCTCACGGTGCTGCCGCTGGAAGCCCGCCGCGCCTGTGCCCTGCGGGCGGGGGTCGCGGGCCTCGCGGCCTTGCCGGCGCTGCTGTGGACCGGCTACGCCATGGGCCATATCAGCGTGCCCTGGCCACCGCTGCCGCCCTACGTGGCCGGCCCGCTGTGGCCCGGGCCGGGGCATCCGCTCTTCACCGCACCGGATGCGCGGGCGCAGCTCACCGTCCTCTTCGCGGCACCGAGCCGCATCCTCACCCTCACGCTGCACTCCATCCTGCACATCGCGCCCGCCCTGGCGATGCAGACCATCGGTGTGCTCGGCTTCCTGTCGCTGCGCCTGCCGCTTTGGCTCTACGCGCTCTGGGTCACGACGCTCGTCGCCGCCGCGACCACCGACCGCCTGCACGAAGCGCCGCCGCCCGCACGATTTCGCACGCGCGACGCCGTCTTCCTGATTTTCGCCCTCGCGGGGAGCGTGATCGCAATTTATATGTCGCAATACCTGACCTGGACGCCCGTGGGCGGCGCTTGGGTGGTGGGCCCCTGCGGGCGCTATGCCCTGCCGCTGCTGCCCGCCCTCATCCTCTTCTGCCCCGGCGGGTTCGTGACACGGCACGCAGCGCTGCTGCGACATGGCGGTTTCCTGCTGATCGCCTGCGCGGCGCTTTGCAGCCTCGCCGTCGTGCCCTTCTGCGTCCTCGACGGGTTCTATGCCCCATGAAATTACTTGACGATGACAACTATTTGATACCATCCTGGCGCATGTCCCTCGCCATCAGCCAGTTCCGCCGCTTCAGCCGTTTCTTCACGCAATTCGTGGGTGCACTGGACCCGCACTTTGCCGGCATGGAAATGACGGCCGCGGAAGCCCGCCTGCTCTACGAAATCGCGCAGCGCACCCGTCCGCTCGCCTCCGATCTACAACTGACCTTGAAGATGGATGCGGGCTTCGTGAGCCGCGTGCTGCGCCGCTTCGAGACCCGCGGCTGGATCGCCCGCGAGCGCGGCGAACAGGATGCGCGGCGGCGGCCGATCACCCTGACGGCGGCGGGCCACGCCGCTTACACCGAACTCGACACGCGGCAGAATAGGGTGGTGGACGCCATTCTGCAGCGCCTCAGCCCACCCGAGCGCGACCAGCTGGTCGCCTCTCTCTGCATCGCCCAGAACCTCCTCGATCCCACCACGGAGAAGCAGGGCTTCACGCTGCGCAGCTTCCGCGCGGGCGACATGGGGATGATCGCCGCCCGTCAGGCCCGGCTCTACCGGGAGACCTACGGCTGGAACGAGCAGATCGAGATCGTAGCCGGTGAGGTAACGACGGATTTCCTGCGCGGCTTCAAGCCCGGGCGCGAGCAGTGCTGGATCGCGGAGGTCGAGAGCCAGATGGCCGGCTCCGTCATGCTGACGGACGAGGGGGACGATGTGGCCCGCCTCCGCCTGCTCTATGTCGAACCCTTTGCGCAGGGCATGGGGATCGGCCGGGCGCTTGTCACCGCCTGCGTCGATTTCGCGCGAGCCGCCGGCTATCGCGAGATCACGCTCTGGACCCAGACCATACTGGAATCGGCCCGCCGCATCTATGCGCGCGCCGGCTTCATCATGACGGACTCGGCCTTGCACGAAAAATTCGGCACGCCGCTGATGGGCGAAACCTGGCGTCTGTCGCTCGAAGACACTCCGGCCGAGGCCTGAGCCGCCTCAGATGTGCAGGGCGGCGGCGTTGCGGTACAGCATGTAGGCGGCGACGACGAAGACGAATCCGGCGAAGATGCGGTTGAGCGCGGATTTACGGCCGGCCAGGGTCTTGGTCAGGGCCATGCCGATCATGCCGCCGACCACACCGCCCGCGATGTATTCCAGCGCGACAGTCCAGTCCACGAGGCCGGAGGCGCCATAGCTGATCGCCGTCGTCAGACCAAAGGCCCCCACCGCGAGAAGAGAGGAGCCGATGGCGCAGATCATCGGCATGCCGGTGGCAAACAGCAGGCCGGGGACGATGAGAAATCCACCACCAATGCCGAAGAAGCCCGAGAGCAGGCCGACGGCGAGCGCGGTGCCGAGAAGCGGCCATTGATGGCGGGCCGCCGGCTGCCACAAGCGGCAGAGCTGGCCGCCGGTCTGCTCTCCCATGCTCGGCGAAGGCCGCTCGCGACGGCGGAGCATCAGCAGGCCGACGACGATCATGAGGATGGCAAAGAGGAAGATCAGCTGCTTCCCATCCACCTGCTTGCCGAGGAACGAACCGGCCGCGGCGCCGAGGACACCCACGATCGAAAACAGGATGGCACATTGCCAGCGCACAATGCCCTGGCGGGCATAGCCGCCGAAATTGCCAAAGGCATTGGCGGAGACGGCGAGGGCGCCGGTGCCGATCGCGACATGCGGGGACAGGCCGACGACGTAAAGCAGCAGCGGCGTCGCCATGATGGAGCCGCCGCCGCCGATGAGGCCGAGCGTAAAACCCACCAGCCCGCCGCAGACAATCGCCAATGCGCCGTGAAGCAGATCCATGGCCCGCCCCCTCGCCTCAACCGCGACCGGCTAGCGGATGCGGCCCCACCAGCCATTCCCGTCCCTTCAGCATGCCCTGCCAATAGACCCAGGGCAGGATACGGTCCTTGAGGAACCAGGCGAGGCGCGACGGTTTCGTGCCATCGAGAATGAACTTCGGGAAAGTCGGCTGCACCTTGCCGCCATAGCCGAATTCGGCCAGCACGATGCGTCCGCGCTCGACCGTCAGGGGGCAGGAGCCGTAGCCGTCATATCCGGCGGCGAGCGGCCGACCATCGAGGGTCGCGAGCACATTGAGTGCGACGACGGGTGCCTGGGCGCGGGCCGCCGCGGCGGTCTTCGCGTTGGAGGTGGAGCAGCCATCCCCCAGGCCGAAGACGTTCGCATAGCGGGTGTGGCGCAGCGTCTCCTGGTCAACATCGACGTAACCGCTGGCGCCAGCGAGCGGGCTCGACCGCACGAAATCCGGCGCCGTCTGCGGCGGCACGGCGTGCAGCATGTCGAATTCCTTCTCGACTTGCGTCACGCTGCCATCGGCGGCCTTGCGCTCGAAGGTCGCGACGCGGGCCGCGCCGTTCACCGCCACCAGCCGCGACTGGAAGGTGAGATCGACCCCGTAGCGCGCGATATAGGACATCAGGGCCGGGACATAGGCCGGCACGCCGAAGAGCACGGCCCCGGCATTTTCGAAGGAGACCTGGCTTTGACCGAGCAAGCCGGATCGGCGCCACTGGTCGCAGGCAAGATACAACGCCTTCTGGGGCGCGCCCGCGCATTTGATGGGCATGGGCGGCTGGGTAAAGATGGCACGCCCGCCGCGCCAGTTCCGCAGGATCTCCTGCGTATAGGGTGCCAGATCGAAGCGGTAGTTCGAGGTGACGGCATTGCGGCCCAGAGCCTGCGCAAGGCCGGGGATCGCCTCCCAATCGAGCTTGAGGCCGGGGGCCGCGACGAGCACGCGATAGCGCAGGCTCCCCCCGCCTTCCAGCACCACCTCGTTCGTCTCGGGCGAGAAGCCGGTGGCCGCTTTCTGCACCCAGGTCACGGCCGATGGCATGACCTGCGCCATGGGCCGGCGCGTCACCTCGGGGCGGAAGACGCCCGCACCCACCAGCGTCCAGCCGGGCTGATAGAAATGATCCGACGCGGGGTCGACGACGGCGATGCTCAAGGAGCGGCGGCGCTTCAGCAGGCTCGCGGCCGTCGCGATGCCGGCACTGCCGCCACCGACGATGACGACGTCGTAAGTCTTCGGTGCCACGGTTTTCGGCGCGGGCGCCGGGCGCGCGGATTGCGCCGCTTGCCAAATCATCGCCGAGCGGTTGCCCGTGCGGCAATAGGCGAGCACCGCGCCCTCGGCTTCAGCCAGCGCCTCGGCCATGCGCCGTGCGGCATCGGGGGTGATACCTCCGGGCGTCACGGGAATGTGGCGGAAGGCCATGCCGTGGCGCGCCGCTGCCGCCGCAATCTCCGCCGCCGGGACCTGCCCCGGCTCCTCACCGTCCGGACGGTTGCAGATCACCATGCGATACCCCTCGAGTGCCGCAGCCGCTACCTCGGCTTCGGTGATCTGGGCAGAAATCGCGTAGTCGTCGTCGAGTTTCTTGAAGGCCATGCCTTCCTCCCCTGACGCCGTCATGGATTGCGGCGTGCTTCAACCGTGACCCGAAAGAGCGCCATGCCGGCGAGCATGGCGGCGACGAAGAGCGCGCCGCGCCAGAGGCCGAGCGGCAGAGAGGCGATGGCAGGCCCCGGGCAGAAGCCGGCAAGGCCCCAGCCGACGCCGAAAAGTGCCGCGCCCATCAGCAGTTTCACATTGACGCGGCGGACCGTCGGCCAGGCGAAGCGTGCAGCCCAGAGCGGGGCCGCGCGGCGCCGCGCGAGAACGACGCCCAGCGTCGAGACGGCCACGGCCCCCGCGAGGACGAAGGCGAGGCTCGGGTCCCAGGCGCCGGCGACGTCGAGAAAGCCGATCACGCGCGCCGGGTCCATCATCCCCGAGACGGCGAGGCCGAGCCCGAAGACGAGACCCGCGAGAAGGCCTGCGAACGGCTTCATGGCGCACCGCCCGGCAGCAGATGATGGGTGACGAAGACGGTGACGAAGGCCGCCGCCATGAAGGTGGCGACCGCCGCGATGGAGCGGGGCGAGAGGCGCGCGAGGCCACAGACGCCATGGCCGCTGGTGCAGCCGGAACCGAGCCGCGTGCCGAAGCCGACGAGCAGCCCCGCCACGACCAGCGTGGCGGGGCCTCCGGTGATGGTGACGCGCGGCCAATGCCCGGCGAAGGCGAGAAAGAGTACCGGCCCCAGCAACAGCCCAAGGAGGAAAGCGAGATTGGTGCGGGTTTCGGCACCGGGCGTCCCGAGCAGGCCACCCAGGATGCCGCTGATCCCGGCGATGCGCCCCGCAAGCAGAAGAAAGAGAGCGGCCGCGGCACCAATCAACAACCCGCCGCAAAGGGATTGCAGGTAGAGCACGCCGTTCATGGGCCCTCCCCCCGCGCGTCCACCGGCCGCAGGCGCGCGAAGGCGGCGGCGCCCGCATCCGCGAAGGGCATGGCGCTCCCTGCGGGCCGCGCAGGCGACGCCATGTCTTGCCGCGCAGTATCGGCACAAAAGATCTGCCACAGCGCTTGCAAGAGGGCGGCGATCCGCGGCTCGGCCAGATGATAGATCACCGCCTTGGCCTCGCGCCGGCCTTCGATGACGCCGGCCTCCCGCAGCACGCCGAGCTGCTGTGACAGGCTGGGCTGACGCAGACCGAGGCGCGCCTCGATCTCGCTCACGCCGAAGGGGCCTTCCGCGAGCAGACAGGCGATCATCAGCCGCTGAGGATGACCGAGCAGTTTCAGCAACTCGGCGACTTCCGTCGCACGTGCGGCGAGGCTTACCTCAGTCACCGGCCTGCTCCAGGCGGTAATACCAGGCGCCACCGCCGATGCGGGCGGAGGCTTCCGGCAATTCAAGCGCGGGGGGCCGCAAGACGGGGTCCCCCGGCTCCCAGCCTTCGGGGGTGAAGACGGCGTGCGCATCGCTCGTCTGCAGAGCGAGCACCAAGCGCAGCAATTCCTCGACGCTGCGGCCGACGGACATCGGATACCAGGTGATGGCGCGGATGATGCCCGCGGGGTCGATGACGAAGGTGGCGCGGACCGTGGCGCTGCTACCGGCGGCCGGATGCAGCATGCCATAGGCCCGGGCAATGGCCATCGAGGGGTCTTCGACGATCGGAAAGGGCACGCGGACGCCGAAACTGCGCTCGATACTGTCGAGCCAGGCGATGTGGGCGAAGAGGCTGTCTACGGAGAGGCCGAGGAGATCGCAGCCGATCTCCTGAAAGCGCGCATACTCCTCCGCGAAGGCAATGAATTCGCTGGTGCAGACCGGGGTGAAATCCGCTGGATGCGCGAAGAAGATCAGCCAGCGCCCGCGATAATCGCTGAGCGAGCGCTCGCCCGCGGTAGTGCGCGCGCGAAAATCAGGCGCCGGTTCGTGAAGAAGCGGCACGACCGGGCTCGCTCCCGCCTCCTCCTGCGTCGTTTGCCCCACGCTGCCCTCCACCGATCGCTTGGCTTGCTCTTTTTCAATATATATTTTATGAAAGTCAATATTATATTTCATATAACGATTTGCCGCCAGGCGGCAGGAGGCTTCGATGTCCCACGACCAGGCGTCCGCCGCGCAAGCGGCGCTGGAGGAAGCCCAAGCCCTCGTCGCCCGGGCGCGCGCCGGGGCGCTGCCCCGCCCCGTCGTCACCACCTTCTTCGATGAACCCACGAACACCGCGAGCTATGTGCTGCGCGACCCCGCCTCACCCGCCTGCGCCATCCTCGATTCCGTGCTGGACTTCGATGCCTCTGCCGGCCGCACCGCAACCGCCAGCGCCGACGCGATCATCGCTTTTGTGCGGCGCGAGGGGCTGAGGGTGGAATGGGTGCTCGAAACCCATGTCCATGCCGACCATCTCTCGGCCGCCCCCTACCTCAAGGATCATCTCGGTGGCCGGCTCGGCATCGGTGCCCATATTCGCGAGGTTCAGGAGATTTTCGGCAAGGTGTTCAATGCCGGCACGGAGTTCCAGCGGGACGGCAGCCAGTTCGACCATCTCTTCGAAGACGGCACCCGCTTCACCATCGGTGGGCTGGAGGCGATCGCCCTTCACACACCGGGCCATACGCCGGCCTGCATGACCTATGTGGTGGGCGATGCCGCCTTCGTGGGCGACACGCTGTTCATGCCCGATTTCGGCACCGCCCGTGCCGATTTTCCAGGTGGCGATGCGGCTACCCTCTACCGGTCGGCCCGCCGCGTCCTTGCCCTGCCGGAGGAGACGCGGCTCTTCCTCTGTCACGACTACAAGGCCCCTGGCCGCGACGCCTATGCCTGGGAAAGCACGGTCGCCGAACAACGCCACGCCAACGTCCACGTGCATGACGGTGTGAGCGAGGCGGCGTTCGTGGCGCTGCGCGAGGCGCGGGACCGGACGCTTTCCATGCCCAAGCTCATCCTACCCTCGGTGCAAGTGAACATGCGGGCGGGCGAAATGCCGCCGCCGGAGGATGACGGCCACCGCTACCTGAAGATCCCGCTGAACCGCCTCTGACGAGAAGGCTTGGCGGCCTCGGAAAAAGAGATCACATTTGCCTCGAAACGCTTCGTCGCCGGACGAGGCTCCCATTTTCGAGTGAGCACAGATGACGATCTCCCCGCCCATCGACCGTCTCTCCAACTCCCGCAACCCGGAATTCGCGATTTCGGAAGCGGCAGCGAAGGCGGCATGGGAAGCGGACCGCCAGCATCTGCTGCACCCTTGGACGAACTTCGCGAGCTTCAAGGAGCGCGGCTCCTTTATCGTTAGCGGTGCGCGCGGGGTGCATGTGTACGACACGGCGGGCCGCGCCTATCTGGACGGCATGGCCGGTCTCTGGTGCGTCAACCTCGGCTATGGGCGCGACGACATCGTGGACGCCATGGCCGAGCAGGCGCGCCGCATGCCCTACTTCACCCCCTTCGTCGATGTCGGCTCCCTGCCCGCCGCCGAACTCGCGAAAGAGATTGCCCGCGTGGCGCCTGGCGACCTCAACCACGTCTTCTTCACCTGCGGCGGCTCCACTGCCAATGACTCGGCCGTGCGCCTCATCCATTTCTACCACGCGCTGCGCGGCAAGAAGGAGAAGCGCCGCATCCTGGTGCAAATGGAGAGCTATCACGGCAGCACCTACCTCACGCACTCCATGTCCGGCCGGCATTCGGCGCGCAGCCCGCTGCTCAATTTCGAGACCGAGATGGTGCAGACGCTGCGGTCCCCCAACAGCTATCGCAGGCCCGAAGGCATGGACGAGGCGGCCTTTCTCGACCTGCTCATCGACGAGATGGAGGCGCGCATCGCAGCCTTGGGCGCCGACACCATTGCCGCCTTCTTCGCCGAACCGCTGATGGGCGCAGGCGGCGTGATCGTGCCGCCGAAGGGCTATCATCAGCGCGTCCAGGCGGTCTGTCGCAAGCACGACATTCTCTACGTCTCGGACGAGGTGGTGACGGGCTTCGGGCGGCTCGGCCATTTCTACGCGTCGACGGCCGAATTCGGCATCGAACCGGACATCATCATCTCCGCCAAGGGCATCACCTCGGGCTATCAGCCGCTGGGCGCCATCCTCTATTCCGACCGCATCCAGGCGGTACTGAACGCAGCGCCCGAGGAAGCCTGGTTCACCAATGGCTTCACCTATTCCGGCCATCCCGTGGTCTGTGCCGCGGGCCTCGCCACGCTGCGCGCCATGGAGGCCGAGGACATCTGCGCCCGGGTGCGGCAGACGGGCCCCAAATTCGAGGCGGCGCTACGCAGCCTGCTCGACATCGACATCGTGGGCGACGTGCGCGGCAGCCATTTCATGATGTGCGTGGAAGTGGTCGCCGATCAGAAGACGAAGGAAATCTTCGCGCCCCAGGCGGATGTCGGCCATCGCATCCACGATCATGCCCATGAACTCGGCCTCATCGCGCGCTCCATCGGCCATCTCATCGTGCTCTCCCCGCCGCTGATCTTTACCGAGGAGCACATCGCCGAAACCGTCTCGACCCTGCGCGAGGCCATCCTGCGCACGCGGGCCGACCTCAAGGCCGAAGGACTCATGGCATGAGCCGCAGCCATCTGCTGATCAATGCGACGCTGATCGACCCGACCGAGCCGGAAGGCTATGGCGGCGCCGATGCGCTGGCCGTGGAAGGCGGGCGGATCGTCGCCCTCGGCCGCACCGCCGATCTGCTGCGCGGCCGCCCTGCTGAGATGGAGGTGCTGGACCTGAAGGGCGCCTTCCTCACCCCCGGCCTGGTCGACGGCCATGCCCATCCCGTTTCGGGGAACGACTGGCAGGTGGGGGCCGACTTCGCCGGCGTGCGCACGGCCGAAGAGATGCTCGCCCGCCTGCGCGCGGAGGCGGCGCGCACGCCCGAGGGGCAGTGGGTGCGCGGGCACAGCCTGGATCCCATCGCCTATGCCGGTATTCCCCATGTCGCCGATGCCATCGAAGAGGCGGTGGGCGGGCGTCCGGCAAGCCTGACCATCTTCGACTATCATGGCCTGGCCGTCAGCCGGTCTGGGCTCGCCCTCGCCGGCATCACCGGGCCGCGCCAGTTCACCGGCGCCTCGGTGATCGTCTGCGATGCGGAGGGGCGCCCGACCGGCGTGCTGCTGGAGCCCGAGGCCATGGCGCTGGTGCGCGATCTCATTCCCGCGCCGAGCTTTGCCCACCGCGCCGCGTCATTGCGCGCCACGCTGAACCGGATGGCGACTGCCGGCCTCACCGGCATTCATGTGATGGATGCGAACAACCACAGCCTCGAACTGTTCCGGGCCCTGGAAGCAGAAGCGCCGCTGCCGCTCCGTCTGCATGTCGCGCCCTGGCTCAACCCCGGCGATACCCAGGCCGATCTCGACCGGGTGCTCGCACTGCAAGGCGAGCATGGCGACCACTGGCGGGTCTGCGCCGCGAAATTCTTCATCGACGGCACCATCGACGGCGGCACCGGCTGGCTGCACGCGCCGGATACGCTGGGCGAAGGCCTCTCGGCGCTTTGGCCCGATCTCGACTTCTATCAGCACGCCATCCGCTTCTTCGCGACACGCGGTGTGCAGACCGTGACACATGCGATCGGCGACCGTGCCGTGCGCTTCGTGCTCGATACGCTGAAGACCGTGCCGGAGGAGGTGCGGCGCGCCGGCCGCCACCGCATTGAACATATCGAGACCCTACCGGACGAGGACATCGGCCGCTTCGCCGCCGATGGTATCATCCCCTCTATGCAGCCCTCGCACGCCGTTCGCTACACGCAGGCCGACCACTCCGACAATTGGTCAGCCCGTCTCGGGCCCGAGCGGGCCAACCGCGCCTGGCGCTGCAGGGACATCACGGACGCCGGGTCACCGGTCGTCATGGGGTCGGACTGGCCGATCGCACCCTTCGACCCCCGGGAAATCCTCGTCTGCGCGCGTTTCCGAAGGCTAGCCGAACAGGCGGAATCGGAGGCGATTCAGCCCTCCCAGGCACTCACCGCCATGGAAGCGCTTGCGGGCCTGACGAGCATCGCGGCGCATGCCGTGCATGAAGAAGGAGTCTCGGGGTCGCTCGCGCCCGGCATGCGCGCCGATCTCACGGCCTTCACCGTCAACCCACTGACGGCTTCGGCCGCTGAACTCACCGAGGCACCCTTCCGCCTGACCATGATGGATGGCCGGGTCACCCATCACGATCTGGGCTAGGCTCGGTCAACCCTAATCGGCGAAGCCGCGGCTCGCGACGACGCGGGCCAGCGCTTCGATCACCTTGCGCGGCGAGATCGGCTTGGACAGCCGATCGACGCCCGCAAAGCGGCCGGGAATACGGTCAGGGTCGAAACCGGTGATGAAGACGAAGGGAATGCCCCGGTTCTTCAGGGCCTCGGCCAGCGCGAAGGACGGCGTTGGCCCAAGATGCACATCGACCAGTGCACCATCGGGAGCACCCTGCTCGAGTTCGCGGATGGCCGCCTGTTCCGTCCGGCAGGGCCCGACCACCTCCGCTCCCACCTCGCGCAGCGCCTGGCTCGCGTCCATCGCCACGAAATACTCGTCCTCGACGACGAGGATGCGGCGCCCAGCGAGACTTTCCGTATCCGGCATCTTCTTTCCCAGCCAACCCATATTGGCAGGAAATGGGCGTGCACCCTCATGGGTGCAACGAGGTTGCCGGAGGTGTGATCAACGCATCTGCGTGAACTTGCGCTCAACCGCCAAGGTGCAGAGGCTGATCGCCCCCACGAGCAGAACGTAGACGATCGCGGCCCCGAGCAACGGCTCCAGCACGCGCAGCGTCTGGAACCGAATGACGTTCGCCGTACCCAGCACGTCAAAGATGGTGATGGTGGAGACGAGCACGGTTGATTTCAGCAGCAGGATGAGCTCGCTGCCGAAGGTCGGCAAGGTGAGCATGAGGGCACGCGGCAGCAGGATGCGGCGGAAGGTCGTCCAAGGCGACAGGCCGAGAGCTGCCGCCGCTTCACGCTCCCCCATCGGCACGCCATCCAGCCCACTGCGCAGGATGACGGCGACATAGGCCGCCTCGTTGAAGATGAGGGCCAGGGCCCCGTACCAGAAGGCATCCCGCAGGATGGGCGAGGCCCAGCTATGGCGCATCCAATGCAGCGGAATGAGCGAACCGAGACCGTAATAGATCATGTAGATCTGCACGAGCAGCGGCGTGCCCCGCAGAAGCAGGCTATAGCCCTGCGCCCCCCAGCGAGCGGGCCCGCGCCCGCCCAATGCCAGCGCCAGCGGCACGCCGAGCAGCGCGCTGCCGACCGCGGCAATGGCCGTGAGCTCCAAGGTCACCGGGATCGCCGCGATGAGTTGCGGCATCACCTGGGAAAGCAGGAAGGCCAGGGAGAAGGTCATGCCGTATGCAGCCCCCGCCGGCTGCGGATGTGCAACGCGTCGAGCACCGCCATGGAGACGAGGCTGATGACGAGGAAGCAGAGCGCCGCCAGGCCATAGAAGAAGAGATATTCCTTGGTAGCCGCGGCCGCGAGGCTGCTCACCTTGAGCACGTCGGCGAAGGCGCCGACGACGCTGATCAGCGAGGAATCCTTGGTGGCATTCAGCCAGACGTTGCCCAGCGCCGGCAGCGCATGGCGCGCCACCTGTGGCCCCAGCACCCGGCGCCAGCGGGTCCAGGCGGAGAGGCCGAGGGCAAGGGCCGCGTCGCTCTGCCCCCGCGGTAAGGCGAGCACGCCTGCACGCAGAATCTCCGTCACATAGGCGCCCTGGATGAAGCCTAGGGAGACGACCGCGACGAGGAAGGGGTTGAAGGAGAAATCGGCGCGCACCAGGCCGATGGAGGCGGCGAGGCCGGACACGGCCCCGGCCAGGACGTAGAAGGCGATGAGCAGCAGCAGCAGTTCCGGCAGGGCGCGGACGATGGTGGTGTAGAGCCCGCCGAGCAGCCGAAGCGGCTGGCGGCGCGACAGTTTCAGCGCGGCGCCGAGCACGCCGAAGAGCAGGCCGATGGCATAAGAAGCGACGGAGATTTCCAGCGTCAACAGGATGCCGGCCGCGAATTGCGCGCCATAGCCGCCCATCATCGCGCCAAGCCCGCCCATTTCAGTGATGGCGCAGGATCTGCGCCAGGAAGCGGCGCAGGCGCTCGCTTTGCGGCGCATCGAAGACGGCGGCGGGCCTGCCACTTTCGACGATCTCGCCGCCATCCATGAAGATCACCCGGTCGGCGACCTGGCGCGCGAAGCCCATCTCATGCGTGACGCAGAGCATGGTCATGCCGCTCTCGGCGAGTTCGACCATGGTATCCAGAACTTCCTTGATCATTTCGGGATCGAGCGCCGAGGTCGGCTCGTCGAAGAGCATGATGCGCGGCTGCATGCAGAGGGCACGGGCGATGGCGACGCGCTGCTGCTGCCCCCCGGAGAGCTGCGCCGGGTATTTGGGCGCCTGGTCCGGAATGCGCACCCGGGCGAGCAGTTCCATCGCCCGCGCTTCCGCCTCCGCCCGCTTCAGCCCGCGCACCGACATCGGCGCCAGAATGCAGTTCTCGAGCACCGTCATATGCGGAAAGAGGTTGAAGGATTGGAAGACCATGCCGACGTCACGGCGGATGCGGCCGAGCGAGGTGGCATCCCGCGTCAGCGCCTGGCCTTCCACCAGGATCCGGCCGGACTGCGCGGTCTCCAGTCCGTTGATACAGCGGATGAGCGTCGACTTGCCCGAGCCCGAGGGCCCGGTGATGACCAGACGTTCCCCTTGGGCCACGGTGAGTGACAGGTTCCGCAGAACATGATTGTCGCCAAAGCGGAGGTTGACCTGTTCGAGCGCGACCGCGGGCAGGGCTGTTGCCATTACAACTCCGCGCCGAGCACGACGGGGCTGCCTTCCGCGAAACGGTTGACGCGGAAGGCCGTGGCATCGACGGAGGGCGTGTCCCCCAGCGCGAGCTCGGCCGCCAGCCGGCCGGCGGCGGGGCCGATGCCGAAACCGTGGCCGGAAAAGCCGGTTGCGATCGTGAGGCCAGGCAGCGCGTCCGCCGCACCGATATAGGGGACGATGTCGGGCGTGACGTCGATATAGCCAGCCCATTCCTGCACCACGGGCACGTCCCGGAAGGCAGGATAGAGCTTGCGCATCGCCTCCAGCGCGATTCCGTTGAGCGCCTTGTTCGGCGCAGGGTCCAGCACGCGCACGCGCTCGAAGGGGCTTTCCCGGTCCAGCGCCCATTTCCGCGGCGTCCTGAACTCCCGCCGGGAGAGGTCGTTGAAGCGCAGTCGGATGCCGGCACCCTCCTGCTTCAGGCTGGGCCAGAATTCGCGGAAGTAGCGGAAGGAATCCGGCACCACGGGGGTGATGTGGCTGGAACCATGGGCAATGGTGTAGCCACCGTCGCGCCGCTTGCGGTAGCCGATGTCGCCCATCCAGGTGCAAGGATCGGGACCATCAGCTACGGGCGCGGTGCGCAGCACGGAGGACAGCACCTTGAGCTGCGGCAGGCGGATGCCGAGGCTCGCGCAGAAGAGGCTGGACCAGGCGCCGCCGGCGAGGATGACGGCCTCACAGGCGATACGCCCGCGTTCGGTGATGACGGCGCTGACGCGGCCACCCGTGGTCTCCAAGCCACGCACCGCGCAATGCGCGAGCAGCTTGGCGCCCCGCGCCTGGGCGGCGCGGGCAATGGCGGGTGCGGCCTTCTGCGGCTCGGCGCAGCCATCGGTCGGCACATGCAGGCCACTGCGATAGCTCTGCGTCGATCCCGGCATGAGCGCGGCCAATTCCGCGCCGCGCACCATGCGGGCGCCGATCTGGAAGGGCCGAGCCATCTCGACCCAGGCTTCGTAATGGCGCTCGTCCTCCTCGCTTTCCGAGACATAGAGGACGCCGCATTCGCGAAAGCCGGTCTCGGCCTCGACCTTGCGATCGAGATCGCGCCACAGGCGCAGGCTTTCGACGATGAGCGGCATTTCGCGCGGGTCCCGGCCCGCCTGGCGGACCCAGCCCCAGTTCCGGCTGGATTGCTCGCCCGCGACGTGCCCCTTCTCGCAGAGCGCGACCGAGACGCCGCGGCTGGCGAGCGTGAAGGCAGCGGCGGTGCCGATGATGCCGCCGCCGATGACGACGACGGCGACACGCTCCGGCAAAACCTCGTCCGAGGTTACGGAATCAACATAGGGACCCATCGCGCTACCCTCCCTTCACGCCTGACACCCTGCTTTTCGCCTGCCCTCAGGGTTTGATCAACACGCCCTGGAGCGTCGGGTAGCGCGCGGTGATCTTGTCCCAGGTGCCATCCTTCACCACCGCCATGATGGCGGCCGAGACGCGGTCGCGCAGCGCCGTGTCGTCCTTCCGCACGCCGGCGCCCGTGCCATAGCCCAGCACGTCATTGTCGGGGCAGACCGTCTTCACGCCGAAATCGGTATTCTTGGACAGGAAAACCGCGAAGGTGCTGCGGCCTTCGAGCGCATAGTCGATCCGGCCTGCGGCGAGATCGGACAGCACGTTGTCCATCGTCGTGTAGCTCTTCACCTGCACCCCGGCGGGCGCGTCCTTCAGGTAAGTCGCGAAATTGGTGCCGGCCTCGACCCCGATGACGTGGCCCTTGAAGCTGTCGAGCTTGCCGCAATCGACTGGCGTCTTGTCCTCCTTGTCGCCGATCATCACCGTCTGCGTGTTGTAGTAGAAATGGCTGAAGTCGATGACCTTGCGGCGCTCGCCATTGATCGTCATCGAGGCCCAGATCATGTCGATCTGCTTCTGCTGCAGCGCCGGAATGAGGCCGTCCCAGGCGATTTCCTTGGTCTTGCAGGTGGCGCCCATCTTGTCGCAGACCGCGGCGAGCAGATCGAGTTCCCAGCCCACCCATTTGCCGGCGGCGTTCTTCGAGAAGAAGGGCGGGTAGGATTCATCGTCGAGGCCGACGGTGATGGTATCGGCACGGGCCGGGGCCGCGTGGCCGGCAAGGCCGACCGCGGCGAAGAGCGGGGCTGCCGCGAGGCAGAGGCGCAGGAAGCGTTTCATGCTGAGTGTGTCCTGATGGAGGGCGAGGGACAGGCGGTGGTCAGACGGCGGGCGGCGGAGCAGCGACCGCTTCGCTCACCAGCCGCTGGGACAGCGTATGGATGTGCTGGACGCCGATGCCGCAACAGCCGCCGACGATGGAAGCGCCGGCAGCGACCCAGCGCTCGGCCCAGTCGCCGTAATTCGCGCCGTCGAGGTCCCGGCGGATCTCGGCCAAGGTCTCGTTCGCCTTCTCGTCGTCATGCGCCTCGAAGGCATTGGCGTAGACGCCGATGGGCGTCTGCACCCCGCGCGCAGCGAAGATGGCAGCGGCCCCCCGCACGGCGGGTTCCATCACTTCGGGGGCGCTGCAATTGAAGAGTAGGCCGGCAATCCCGGCCTCCGCTGCGAAGGCGGCCGCGTCCGCCACCGGTTCGCCTGAGCGCAGAGCGGGAGCGCGATCCAGCGCGCCGGGCCCATCCTCCAGCGTGAAGGAAATCCAGACCGGGCGGCCGTCACCCGCCACTGCTTCGAGAACCGCGCGCGCCTCGGCAATGGAGGAGAGGGTTTCCCCGAGCCAGAGATCGACCGCCGGCCTCAGCCCGGTGACGAGGACGGAGAGATAGTCCTGCACCCGGGTCGGGTCGAAGAGATCAGGGCGGTAGGAGCCGAAGATCGGCGGCAGGGAACCCGCGACGCGCACCGCACGGCCCGGCTCCGCCGCGTTGACGGCATCGGCGGCATGGCGCGCGGCTTCCCCCGCGCGGCGGGCGAGGCCCGGGCCTTCGACGCGGAAGCGCTCCTCCCCGATATGGAAGGGCACGAGCGCATAGCTGTTGGTGGTGATCACGCCCGCGCCGGCAGCCGCGAATTCCCGGTGCACCTGCTCGACCAGCGCCGGCGTCTCGATCAGCGCCAGGGCCGACCATTCCGGCTGGCGGAACGGTGCGCCGATGCGCTGCAACTCCCGGCTCATGCCACCGTCTAAAATAATCATCTCGTCACATCCTCGCGAACGGTCGGTGAAGCTAGCGGCAGCGGGCTGCGACGGGTGCGCGTTTTGCAGGGTTCTACGCCGCAAAACGGCGCCCAATGCCTCCAGTATGCAAAAAATCATCGATGGTGCGATCAAGCATCGGTATTCCGACAGAAACTGCCAATCGGGCACGGCAATCCCCGATGTTGCCCCGACCAACCCTGTTCAGTGGAGCCGTGATGGCCGACCCTCTCGACCTCTTCGACCGCAAGATCCTGGCCATCATCCAGCAGGACTGCCAGCAAAAGGCCGAACTCATCGCCGAAAAGGTCGGATTGTCGCCCTCCGCCGTGCAACGCCGCATCAAGCGGCTGCGCGCCGAGCGGGTGATTGCGGCAGAGGTCGCGGTACTCGACCGGCGCGCCGTCGGCCGCTTGATGACCTTCATCGTCGGGCTGGAGATCGAGCGAGAAAACTACACGGCCCTCGCGCATTTCCGCCGCTGGGTCAGCGCGCAGTCAGAAATACAGCAGGCCTATTACGTGACCGGTCAGGTCGACCTCATGCTGGTCATCGTTGCCGAAGACGTGGAGGCCTTCGACCGGGTCGCGGCCCGGATCATGGAGAACAATCCGCAGATCCGGCGGATGACGACGAACGTCGTGCTGGAGCCGCTCAAGCTCGGCCTCGAACTGCCCGTGGACAGCGCGGACTGAGGTCCGCGCCGTCGTCACGCGATCAGCCGAGCAGCACGACCTTGGAGAGGCCACGCGGGGTCAGGGTGTCGAGGCCCTTGAGCTGCGCCTGGCGCTCGCCCAGCACCTGCAGCGCCGGCAGGCAGACGAGGGCGCGGGCCGCCGGATTGCCCCCGACATCGAAGGAGACGGTGCCGGGGCCGCCGAGACCGAGCACGCGCGCGCCCCGCCCCTGCAGATCGGCCGCGAGCACCGCGTCATCCTCATGGCCCTCGGGCGTATAGAGCAGCACGCCCACCGTCCGCTCATCGGCAAGCGTGATCGGCCCGTGGCGGTAATCGGCCGTCGGATAGGCCTGGGTGTAGCTCGTGCTCATCTCCTGCAGCTTGAGCGCGCCCTCCTGGGCGATGCCCTGCAGCGGCCCGGTGCCGAGATAGACGAAGTGGCTGCGTCCTTCGAGAAGGCCCTGAGACGCGGCGTCCACCGCTTTGAGCAGAGCCTCGGCGGCGGCCGCCTCCGCCGCGCCGATGGTGACGCCGGCGAGACGGAGACCCATCAACAGCATGAGGCTGGCCGAAGCCGTCATCACGATCCCTTCCTCGGGATGCGTCGGCGCGTAGAGCACGGTGTCGGCAAAGCGGGTGATGGCGCTGCCTTCCGCGCAGGTCAGCGCCGTCACCTTATGACCGGCCTTTCTGCTCGCTTCGGCGGCGCGCACCGTCTCGGTCGATTCGCCGCTGCGCGACAGCACGACGACATGGGCCGCACGGCCCGTCGGCAGATAATACTGCGGGCGGTGCCACCATTCCCCACCCGTTACTGCGATGGCCAACTGGCCGTTCGCATTGGCCGCGGCCGCGAGGACCTGCGCGATGTAGAAGGAGGTGCCGCAGCCCACGAAGACGTGGACGACGGTGGCATCGGCGAGCGGCGCCGGCGCGGGCGCGCCGGCCCAGAAGGCGAACTGCTCGAAAATACCGCGTTCGGTTGCGTTCATGGCTTTCCCTGTGACTGAAAGAATGTGGCTTATTTGCCCGACCCGGCGGTGAGACCGCTGATCAGGTAGCGATTGAGGAAAACGACAAGGAGCAAGGGCGGCAGGATGGCGAGGACGCCCGCCGCATTCATCAGCCCATAGTCGACGTAGTTCTTGCTCACGAATTCCGGGATGAGCACCGTCAGCGGCTTGGTCGCGAGCGTCGGCGAGAAAACCAGGGGCACGAGGAACTGGCCCCAGGCGGTCAGGAAGGTGAGGATGGCGGCCGCAATCAGCCCGGGGCCGGCCATCGGCAGCACGATGCGCAGGAGCGTATGCAGCCGCCCTGCCCCGTCGATCCAAGCCGCTTCTTCCAGCGACAGCGGCAAGCCGCGATAGACACTCCGCATCAGCCAGAGGGCGAGCGGCAGGAAGGCAGAGACATAGACGAGGGTGACGCCGAGATAGGTATCCACCCAATGCAGGCTGACCATGATGCGGTAGAGCGGAATGAGGACGGTATAGGCCGGAATTGCGAGGGTCGCGACGGTGAGGCCGAAGATCGCATCCCGACCAGGGAAGCGCAGCCGCGCGAAGGCATAGCCGCCGAAGGCCGCGGCTAGGACTGTGACGACCGTTGCGGCCGCCGAGGTGACGAGGCTGTTGAGCAGGGCGCGGCTGAACTGCGGCCAGACGGATTGCGTCGCCTGGCCTTGGAAGGCGCTGGCCGTGCCCAGCAGGTTCGCATAGTGCTGCCAGGTCAACACCGGCGGCAGGAGGCGGAAGTGAGCGGCGGTGAGATCCACCGGTCGCGACAGGCTGGAGCGCAGCGCCCAGAGGATCGGGGCGAGACTCCAGAAGAGCAGCACCAGGGCGCCGAGGCGCAGGCCCCAGCGTTGCAAGGGTTTCTGCGTCATTCCGCGACCGTCTCCCCCGGAATGCGCAGGACATAGACGAGCGAGACCGCAAGCGAAGCGAACATCACCAGCACCGACAGCGCCATGCCATAGGAAAAGTGCAAGTCCTGGAATGCGGACATGTAGACCTGGATGAGCAGGGTACGCGTGTCACCGCTGCTGCCGTTGAGAATCCAGGCCTCGTCGAAGAGATTGAAGGCGAGCACGGTGGACTGCGTCATGGCGATGGCGAGGCTGGGTGCGATCAGCGGCAGGGTGATGCGACCGAGGCGGTGCAAAGCGCCAGCCCCATCCATGCGCGCCGCCTCGTAGAGTTCCTGCGGCACGGATTGCAGACCGGCGAGCACGATCACCGCCGTGATCGGCAACATGCGCCAGATATGCACGAGGGCGATGAAGATCAGCGCCGTCCACCGGTCATTGAACCAGACGTGGTTGTGACTGATCAGCCCCGCCGCGCCGAGCAAGCCGTTGAGCACGCCATAACTCGGATTGTAGATCCAGAGCCAGATGATGGAGTTGACGACGGGCGGCAGCGCCCAAGGCAGGATGACGGCGGCAAGCAGCCATTTGCGCGCCGGCCCCATGGCGTTGAGCAACAGGGCGGCCGCGACCCCGCCCAGCGTCTCCACCACCACCGCCACCAGGACGTAGACGACGGTATTGAAGGCGGCGCCCTGCACGTCCGTATCGGAAAACAGCGCGAGATAGTTCTTCAGCCCGACGAAAGGCGTGCCGAAGCGCATCGGGTCGACACGGTGAAGACTGTCCCACAAGGTCAGGAGCAGCGGCCAGAAGACCAGGCTGCCCATCAGAATGACGATGGGCAGCGCCAGCAGCAGGCCGAGACCGGCATCACCGCCGCCGATGTGGGCGCGGCGACGTGAGAGAGACGATGCCGTCACGGCTGCTCCTTCGGCTCGTGCGTCACGCGCGTTATTGCGACTGCGCTTTCTTTGCCTGGGCGGCGATCTGCGCAATCGCCTGGTCAACCGTCAGCTGGCCCTTGGCCGCCTGGTTGATGGCGGCGGAGACGCCGGCGCTGAACTGCGGATACCATTCCGGCGTCCCTTGGGCGAAGAGCGGTTCCACCGTCGGGATCTGCTTCAGCAGCACCTCGCCGCTCGGCAGCTTGCCACTCTTGCTGAGATCGGAAAGCGCCGCCGTGCTGGTCGGCAGATCACCCAAGGCGTTATAGGCTTCGATCTGCACGGCGGGCTGCATCCACCACTCGATGAAGGCGAGCGCCGCCTCCTTGTGCTTGGCATTGGCTGGAATGCCGAGCGCCTCCGGCAATCCGAAGCTGCGGCTATGGCCAGTCGCGCTCGGCATCAGCGCCGCCACGACATGGCCCGCCACCTTCGACTTCGACGGGTCATTATAGACGGTGAGGTTGCCGGCCCAACCCGCAAGGTCGATCGCTGCCTGGCCGGCCGAAAGGAAAGCCTGCACCTGCACGTCCGTAAGGCCAGTGGAGGCCGGGTCGATCAGCCCGGCCTTGACGGCACGAAGGATCCAGTCGAGCGCCTTGTAGCCGGCCGAATCCGGGCTGGTGACTTCGGGCTTCATCGCCGCATCGAAAAGGTCGCCGCCAAAAGCTTTCGTCAGCAGATACCAGGCGGTGGAGGTGCCTTCATTGGCCGAAAGTGGCAGCGCGATCGGGTATTTGACGCCGGAGGCCTTGAGCGCTTCGGCATCCTTCCACAGCGCGTCCATCGTCGTCGGCATCGTCGTGATACCGGCCTTATCGAACATCGCCTTGTTGACGATCAGCACGCGGAAATCATTGTTGTACGGCATGGCGATGAGGGTGCCGCCGGCCGTGAAGATCTTCGACGGCGCCACGTCCTGCACCGTCGCCGCCGGCACCTTGCCCTGCAGCGGCTCGTACCACTGCGCCGCGCTGAACTGGCCGACCCAGGACCAGTCAACCTCGGTGACGTCGGCGGGGGGATTGTTCGCGATCATCGCGGTCAGGATCTTGGCGTGGATCTGGTCCCACCCTTGCGTCTGCATGTCAACGGTGATGCCGGTCTTCGCCGTGAAGGCGTCCGTCATCGTCTTGGGCAGGGTGCCCCAGGGCGGCAGCAGCACGGTGATGGTCTGCCCGGCATAGGGCTTGTCCGCCGCAGCATGGGCGGCGGGGGCGGCGAATGAACAGAGGACAGAGAAGGCGAGCAGCGCGGCACGGAGTTTCATCGGTCCAACCTTCGGGTTCAGGGGGGAGAGAGTTGATCTCGCAGTCGGTCGATCCAGGCGGCATCCACCGCCCACCCGGCGGCCGTCGCGGCTCTCCACACAGCGCCGCCCACCGGGGGCAGCGCCGGCGAAACGGGAGCCGTTTCGAGCAGGCGGGACAGATGGGTCGAGAGTGTGCGGCTCTGCATCACGCTGCCGGCCGCGCTCCAGACACCGAGCGGCAGGCTCGGCAGACGGTTCCAGGCCGCGCGCACGTGCATCGCCAGATGCACGGCGGCCTGAATGAGAATTGCTTTGGCGGTGGCATTGCCCTGCTCCGCCAGGCGATCCACCATGCGGGCCACGGCCGCCACCTTCACGCGCGGGTCGGGGTGCGCATAGTACCAGACGCCCAGCGCCTCGGCCCGACCTTCCGCGGCAAGGCCGAGGTGATCCGCCATCGCCGCAGCAAAATCCATGTCCTGCGCCCGGCCGTCCAGGCAGTGCGACAGCATGGTCACCGCCTGCTGGCCGATCCAGAAGGCGCTGCCTTCGTCGCCATAGCCATGGCCCCAGCCGCCGACGCGGATATGGCGGCCGGCGGCATTGCAGGCCCAGACCATGGAGCCGGTGCCCACCAGCAGCAGCACCCCGGGCTTGCCGAGAAAGGCGCCTTCATAGGCCAAGTGCACGTCGTTGATGACGCTATGCGCCGCGATGCCGCAGGCGGCGGCCGCAGCCCGCTGCGCCTCAGACACTTCTGGAATTTCGCCGTAGCTCGGCATGCCGAAGGCCGCTTCGCGTAAACGACCGGCGAGCGGCCCCAGCTCCTGCACCAGGTGCGCCAGCACCCCGGGCCAGCCCGGCGTTTCGATGGGGCCGATCCCTGCACCGATCCGGTGCAGCAGCACGCGCCCCTCCCGGTCGGCGACCGCGAGTTCCGTCTTCGTGCCGCCACCGTCGAGACCCATCACGAGGTCGCTCATTCCCGGGACTCGCCCGGCTCGACGAATGTCGTCTTGGTCTGAGGCAGGCGTTCTAGGCGTTCGCGCCAGGCGGGGGGCGCGGTGACGTCCGTGACGATCAGATCGAGATCGGCGAGCGGAGCGACGCGGAAGGTGGTGGAGAGACCAAGCTTGCTCGCATCCGCGATCAGCACCCGATGCGCCGCTCGGCGCAGCATCAGCGCGTTGAGGCTCGCCTCACGGTCATCCCGGCTGTAGATCGCCGCGTCGTCGGCAATCGCACCGGCGCCCAGGAAGACCTGATCGCACCAGATTCCCTGCAGCATCGCTTCGGCCTGCGGGCCGACCATGGACATGTTCTCGGCGTGGAGATTGCCGCCGACGAGGATGACCCGCACCTGATCGGCTGCAGCCAATTCCTGCGCGACGGTGAGGCCGTTGGTGATGACGGTGAGCGGCATGGGCTGGAGCCGCAGACGCCGGGCGAACTGCGCCATGGTGGTGCCTGCGTCGAAAAGCACGGTCTGCCCCGGCCGCAGCAGCTCATACGCCGCCTCGGCGATGGCGCGCTTCGCCTCGATGTTGCGCCACTCCCGCAGGCTGAAGGCGACTTCCGACCCCGAGACTTCGAGGATGCGGGCCCCGCCATGGACGCGCTCGATGACGCCATCTTCTTCCAGCAGCTTGAGATCGCGCCGGATCGTGGGCTCCGAGGCGCCAGTCGCCGCCGCCAGTTCCTGAATGGTCTGAGAACCAGCTTGGTAGAGTTGGCGGCGGATGGCGGCCAAGCGGTCAAACTGCACAGAAAGCCTCGCGGGTGATCGATACGATCAGGATGCCGCGGCAATACGATCACTGTCAATCATGACCGTGATCTTATTTGATCATCTCGACACCGGGCCGAAGGCCACAGACAACAAAAAAGGGGCACCCCTGAGGGGCGCCCCTGGCTTTTGGTCAACCGACCCGCTTAGTAGTAACGATAGTAGCCGTGCGGGTAATGATGGTTCTTCACCCATTCGCGGTGATGGTAATGATGATGATGCCAATAATAATCAGCATGTGCCTGAGAGGCCATGCCGGCACTTACGCTAGCAAGACCCAGTGCAACCAGCGCATAGCGCACGTAATTTTTGAAACCAGACATCGCGTCACTCCAATCTAGCCTGACGATCCGGCGATTCTTCGGCCGTATGTTCAGTCACGGAGTGACTTGTATTCCCTTCCTCGCGCCATCAAGGCCTCGGAGGTCAAAAGATACATTGAGTAACACCATGCCCAGACTCCGCCACAGGAACTGGCGGTTTTCCGGGACTCGCGATCAGGAGGCGATACGCCCGAGCGCGGGATCGGGCGCGGCCGCGCCCTCCGCCACCACGCGGTCGCGCCCCTCGCGCTTGGCGCGGTAGAGCGCCGCGTCGGCAGCAATCAGCAATTTCCGCGCAGCCTCCGTCGCGTCCCGTTCCGGCACCCGGGCAGCGACGCCTTGGCTGACCGTGACGATCCCGCCCTCACGCGCGGCATGGGCAATGGCCAGCCGGCGGACGGCAAGACGCAGCCCCTCGGTCACGGCCAAGGCGTCCGTCAGACTCATCCCCGGCAGAAGGACCACGAACTCCTCTCCCCCATAGCGGAACGCTTCGCCGCGGGACGGCAAGGCCGCGGCGAGTGCCTGAGCGATCAGACGCAGGCACCGATCCCCCTCCACGTGGCCGTAGCGATCGTTGAAGGCTTTGAAGTTGTCGACGTCGACCATGACGAGGCTGACCGGAACACTCCGGCGGCGCGCACGGTCCAGCACCTTGGTGACCGTCTCGTCGAAGGCGCGGCGATTGCCGATCCCGGTGACCGCGTCGAGCACCGCCTCACGCCGGTATTCTGCCATGGCCCTTTCGCGGATCATGACGATGAGACCGATTGCCAGCAAAAGCGTGAAGATGATGGTCGCCAGATCGAAGAGGACGATGCCGCGCATGGTGAGGAGAAGCGCCCCGCTCGGCGCCGGGCGCAGGAGATTGTAGAGTGCCCAGGCGAAGCTCACGCCAGCCTGCGCGGCAAGCAACCCGAAGATCGACAGGCGCAGCAGCGGGCTCACTGCCGGTAGCTGCCAGATTTCGCGGCTGGCGAGCGTGAAGAGAACCCCCATCACCATGTTGGCGACGACGATCCGTGCCGACAGGGCCTCGGAGAAACCCGGAAGAAGACTGCCGAGCGCCCAACCGGCCATCGGCAACAGCAGCAGAAGGGGCAGCGTCCGCCGGCCGCGCAAGCTCCGGCAGGCCATCCAGATGCACAGGCCGCAGCCCTCGATGAGACCGTTGGAGAGGACGATGGCCCCAGTGTCCGGGATCATGAAGCGCAGGACCATGCCGAACCCCGCGCTGACGGCGGAGCCCAGCATCCACAGCAGCGCCGGCTCCTTCCGGTTTTCCAGCCAGACGACGCCATAGGCGACGGTCACGAGGCCGATGATCAGGATATTAAGCAGCAGCAGCGTCGGGGGGTCGAGGGTCATGCCGCCTTGTCTTGTTCAACTCGGCCTGTCGGAGAGGCCACTCTAGCCCCGGGTCGGTCGCGCGCCCGGGACATCTCCCGCATGGCTGGTGTCGCCCGAGGGTGGCCGCAGCCCTGCCCTCGAACGGAAGCGCGACCGGTGGCCTGAGCCCCGCCTCAGCCGGAATGCGCCCTTCGACCACTTCACGGTCCGGTGAGGTTCTATCCTAGCGCGCGGCGAAGGTGAAGGCGAAACGGCAGCTGTGCGGCCGCGCTCTGCGGATGGCGACGTCCGAAACGCTACAATAGGCTCGCCGCGATGTTGACGGTAAGCGCAAGAATGACGGTGTTGAAGAGGAACCCGACGAAGCCGTGCAGGGTCGCCAGCCTGCGGATCTTGCGCGAGGTGATGTCGACGTCCGAGACCTGGAAGGTCATGCCGAGAACCATGGCGAAATAGACGAAGTCGAAATAGTCGGGTTCGGGCTCGTGTGGGAAGTCGAGCCCGCCATCATATCGGCGGCTACCGTCCGACGAGGCGTAGAACTCGTGTGCATAGCGCAGGGAGAAAATCAGCTGCATCGTCAACCAGGAGAGCAGCAGGGTGACGACGACGAGAGCGAGATGCCAGCCCCGCACCGAGCCCTTGAGGCTGCTGATGTTCTGAAATTCGAGAATGATCACGAAGAGACTGGCGAAGATCGCGCCGAGGGTGAAGGCGAAGACCGTCCACTCGCCATCCTCCTGCGCCTTCGCACGCGCGGGCATGTCCATCGGCGGCGTGCGGATCATGATCAGCCCCCACAGCAGCAGAAGCGTGAGCGTGCCGACGTCCCAGCTCACCACCAGATGCGCCTTGCCCCCTGCCACCGCGTTCACCGCCTGGCGGGGGAGGAGGAGGGCGCTCAACACGCCCACCAGAATGCCGAGCAGGAGCGGCGCCCGGCTGGTGAGGAACAGGGAGAATCGCTGCATAGCCAGCCTCGTGGGGTGAAGGGCGCGGCGACATGGCCACAAGCTGGGGGCGACGACAAGCGCGGCGGATGGCGCCGATGCCGCAGTCTTGCGCCCTGCCCCGCTCTCTGCGACTGGAGTCAGCACAAGGCTTCAGGAGGAAGAGATGCCGCCAACCCTCGGCTCAGGCACAGAGAGCGCAACCGGCCAGGGACTGGCCTGGACCGCCCGCCCCGCGCACCGAAGCTGGCTGATGGCCCGCGCGGAGGCGCTGCTCGCGCAGTTCCAGCACACCTCCATCGACCCCGCCGGCGGGTTCTTCGATCTCGACATCGCGGGACAGCCGCGGCGTGAGACGGCGGTGCGCGAGCTCGTGACGACCACCCGCGTGACCCACTGCTTCGCCCTCGCCCACATGCTGGGCTGGCCTGGCGCCGCACCGCTGGTGCGCCATGGCTTGGCGGCACTCTGGGAACATCATCGGGATGCCGTGCACGGCGGCTACACGTGGCAGTTTGGTCCGGGCGCCGACACCTCCAAGCAGGCCTACGGCCATGCGCATGTCCTTCTCGCAGCCGCGAGTGCCCGGATGGCCGGCTTCCCCGAAGCGGAGCCCATTCTTGCCGACGTGACCGAGATCCTGAACACGCGGTTCTGGGAGGAGCGCCACGGCGCGGTTGCCGAGGAATTCACCGCAGAGTGGAACCCGCTCAGCGGCTACCGTGGCCAGAACGCCAACATGCACCTGACCGAATCGCTGATGGCGGCATACGAGGCGACGGGCGACGCCGGCTATCTTGCCAAGGCGGAGCGGATCGCCGACCTCGTGATCAACCGGATTGCCCGCGCCCATGGCTGGCACGTGATCGAACACTTCGATTCCGAATGGCAGCCGGATCTCGCCTATCGTGGATCGGACATGTTCCGCCCCCAGGGAACGACCCCCGGCCACGCGCTGGAATGGTCCCGCCTCATCGGCCAGTTGCACGTGCTGACCGGCGGAAAAGCAGCATGGATGCCGGAAGCGGCGGACGGCCTCTTCCGCCAAGCGGTAACCGACGGATGGGACGGCCAGGCAGGCGGCTTCTACTATACACTCGACTATGCCAATGCGCCGCTGATCCGGGACCGGCTGTGGTGGCCGTGTTGCGAAGCGGTGGCTGCCGCCGCCTTTCTGGGCGCCCGCAGCAGCGATCCTGCTTTTTACGAGACGTGGTATCGCCGAGTCTGGGACTGGATGGCGCAGTTCCTGGCCGATCCGATCCACGGCGGCTGGTATCCGGAGCTGGATGACAGCCTGTCCCCCCGGCCGCGTTTCTTCACAGGCAAGCCGGACATCTATCACCTGCTGCAGAGCTTCCTCATCCCGCTCTATCCGGCCGAGGGCAGCATTGGCGAGGTGATCAGACGGGCGGCCAAAGAGCCCGCCTGATCCATCGCAAGAGAGGTGGCCCGGCGGGCCGCCTCTCCGTCTGTGCGAGTCTGTGCGAGTCCGCTCAGCGGCCCCGCTTGATCTTCTCGTCGTCCGGATTGACCGGGGACGGCGGCAGCTTGCCGCGCGGCTGCGGGTCCTCGATGTATTCGAAAGACTCGCCGTTGTAGATCTTGCCTTCGTTCCAGGGACCGCGGTGATCGTCCCCGTGGGACAGGTTGAAGACGACGTTGACGGTGTCGTCCGGCGTGATGTTGCCGAACATCGGGTCGTCCAGCTTGCCCATGCTGTCCAGCGCCTTCATGAACATCTGCGCGTGCGTCACCTCGCGCGTGAGCAGATGCGTCAGAACCTTCTTCGTCCCCTCGTCGTCGCAGCGCTTGATCAGCGCCTCGTAGGTCTGGCGCGCCCCGGCCTCAGCCGAGATATCGGCTCGCAGGTCCCGCACGACGTTGCCACCCTCCTGGACATAGCTCGCCGTCCAGGCGCTGCCCTGGCTGTCGACCAGGTGCGGTCCCACTCCCCGCATCTGGAACAGCGGCGCATCGAAAACGGGCGTCTGGTCGACCTTCGCCGTATGCTGGACGATGAGCTTGCCGACCATTTCGAGATGACTGAACTCTTCCATCGCGATGTCTTGCAGCATGTCGCGAATGGCGGGGTCGGTGACGTGGAAGGATTGAACCCAATACTGGAGCGCTGCCGTCAGCTCGCCTGTCGCCCCGCCGAATTGCTCCAGCAGATATTGGCCGAAGCGGGCGTCGGGCGTGCCGACGTTCACCGGCATAATGGTTTCTTTACGATGTAGGAACATGGAAACCTCCGTATCTGCATAGCGGTCATGGCCGCTGCGGAGGTTGGATTTGGGGTCGCGACGGACAAGCGCGGTGATCCCACGTCCGCGTGTTCACCCATCAAGTTCCGGTGCGTCGCAAAGCCGTGAGGCTCGCGGAAATTTGCCTGGAAGGTCCCGGGGAAGACTTGCATTGATGTCTGGCAGCCGCCACAAGGGCCCCTCGCCGTGATGACATCCGGTCTAACAGCTAGACCCTCTACAGGAATTGGTAACGGCCGGGAAATAATGTGTATCCTTCTCGTTGAGGATGAATGGCTCATCCGCACGATCATGGCGGAAGAACTGATCGAGGCAGGTTTCAACGTCACCTCCGTTGAGACGGGCGATGAGGCGCTAGCCTTGCTCACCGACGACCCGGCCTTCACCGTCCTGGTCACGGATATCCACATGCCGGGCAAGACGGACGGCATCGCTCTGGCGCGGACAGTGCGCGATCGCTATCCGGACGTTCCCATCATCTACACGACGGGGCGGCCCGATGCGCTGGACCGGGCGGGCCTGCCGGGCGGCCGCGTGCTGACCCTGGTGAAGCCCTACAAGCCCAGCCGTCTCATCGAAGCGATTCGGGACATGATCGACTGAGGCTCAGCCGGCCTCGCCCAAGGCCGCCAGCACGGCGGCGGACGGCGCCACCCAGCCGAAGATGCCGCCTTGCGCCCGGATCATGGCCAGCGCCGCGGCATGGAAGTCCGGAAAATAGGAGCCGGTGCAGTCCGACAGGACCAGGCAATCGAAGCCGCGGTCGTTCGCCTCGCGCACGGTGGTGTGGACGCAGACCTCGGTGGTGACGCCGCAAACGATCAGCCGGTCGATCCCCCGACTGCGCAGGATCGCCTCGAGATCGGTCGCGAAGAAGGCACCCTTGCCCGGCTTGTCGATCACCGGCTCACCAGCGACCGGCGCCAGCTCCGGAATGATCGCGTGTCCGGGCTCCCCACGCACCAGGATGCGGCCCATGGGCCCGGAATCGCCGATCTTGGTCGGGAAATTGCCGCGCCGGTGCTTGGCGGGCGCGAGATCGGAGAGATCGGGCCGGTGGCCTTCCCGGGTATGGACTACGACCATGCCGGCCCGCCGGGCCGCGGCCAGCACGGCGGCCGTGGGCCCGATCGCCGCCCGCAGCAGTGACACGTCATTGCCGAGGGCCGCACCGAAACCGCCCGGTTCCAGAAAGTCCCGCTGCATGTCGATGATGACGAGCGCCGTGGTCCTGGGGACGAATGGAAAGGCGTAGGGCTCCGCGGCAACGGTCGCAACGGCGGCGGGCTCGGGCATGGGCGGCGTCCTCACGGGCTCAGGGCAACGAAGCCTAGCCCGCGTGGGCGCCGCAAGACAATCAGCCGTCAGTCATAGAAGCCGGGGGCATGGATGAAGCTCGGCCAGGCATCCGGGTCATGTCCCGTCACCACCTTGGCATCGACCCGTTCGGCGAGCGCACGCAGCTTGCGGACCGAGCGGACCGTATCCACGGTAGAGGCCAGGAAGCCGGGCAGCGACTTCTCGTTCCAGTGATCCAGCGTATAGGCGGCGTCGATCGTCAGCAGGATCTTACCCGATTTCGGCAAGGTGATGAGGAAGGACTGATGGCCCGGCGCATGGCCCGGGGTGAAGACCGTCTTCAGCACGCCGTCGCCGTAGAGGTCGAAATAATCGTCATCGTGCCCGTTGAGGAATTCCCATTTCAGGCCGGGACGGTCAAAGTCCTTCCGGATATAGCCGGCGGCTGCGAACCAATCCGGCGTATAGGCATATTCGTATTCGGCGCGCTGCACGATGTGCGTGGCGTTCGGGAAGCGGCCGATAGCCCCCGTATGGTCGAGATGCAGGTGGGACTGCACGACGTAGCGCACATCCTCGGCCTTGATGCCCATGGCCGCCAGCGTCTCGACGCAGCCCTGGCTCTTCTCCATCATAGGCCAGTAGACCTTGGTGATGCCTTCGCCCCACCAGCCGACCGGATCTGTTGCACATTCAACGGCGTTGCCGCCGTCGATGACGATGTGGCCCTTGGGGTGGGTGATGAGGAACCACGGCACCGGAATCTCGTAATCCGCGCCGTTCCCCTCGTTCATCTTGATGTTGTGAACTTTGCATTTGAGGATGCCGGACTGGAACATGTAGAGCCGCACGTCAGTCATCACGTTTCCCTTTTCATTGTGGATCGCAATCCGGTCAGAAGGCCTCGCGGTAGAGAGCCAGCGCATCCGCTTCCGTGACCTCCACCGGATTGTTGACGAGCAACCGCGTCTGCTTCATCGCGTCGGAGGCGAGCATGGCGAGCGAGTTGTCGGTGACGCCCACGTCCCGCAGCCGGCGCGGCGCGCCGCTCTCGTTCATCAGCCGCTCCATCTCGGCCACGAAATCGGCGGAGCGGGCGCCGTCGTCCTGGCCGGGCCGAACGCCCAGCAGCACGTCCGAGAGTTCGGCATAGAGCGGGGCGGCCGCGGCCATGTTGAAGCGCAGCACGGGACCGAGCATCAGCGCGTTCGAGAGGCCGTGCGGCACGTGGTAATGGCCGCCCAGCGGATAGGCCAGCGCATGGACGGCCGCGACCGGCGCATTGGCGAAGGCCTGCCCCGCGAGTGTCGCCCCCAGCAGCATTGCCTCCCGCGCGGTGCGGTTCGTGCCGTCCTGACAGGCGGCGACCAGATGGCCGCCGAGCAGGCGCAGCGCCTCGCGCGCCAGCGCATCCGATAGCGGGTTCTTCTTGAACTTGCTGGTATAGGCCTCGATCGCATGGACCATGGCATCGATCCCCGTCGCCGCGGTGTGCAGCACCGGAAGCCCGACCGTGAGTTCGGCATCCAGTAGGGCGAGGTCGCCATAGAGTTGTGGCGACACCACGCCCATCTTTGTCGTCTCGCCCGTGGTAATGATGGAGATGTTGGTGACCTCGGAACCGGTTCCGGCCGTCGTCGGGATGAGGACGAGCGGCAGGCGCCCACCCGTCACCTTGCCGATGCCATACATCGCGGCGAGCGGCTGATCCGACCGGGCGAGGATGGCACAGAGCTTGGCGATGTCGATGGAGGAGCCGCCGCCGAGTCCGACGACGATCTCGGCGTCTGCCGCCCGGGCGGCAGCGGCGCAGGCGTGCACCACCGGCTCCGGCGGGTCTGCGACGACCCCGTCAAAGATCGTGACGGTGAAGCCCTTATCCTCCAGGCTGGCGAGCACGGGATCGAGAAGCCCCGCGCGGCGCACGCCCTGGTCGGTGACCAGCATCAGCCGCCGGGCGGGAAAGCGCTCCGCCAGGATGGCGCCGAGCCGTCGCGCGCCCGACCACTCGACCAGAATGGCCGGTACGGTCCTGAATTCGAAGGGATTGAATGCGGACATGGCCCCCTGCCTCGTTTCTTGTCTCCGAGCATGGAAAACCCGGCGGCAGGGATTCGTAAAGCCTTCAGCGTAGACAGCCTTTGCAGCAGGTCAAAGCGCTGGGCCGATGGCGGCGCCGGCTCGCGAAGAACCGGCGCCGTCCGCAGGATCAGTCAACCAGATCGGCGTAGAGCGGCGTGCTGAGGTAGCGCTCGCCGTAGGAGGGAATGATGACGACGATCAGCTTGCCAGCGGCCTCGGGGCGCTGCGCGACCTGCGCCGCAGCCCAAAGGGCGGCACCGGAGGAGATGCCGACGAGAAGGCCTTCTTCCCGCGCGACGCGACGCGCCGTGTCGAAAGCATCCTGGTTGGCGACGCGCACCACCTCGTCATAGACATGGGTGTTGAGGACGTCCGGCACGAAGCCGGCGCCAATGCCTTGGATGGGATGCGGGCCCTTCTTGCCGCCGGAGAGCACGGGCGAAGCATCGGGCTCCACCGCAATCGCCTTGAAGGTCGGCTTGCGCGCCTTCAGCACTTCCGCCGTGCCGGTGATGGTGCCGCCGGTGCCGATGCCGGAGACGAGATAATCCACCGTGCCGTCGGTATCGCGCCAAATCTCTTCCGCGGTGGTGACGCGGTGGATCTCGGGATTGGCCGGATTCTTGAACTGCTGCGGCATGAAGTAGTTCGGGCCCGAGGCCGCGATCTGCTCGGCGCGCGCGATGGCGCCGCCCATGCCTTCCGGCCCCGGGGTCAGCACCAGTTCCGCCCCATAAGCGCGCAGCAGCATGCGGCGCTCCTTGCTCATGGTTTCCGGCATGGTGAGGATGCAGCGATAACCACGGGCGGCGCAGACCATGGCGAGCGCGATGCCGGTATTGCCGGAGGTGGGTTCGACGACCACGGAGTCCGGCCCGAGCAGCCCCGCCTTTTCGGCCGCATCGATCATGGCGACGCCGATGCGGTCCTTCACGCTGTGGCCGGGGTTGAAATATTCGAGCTTGGCGACGATGCGGCCGGGCGCCTCGGGCGCCAGCTTGCGAATGGCGACGAGCGGCGTATTGCCCATCAGCGCGGTGACGTCATTGGCGATTTTCATGAAATTTCTCTCCACGGAACTGTCCCATATCCTACTACGGACAGGGATTTTCCCAAAATAGGGGATTTATTTTCTCTTTTTGGGAGTGGGCAAACGGAAGCCCTTCTCTCAGATCGTCCAGTCAAAGGAATCATAGGCGAGGCTTGCCAAAACCTCGTCCATCCCGCCCAGCGAAGGCGCTTTGCCTAGCATGCGCACCAGCTTGGCCGGCACCCCGGCGACGACGGCATTCGGCGGCACCGGCCGCAGCACGACGGAGCCGGCGGCAACCCGCGCATTCTCCCCGACTTCGATGTTGCCAAGGATCTTGGCACCCGCGCCGATCATCACGCCGCGGCGGATCTTCGGGTGTCGGTCTCCTGCGTCCTTGCCCGTGCCGCCCAGCGTCACATCCTGGAGGAGGGAGACGTTGTCCTCCACCACCGCCGTCTCGCCGACGACGAGGCCGGTCGCATGGTCGAGCAGGATGCCCTGCCCGAAAGTCGCGGCCGGGTGGATGTCGGTCTGGAAGACTTCGGACGACCGGCTTTGCAGATAGAGCGCGAAATCCCGCTCGCCGTTGTGCCACAGCCAGTGGGTGACACGCTGCGCCTGGATGGCGTGGAAGCCCTTGAAATAGAGGAAGGGTTCGATGAGGCGTTCGCAGGCGGGGTCGCGCTCGAAGACCGCCTCGATATCCGCCTTGAAGGCGCAGCCGATACCGGGATCGGCGGAGAGCGCGCGATGGAAGGCCTGCACGATGAGTGGCAGGGAGACGACGTCGTTCTTCAGCCGCGACGAGACGCGGTGGCAGACCGCCGCCTCGAAGGATGGCTGGTTGATGATCGATTCGAAGAAGAGCGTCGCCAAGGCAGGGGCCTTGGCATAGGCCTCCTCCGCCTCGCGGCGCAGGCGCTGCCACAGAGGATCGGTCGGATGACCTTCCTTGGTGCGCGGCACCACGGCGAGGTTGCTGTTCGTCGCGCGGGTCAAGGCGGTCCTCCGTCTCTACTGGGGCAAAGGCCCAGCATTCTTAATCTACAGGCAATCCGCCCGCAGGAACCATGCAGCCTGGCGCATGTCGCCCCGGCATCGCGCGACACTGGAAATCGGCCGTCGCCTCACTCGACGGTCAGGAAGAAGGCACTATGGTATTGATATGAAACTCATCAGCTGGAATCTGCTGCACCGGGAAGGGGCGGCCCTCTCCGAAGTCGCCAAGCTCATCGAGCGGGAGAGGCCGGATGCCTTGCTGATGCAGGAGGTGACGGCGGTCTTCGAGGACCTGCCCCAGCTGGTCGGCGGCCTGTGCCATCGCAGCCCGCTGCCGGGACGTCGCCATGGCCTTGCCATCTGGACGCCCAGCCCCCCGCCCCGGCCACCAAGCGTCGTGGCACTGCCCGCCGGCGCCGTGGTCAGACGAATCTGCCAGATCATCGACCTCGGCCCTTTTTCGGCCGCGAACGTCCATCTCTCGCATTCGCAGCTGCTCAACCGCCGCCAGCTGCGCCATGTCGCGCAGCACTTGCCTGCCCATGCCGCGGTGTTGGGAGATTACAACCTCGTGGGCCCCGTGCTGCTGCCGGGCTTTCAGGATGCAGGGCCGCGCCAGCCGACGCACCGGATGAGCGACGTGCTGCCCTTGCGGCTGGACCGCTGCCTGATCCGTGGCCTCACCTGTCTCGAAACCCGTGTGCTGGATCGCGCGGGCTCGGACCACCATCCGATTCTGGTGCGCCTCGAGCCGGCGACGGAGGTGCCGCGCCGCACGTTGCACCCCATCATCGCGCGCTATGCGGACTTAGCGCGCGAGAACGCGCGGCGATTCCGGCGCCCATGACGCCCAGGCCGGCATGGCGAGGGTGAGGCCGCCGGCGGTATCGCTCGGCACGTCGGCCCAAAGCTCGCCCTCGGCGCCGTCCGCCAGTGCCAGCTTCACCCGCGTCAGTGAGCCGAAGAAGGTGAGTTCGTCGATGGTGACGGGTACGGCGCCCGCCGGCGCGGGTGCGCTGCGTGGCGTGATGGCGACGTGCTCGGGGCGCAGAAACAGCTCGACCTCGGCGCCGGGGGCGAGACCGGCCGCCGCCTGAGCTGTGAGAAAGGTCGCGCCCACGCGCACGCCGGCGCCATCCGCCCGCCCGGCCAGCACACCGCCCGCACCGATGAAACGCGCAACAAAACCATCGGCCGGCGCACGATAGATTTCGGCGGGCGGCGCCATCTGCAGCACATGGCCTTCGCTCATCACCGCCACACGGTCGGAGATGGACAGCGCCTCCTCCTGATCATGGGTGACGAAGACGGTGGTGATCCCGGTCTCCTGCTGGATGCGGCGGATTTCCGAGCGCAGCTGGGTGCGCACCTTGGCATCGAGCGCGGAAAGCGGCTCATCGAGCAGCAGGATGTCCGGCTTGACGGCGAGCGCGCGGGCCAGCGCCACGCGCTGCTGCTGGCCGCCCGACATCTGGTGCGGGAATTTGTGGAGGTGAGCGGCGAGGCCCACCATCGCGAGCAGCCGCTCGGCTTCCGCGAGCTGGGACTTGGTGTCGCCGAGGCCGCGCACCCGCGGCCCGAAGCGGACGTTCTGCAGCGCCGTCATGTTCGGGAACAGGCTATAGGCCTGGAAGACCATGCCCATGCGGCGCTTGTTCGGCGGCAGATGGGTCACGTCCTGGCCGCCGAGCAGCACCTGCCCGGAATCCGGCGTCTCGAACCCGGCCAGGATGCGCAGCAGCGTCGTCTTGCCGCAGCCCGAGGGGCCGAGGAGACAGAGCAACTCGCCCTGCGCCAGATCCATGTTGATGTGTTCCAGCACGGTGCGCGTGCCGTAGGTTTTGCGGATGCCGGTGAGCGTGACGCCCGACAGCGTGGGGTTGGGCATGGTGTCCATCAATGGGCCCCTCCGACAGTGGCCGCGCCGCGACGGCTGGTGAGCAACACGCCGAGCATGAAGAGCCAGGTGAGCAGGAAACTGAAGACCGACAGCGCAGCCGCTTCGGTGATCGCGTTCTGGCCGGTGTCGTTGATGAAGACCGCGAAGGTGTGGAACAGCAGCACGCTCGCGAAGGTGAATTCGCCGATGACGATGGTGAGCGTCAGCAGCACCGCGCCGACCAGGGCGGGGCGCAGGTTCGGCAGGAGGATCATGAAGATGATCTCGCCCCAGCCGGCGCCGAGCGACTGGCCCGCCTCCGTCAGTGTCCGCACATCGAGCGTAGAGATCCCAACCTCGATGGAGCGGTATCCGTAGGGAAGCGCCAGGAAGAAATAGGGGATGACGAGGTAGTTCGGCGTGCCGATAAGCCAGGAGGGGCCGGTGTAGAGCGTCGTCAACCCATCGATCAGGGCGATGGCCGGGATGACGAAAGGCAGGTTCGAGATGAACTCGAAGAGCGGCTTCAGCTTCGGCGCCTTGAGATGGACGAAGATCATCGCCGGCACCAGCAGCACGAAGCTGAGCAGGATGGTCTCGACGGCGAGGCGCAGGGACAGGAACAGGCTCTTCCAAAAGCCGGGCGCGGAGAGCATCGCGCCATAGGCCGAGAAGCCGTAGCGGTCCCCGCCCTCCCACAGGCTGAAGACGGCGGTGACGATCAGCGGTACGAAGAAGAACAGTCCGCCGAGCGCGATGATCGTCCAATTGAAGGGGCTGAGGGTGCGGCGCGGCCCATAGGGGCGGCGGCGGCGCACCGGCATCTCGGTCGTGCTGGTGACGGCGCTCATGGCCCTGCCTCCCCGATCAGCGGCGCCAGCGCGCGGCATAGCGCGTGACGAGGCTGTAGATGACGAGCACGACGGCCATGACGACGATCATGCCGGTGGAGAGGGCGGCGCCCACCTGGGGATCGGACATCACATTGCCGGAGAGCACGTTGCTGATGGTGATGGTGACCAGGGCGATGTTGCCGTCCGTCAGGGCATAGGGTGTCGCATAGGCGGAGAAGGCGCTGCCGAAGAGCAGCAGGAAGCCGCCGAGCAGCGAGGGCGTGAGGATAGGCAGACCGACGAGGCGCCAATACTGCCAACTCGTGGCGCCCAGCCCATCGGAGGCCTCGCGCCACTGGTGCCGCAGGCCCTGGATCGCCGGAGTGATGATGATGAGCATCAGCGGGATCTGGAAATAGGCGAAGGTGATCGTCATGCCGGTCAGCGAATAGAGCGAGAAGCCCATGGCATAGATGTTGATGCCCATGTGCTTGAGCATGACGGTGACGAAGCCGAGGCTGCCGAGCGTGCTGATGAAGGCGAAGGCGAGCGGCACGCCGGCGAAATTGGCGGCGACGGCCGAGAAGCTGGTGATGATCGAGCGCAGCCAGGCCGGCGCCCCGGGCTGCAGGCTGGCATAGGCCAGGAAGAAGCCACCGATCAGCCCGGTGAGGGCCGAGGCGGCGCCGAGGATGATCGAATTCTGGAAGGCGATCCGGTACTGATAGTCCCAAAGACCGATCAGGTAGGAGAGCGTGAAGCCGCTGTCCCCCATCATGCTCTTGACGACCAGCACGAGGGTCGGCGCGACCAGGAAGGCCGCGACGAAGAGCAGAAAGAGGCCGACGAAGAGCCAGGGCACGCAGCGGCCGATGAGCGCCCCGAGGCCGCCGCTGCCCGCCGAGACGATCGGCGGGGAGGCCTTCGCCCCTCCGCCGGCCGCAGGATGCGAGGACAAGGTGGCGCTCGGATCGCTCAACGGACTGCCCTTGCTGTCTTCGTCGGTCGTCTGCGGATCAGATCTTGACCAGCTTCGGCCAGAGCGACGCAAGCTCCTTCTGCGCCTTGGCCACCTGCTCCTGGCTCGCGAACTTGATGCCGTCATAGGACGCGGCCGGCGGCAGCTTGGCCGCGAGATCGGACGGGATCAGGTTGCGCTTGGCGAGATCCGCGTAGCGCGCCGGATGGGCATAGCCTTCCAGGAACAGCAGCTGGCCGGCGTCCGAATAGAGCCATTCCTGCCACAGCTTGGCGGCTTCCGGATGGGCGGCGTCCTTCGGGATGGCCTGGCAGTAGTAGCTGCCATAGGGGGTGCTGCCTTCCGGCACCACGACCTCGATCTTGGCCTTGCCGATGGCGGCATCGCGATAGCCGAGCGCCAGATAGTCCCAGTTCATCACGATCGGCGCCTGGCCGCTGACGAGCAGCGCGGGGCCGGTGGCGGCGGCCGGGTTGAGATTGCCGAGCTTCGCGAGCTCCGCGAAGTAGTGCACGCCCGGGGCGATGTCGTCGAAGGAGCCGCCATTGGCGATGGACGCCGCGAAGACGGCGGAGAAGGCGGCGGCGGCGCCCAGCGGGCTGCCGTTCAGCGCGATCATGCCCTTGTATTCGGGCTTCTTCAGATCGGCCCAGCTGCGCGGCGCGGTTTTCACCACATTGGTGTTGGTGGCGATGGAGATGACGCCGAAATAGTCGGCGACCCAGAGGCCGTCCGGATCCTTCATGCCGTCCGGGATGCTGTCCCAGGTCGCGACCTTATAGGGGGTGAAGAGGTTCTGCTTCACGCCGATGGCGGCGAAGGACGGGCCGACGTCCACGGCATCGGGCGCACGATCCTGGCCCTTGAGGCTGCGGACCGCCTGCAGTTCCTGCGCGGAAGAGCCGTCCGGGTTCGCATTGTCGATGGCGATGCCGTATTTCGCCGTGAACTGGTCCATGATGGCGCCGTAGTTCGCCCAGTCCCGCGGCAGCGCGATGGTGTTGAGCTTGCCCTCTTTCTTGGCCGCGGCGATCAGCGCGTCCATGCTCTCGGCCGCGCGGGCGGGGCGCAGGCCTGGGATGGAGGCGAGGGCCGCGCCAGCGAGGCCGGCCAGCCCCAGCTTGGCGTAATGGCGTCGGCCGAGAAGCATCGTGTCGTCCGGCATGGGAAGCCTCCTGATTCGGGGTCGTGAAAGGGCAACACTCAACGGGAACACGGCTGCGACACGCAAGAAAGCTGCCATCCTGCGGACAGGCGGCGTTCCCAGTGCCGAGGCCGATACAGAAGGAAGCCTCCGCGAACAACGCCCCTTTCATGACAGTTCCAAGACGACTCACGGAGCCGTGACACCTTCGTGAGAGCATCGCGGCGGGTGATTGAACGCAACCGCCACACCGGCCCTTCCAAAACGACGAAGCATGCCAGCCCAACACGCATGTTCTTATTTTGTTCTTGACCTTCCCTGAGGGTCGTTGCGATGCTGCGGCACGCCCCAAGGGAGCTTCCCATGCCGCAACCTCCTCTTGCCACCACCACCACCCGCATGCCGCCGAAGCCGCTGCCCCTCGCCTCCCGCCCCGCCAGGAGGCGCAACGGGCCGGGACCGGAGGCGGGCATGCCTTCCGCCGCCCGCTCCGGCCGCGGCGCGACGGTGAACCCCTCCGTCCGTTTCGAAGCGACGGAGACGGTGCTCGCCGACGACGGCTGGGGCACGCTCGACACCGAATTTGCGGAGCTGCCGGCGCTCGAGACGACGCTGATCCGCGACCACAGCCGTACGGCAATCGCCCGCAACGCGAGCCCGGACATCGGATTTGACCGGTCCATCAATCCCTATCGCGGCTGCGAGCACGGCTGCGTCTATTGCTTCGCCCGTCCGAGCCACGCCTATCTCGGCTATTCCCCGGGGCTCGACTTCGAAACCAAGCTGCTCTTCAAGCCCGAGGTCGCGACGCTGCTGGAGAAGGAGCTGCGCCGCCCCTCGTACCGCGCCAAGCCCATCACCCTCGGGGCCAATACCGACCCCTATCAGCCGGTGGAGCGCCGTCTGCGGCTGACGCGGCAAGTGCTCGAGGTGCTGCTGCGCTTCCGCCACCCCGTGAGCATCGTCACCAAATCGGCGAATGTGCTGGGCGACCTCGACCTCCTGCAGCAATTCGCCGAACAGGGCCTCGTCCATGTCTTCCTCTCCGTCACCACGCTCGACCCGGCCCTCGCCAGGGCGATGGAGCCGCGGGCGGCGACCCCGGCCAAGCGCCTGCAGGCGCTCGGCGCCCTGCGCGCCGCGGGCGTGCCCGCGGGCGTGCTGGCGGCGCCGATGATCCCTGGAGTGAACGACACCGAGTTGGAGGCGATCCTCGCCGCGGCGGCAGCGGAAGGTGCGGTCCGCGCCGGCTATGTCATGCTGCGTCTGCCGCTGGAACTGCGCGAGATTTTCGAGGCCTGGCTGCGCGAGCACATGCCGGACCGGGCGGAGCGCGTGCTCAAGCTGATCCGCGAGGTGCGCGGCGGGGCTCTGAACGACGCGACCTTCGGCCAGCGTTTCGTCGGCACCGGCGTCTATGCCGATCTTCTGGCCCAGCGCTTCGCCCGGGCGGCGCGCCAGCATCGCTTCGCCGAACGCATGGCGCCGCTCGATTGCAGCCTGTTCCGGGTGCCGGAGCGCGCTGCCACAGCGCCCGCCGCGGAGCAGATGACGCTGCTCTAGCGGGGCTCAGGCCTCGCCGGCCTCGGGAATGATGGCGACCCCCTGCGCCCGATAGGGGGCCAGCACCTCCTCTGGCGTATCGGGTTCGACGACCAGCATGTCGACCGCCTTGAGCGGAAGCACGCGGAAGGGCGAGGCGGCGCCCAGCTTCTCGTGAGAGGCGAGCACCACCGTCTCCGCCGCCTGGCGGCTCAGCATCCGCTTGATCACCGCCTCCTCCGCATTGCCAGTGGTAAGGCCCATCTCCGGATGGATGCCGGTCACGCCCATGAAATAGAGATCGGCGTGCAGTGCCGCGATCTGCTCCGCCGCGCCCGCCCCCATCGCGACCATGGAATGCTTGAACAGCCGTCCGCCGATGATTTCGACCTCGATGCGGTCATGCCCGGCGAGCGCCATGGCGACCGGGGGGCTGTGGGTGACGACGGTGATGGCGAGATCCGCTGGCAGGAGCTGCGCCATCTGCACGGCGGTGGTGCCGCCGTCCAGAATGATCACCTGTCCCGGTTGCACCAGGCGGCTTGCGGTCCGCGCCACCGCCTCTTTCGAATGCGGCGCGACGGCCCAACGATCCGCGAGGGTGACGGTCGCGGGAGACGCGGGCAAGGCGCCGCCATGCACGCGCTGTAACAGGCCTTCGGCCGCGAGTTCGCGCAGGTCCCGCCGCAGGGTGTCTTCGGAAAGATCCAGCTCCCGCGCCATGTTTTTCGCGACAACGCGGCCATCCCGGCGCAACCGGTCGAGAATGAATGCCTTGCGTTCTGAGGTGAGCATGGCCCCATCTTACCCGAATTTTCTTGACTCTGCACGAAATTGCACGATTGATCCCGCGGTCCTTCCGTCCAAACCGACAGGTTCGTCATGACTCTCCAAAACCGCGTCAAAATCCACGAAGTCGTCACTCTGGCCCAGGACTGGGCCATCCTGCGCAAGACCCGCCTGAGCTTCCTCCGCCAGGACGGGCAATGGCAGGAACAATGGCGTGAGACCTATGACCGCGGCAACGGCGCCACCATCCTGCTGTATGACCCGGCGCGCCGCACCGTGCTGCTCACCTGCCAGTTCCGCTACCCCGCAATGGTGAATGGGTACGACGATCTGATGATCGAGACGCCGGCCGGGCTGCTGGAGCATGCAACGCCCGGCGAGCGGATAAGGGCGGAGGTCGAGGAGGAGACGGGCTTTCGCGTCGGCGCCATCACCCCGCTCTTCGATCTTTTCATGAGTCCGGGCTCGGTCACCGAGCGGCTTTATTTTTTCGCGGCCCCCTATGACCCCCAGGACCGTGTGGGGCCGGGCGGTGGCTGCGCGGATGAAGGGGAGGATATCGGCCTGCTCGAAATGCCGCTGGAGAGCGCCCTGGCCGCCATCGGCGACGGGCGCATCCGCGATGCCAAGACGGTGATCCTGCTGCAACATGCGGCGCTGCACATCTTCGGCCCCATGCCGGTCGCCAAAACTGCCGCCTGATCCACGCCCCTCCCTGGCTCGTAAGCGCGTTATGCGGCAATTTCGGAGACAGCATGACCCGCGCGCGCGATTCCCACCCGGCTGGCAGCCCGGTTCTTCTCTGGTTCCGACGTGACCTCCGCCTGACGGATCAGGCGGCGGTCGCCGCAGCGGCCGAGAGCGGCGCGCCGGTCATCCCCATCTATGTTCTCGACGATGAAACGGATGGCCGCCCGATGGGTGGCGCCAGCCGCTGGTGGCTTCACCATAGCCTGCAGAGCCTCGCGACCTCCCTGGAGAAGGCGGGCAGCGGCCTCGTCCTCCGCCGGGGTCCCTCAGCGGAGACCCTGGCGGCGCTTGCACGCGAGACGGGCGCGCAGACGATCCATGCCGGTGTCATGCCAGAGCCTGCAGCCCGCGCGGCCGACCGGGCGCTGGCGGAGGCGCTGACGGACAGCGATTGCCGCTTCGTGCGTCATCGTACCACGCTGCTGCACGACCCGCACAAGGTGCTGACCGGCGGCGGCACCCCCTATGGCGTCTTCACGCCCTTCTCCAAGAGCTTCGCCCGTGACGTGCACGTCCGCCCGCCGGGAGCGGCACCGAAGACACTCGCCACCGCCCAGTTGCCACGGTCCGACCGCCTGGACGACTGGGGTCTTCTGCCAACCATCCCGTGGGATGCCGCTATCCGCGAGGAATGGACGCCGGGCGAAGCCGGCGCGGCCGCACGGCTTCGCCGTTTCGTCAGCGAGGCGGTCGGCGCCTATGGGCGGGCGCGCGACATCCCGGGCACCGATGGCACCTCCATGCTGTCCCCGCATCTCCATTGGGGCGAAATTTCACCCTGGCAGGTCTGGGCGGCGCTGGACGATGCCGACGGTGCCCAAGGCATCGCCGCCTTCCGGCGCGAACTCGTCTGGCGGGAATTCGCGGCCCATCTCCTCTGGCATCATCCGGAGATTCTAGAGAAGCCGCTGCGCCCGGAATTTGCAGCGTTTCCCTGGCGGAAGGACGCGAAAGCCCTCCATGCCTGGCAGAAGGGGAAGACCGGCATCCCCATCGTCGATGCCGGCATGCGCGAACTCTGGGCCATCGGCTGGATGCACAACCGCGTGCGCATGATCACGGCGTCCCTCCTGGTCAAGCATCTGCTGATCGATTGGCAAGCGGGCGAGGCCTGGTTCTGGGATACGCTGGTCGAGGCGGACCGCGCCAACAACATGGTGAACTGGCAATGGGTGGCGGGCTGCGGTGCGGATGCCGCGCCCTTCTTCCGCGTCTTCAACCCGGTGCTGCAGGGATGGAAGTTCGATCCGGAAGGCCACTACGTCCGGCGCTGGGTCCCCGAACTGGCGAAGCTGCCTGACAAATACATCCACAACCCCTGGGAGGCGCCGGACGAGGTGTTGCGGGAAGCCGGCGTGCGGCTTGGCGCGACTTATCCCGCGCCCATCGTCGACCTCGCCGAGGGCCGCGCCCGGGCGCTGGCCGCGCTGCAGAGCGTCACCGGACGGCAAAGCTAGATGGACCCGGGCGCCGCCGCTCCTCCCGTCACGCCTCTGGAATGGGCGGGCCTGGCGCTCGCCCTTATCGGCTGGATCGCGCTCGGGCTGCTGCGGCGACGCCTGGCCCCGGGCCGCCGACGCGCCGCTCTCCTCCTCGCCCTCGGCGCTCTCGCCTGCGGCCTGACCACCGCGGTGCTCGCCGTCCTGCTCACCAACCACCGGCTTGCGCTCGCGGAACTCACCAATCAGTCATGGTTCATCCTGCCGATGGCAGCAATCGCACTGCTCGCCTATTTCGCCAAGCAGCGCTTCGGGCCGGCCTACGGATTGGGCGAAATCACGGTCGCCCTACTCACCTTCTGGTTCTCGATTCGCGCCCATAACGACAGCCTGCTGGTGAAGGGGCTCGGCCTGTCCGGCGGTCTCTACATCTTCGTGCGTGGCTGCGAGACCATCCGCAATAGCCTGCGGCGCGGCTGACGCCGCCCGCTTGCAACTGCTGACGCCAAACCTATCTGACCCTCACAACAGCTTTGAGGATCACGACCATGAAGCGCCACAACCTGTCGGACGCCGCGCGGGATGCCGCCGGACGCATTCAGGACGCGGTCGGCAGTTTCGCCGACGAGGCCCGGGACGATGCGCGCCGCCGCTATCGCGACGCGCGCGGCACGGCGGAGGACTACATGGACGACGCCGCCGACCGTATCCGCCAGCAGCCGCTGATGGCCGGCCTCGCGATCCTCGCCATCGGCTACATTCTCGGCCGCATGCGCATCCTCTGAGAGGATGACGTCGGAGACGAGGGACGGCACCGAAGCCCGGGGTCATCGCCCCGGGCTTTTGCGTCTGCGCCTGAGCATCGAATGGGCAGCCCTCTATGTTGGGGGCCCGCTTGCCATCCTCGGCCTGCGCCGCGGCGGCATCCTCTTCCTCATCCTCTGGATCGGCGCGCTGCTCGCCTGGGCAGGAACACGCAGTCGGCCGCCGCTACCACGCCCCGCCCTCCGCCGCGAGTTGCGCGGCATCGCAATCCGCTTCGCGGTGCTCGCCCCGCTCATCACCGTTGCGACGGGGGCCCTGTGGCCGGACTGGTTCCTCAGCCTGCCGCGCCAGCGCCCGCTCTTCTGGGCGCTGATCATGGTGCTCTATCCGCTGCTCTCAGTCTGGCCGCAGGAGATGCTGTACCGGTCTCTCATGTTCCACCGCTACCGCACGCTGTTTGGCAGCGACCGCGCCCTGATCCTCGCGAGCGCCGCCGCCTTCGGCTTCGCCCACGTGATCTTTCTCAACTGGATCGCCATCGCCATGACGGCCGCGGGCGGCTTTCTGTTCGCGCGCGACTATGCGCGCCACCGCTCGCTGCCCCTCACCTGTCTGGAGCACAGCCTCTATGGCTGCCTCATCTTTACCGTCGGCCTCGGGCGCTTCTTCTACACGGGTGCTGCCTGGCACCATTGATGGCGCTGATCCTCACCACGGCTCCGCCCCGTCCGAGCTGGAAAAGGTGCCGGTCGGCGCATCCGCGCCCATGAGAGCGAGGCGCACCGGCTGGCGCGCGCCATCCTCCACAGTCTTGGTGCCCGAATAGTTGTTGAGATTGGTCTTGGTATAGCCGGGGCAGACGGCGTTGACCTTGATGCCTTCGGCCTCCAACTCGATCGCGAGCGCCACGGTCATCGCGTTCAGCGCGGTCTTGGAGGCTGGGTAGACCGGGCCGAAGACGGCACGGTACGGCGAGGCCGGATCGGACATCTTGGTGAGCGAGCCGACGGTGCTGGAGACATTGACGATGTGAGGCGCGGTCCCGGCGCGCAGCAGCGGCAGCATCGCCTGGGTGACGGCGAGCACGCCGAAGACGTTCGTCTCCCACACCGCGCGCACTTCGTCGAGCGACACGATGCTCGGCCGCGAGGCCTGCACCATTTCTTCGACGGTCTCCGCCGCAATGCGACCTGTGTGCGAGATCGCGGCGTTGTTGACCAGTACATCGAGACGACCAAACTCCCGGCGGATCGTCTCGGCCGCGGCCGCGATGGAGGCCGGGTCCGTCACGTCGAGCGGAATGGCGTGGACGTCGCCGCCGATCGTGGCTGCGGCCGCCTCCCCCTTTGCGGCATCGCGGGCGCCGAGCAGCACGGTATGGCCGGCCGCGGCAAGATCCTTCGCGATCTGTAGACCGATGCCCTGATTGGCACCGGTGACGAGGGTAATGGACGTTTGCGGCATGACGGCTCCTCTGCGGACAATGTTGTCAGCGCGGTGCCGCTCGCTTAGCGTCAAGGAAACGGAACAACGCTCCGCCTTAATACGGAACGATGTTCCGTCTTTCAAGTGGGAGGCGCGTGCCTGAACCGATGACATCCGACTCGCCTCATGCGCCGGCCAAGCCCCGCCTGCGCGCCGACGCCCAGCGCAGCCAGGATGCTTTGCTGGAGGCCGCCAAAATCGTCTTCGCGCGGTCGGGCGTGGATGCGCCCGTGCGGGAGATCGCCGAGCAAGCCGGCGTCGGCCTCGGCACCGTCTATCGCCGCTTTCCCCATCGCGCCGATCTGATCGCTGCCGTCTTTCGCCGGGAGATGGATGCCTGTGCGGATGCCGCGGCGCCCCTCGCTGCCGCCCATCCCCCCTTCGAGGCATTGGCCTTCTGGCTGCATCGCTATGCCGCCTTCGTCGGCACGAAGCGCGGCTTGGCACAGGCGCTGCATTCGGGTGACGCCGCCTATGCCGCGCTGCCCGCGCATTTCGAGACGCGGCTGCGGCCAGCCTTCCTCGGTCTCTTCGATCGCGCAATGGAAACCGGCGCGATCCGGCGGGACGTCGACCCGTCGGAACTGCTCGGTGCCGTTTCGGGCCTATGTCTGTCGGGCTATACGACCACGCCGGAACAGGCGGAGCGCATGATCGCGCTGCTGATGGACGGCCTGCGCTACGGCGCCGACCGGCCGAAGTGACCGCGGCGCGTCACCCGCGGTTCAGATCTCCTCGACCGCCGAGACGCCGGGCATCACCTTGAGGGCGGCGGCGAGGCGCGGCGAGACGTTGAAGCGGCCGGGCAGGCTGATTTCCGCCTCACGCGCCGCATCCAGCCGGGGGCAGAGGATCACCTCGCCCCGTCCCGGCCCCTCCTGCGTCAACAGCGCGCGAATATGCTCCACCGCGCGGGTCTCGGAGAGCCAGACGCGAAGCCCGACGCCCGCGCCTGCCGCGGCCTTCTCCAGCGGCGTCACGTCCTGACCGGTGATGCGCAGTTGCTCACCGTCGAGACGCAGATCGACGGTGACGAGCAGAGCCATGCCTTCCCTCAGATGATCCTGAGACCGGGACAGAACTTCCGAGAACAGGGTGACTTCGAAACTGCCGCCGCCATCCGAGAGGCGGAGCCAGGCCATGCGCCCGCCGGTCTTGGTCGGCCGCACCTTCGGTGATCCGACAACGATACCGGCGACCTTCACCCGGCCGACGCCGTTTTCGGCCACCGTCTGCAGCCGGGTGCTGACGGTGACGCCAAGGCGCTTGAGCGTCGATCCGAAACTATCCAGGGGATGGCTGGTGAGATGGAAACCGATCGCCTCCGCCTCCAAACCCAGGCGGTCGAGCATCGGCCAGTCGAGCAGGTCCGGAAAGCGCAGGGGCTCCGGCTTGGCGCCAGCGCCCCCGAAGAGCCCGATCTGCCCGCTGCCGCGATCCTCCGCCGTCGCCTGCGCGCGCTTCAGCAGCATCTCGGCACCCGCGAAAAGGCGCGCCCGGTTGCTGTCGAGTTGGTCGAAGGCGCCGGCGCGGATGAGATTCTCGATCTGCATCTTGTTGAGCTGCTTGGGATCCACGCGCTCGGCAAAATCCGCGAGGCTCTCGAAGGCGCGGTCGCCCCGCGCCGCGACGATCGATTCCATCGCCGCTTGACCCACGCGCTTGATGGCGGCGAGCGCGTAGCGGATGGCGAGCTTGCCGTCGGCCTGCCGCTCCACCTTGAAATCGGCATCCGACTTGTTGATGTCCGGGGGCAGGATCGCGATGCCCATCCGGTTCGCTTCCTGGCGGAAGGCCGCGAGTTTGTCGGTATTGCTGATGGCAAGGCTCATGCAGGCGGCGATGAAAGGCACCGGATGGTTGGCCTTCATCCAGGCCGTCTGATAGGCGACCAGGGCATAGGCGGCGGCGTGCGACTTGTTGAAGCCGTAGTCGGCGAACTTCGCCATGAGATCGAAGATCTCGCCGGCCTTGTCCGCCGGGATGCCGCGACCCGTCGCACCTTCCGTGAAGATCTGCCGCTGCTTCTCCATCTCGGCGCGGATCTTCTTGCCCATCGCGCGCCGCAGCATGTCCGCGCCGCCCAGGCTGTAGCCTGCGAGCTTCTGCGCGATCTGCATCACCTGCTCCTGATAGACCATGATGCCATAGGTCTCGGAGAGGATGTCCATGATGTCGGGATGCGGCGGCTCCCAGGCCTCGCCATGCTTGCGCTGGCAATAGGCAGGGATGTTCGCCATGGGCCCCGGACGATAGAGCGCGACGGCGGCGATGAGATCCTCGAACCGGTCCGGGCGCATCTGGCGCAAGACGTCGCGCATGCCCTGGCTTTCAAACTGAAACACGCCGCCGGCATCGCCCTTCTGCAGCATCTCGTAGGTCGGCGCGTCATCGAGCGGCAGGGTATCGATGTCGACGGCAATGCCGAGCCGTTCGAGAAAGGTGACAGCCCGGCGGATGATGGTGAGCGTGGTGAGGCCGAGGAAGTCGAACTTCACCAGCCCCGCCAGCTCGACATGCTTCATCGAATATTGCGTGACGAGGAAATCGGAGCGCGGGTCCTTGTAAAGCGGCACCAGTTCGGTGAGCGGCCGGTCACCGATCACCACGCCCGCCGCATGGGTCGAGGCGTGGCGGTAGAGGCCTTCGAGCTGCAGCGCGATTTCGAGCAGACGGCGCACCGCCTCATCCTCGTCCCGCATCTGCTGCAACTTCGGCTCGCCCTCGATCGCCTCCTTCAGGGTCACGGGCTTGGCGGGGTTGTTCGGGATCAGCTCCGCGACACGGTTGACCTGCCCAAAGGGCAGGCCGAGGACGCGCCCCACGTCGCGCACGGCGGCGCGCGCCTGCAGCTTTCCATAGGTGATGATCTGCGCGACGCGATCGGCACCGTATTCCTGCCGCACGTAGGAGATGACTTCGTCGCGCCGGTCCTGACAGAAGTCGATGTCGAAGTCCGGCATCGAGACGCGCTCGGGGTTGAGGAAACGCTCGAAGAGCAGGCTGAAGCGGAGGGGATCGAGCGCCGTGATGGAGAGCGCATAGGCGACGAGCGAGCCTGCGCCCGAGCCACGCCCCGGCCCCACCGGAATGTCCCGCGCCTTCGCCCATTGGATGAAGTCGGCCACGATCATGAAGTAGCCCGGGAAGCCCATGCGGGCGATGACGTCGAGCTCGAATTCCAGCCGGTCGACATAGACCTTCCGCGTTGCCTCATCCGGCTGCATGCGGTCGAGATGGCGGGCGAGACCCTCATGGGCCATCTTCCGCACCGTCTCCTCCTCCGTCATGCCGTCCTTCACCTTCGGGCAGACCGGCAGAAGCGGCTTGCGCGTCTCGGCCATGACGGCGCAACGGCGGGCGATCGCGAGAGTATTGTCGCAAGCCTCCGGAAGATCGGCGAAGAGCGCACGCATGGCGGCGGCGGGCTTGAACCAGTGTTCCGGAGTCACCCGCCGGCGATCGGCTTCCGACAACACGCGCCCTTCGGCAATGCAGAGCAGCGCGTCATGCGCCTCATGCATCGAGGCAGTTGCGAAATAGCAATCATTGGCCGCGACGATGGGCAGTCCTGCCTCATCCGCGAGACGCAGCAGGCCGGGCTCGATCGCGCGTTCGATGGCGAGGCCGTGGCGATGGAGTTCGACGACCACGCGATCGGGAAAGGCCTCGGCGAAACGCGCCAGAAGATGGGCGGCCTCCGTCCGCTGCCCTTCGGCGAGCAGACGACTGATCGGCCCGAAGGTGCCGCCGGTCAACAGGATGAGCCCTTCAGAGAGTTCGGCCAGTCGCTGCAGGCTCACCTGCGGGCGGAGACCGGGCTCGGTCTCCAGATAGGACGCGGAGCTGAGGCGCTGCAGATTGGCGAAGCCCACCGCATCCTGGGCCAGCACCACGATGGGATCGGGGGCCAATCGCGGCTGGTCCGCCCGGGCGAGACCGAGCTGGCAGCCAAGGATCGGCTGCACCCCCTTCCCCGTCGCATACTGGCTGAATTCCAGCGCGCCGAACATGTTGGAACTGTCGGTCAGAGCCACCGCGGGCATGCCGTCTGCCGCCGCAAGCGCCGTCAGCTTGTCGACCTTGATCGCCCCCTCACTGAGTGAATAGGCGGAGTGAGTGTGGAGATGAACGAAGCTCTGTTCCAGCATGAGGCGGACTATATCCCGGGCCGCCTCGAAATGCAGCGGTGAGGAAAACTTTAGCCCCCGTCCACGAATGCAGGGGTGACGATCCAGAGAGCAGCCTTCCGCCCTATGCCGATTCGACTTCCATCTTTTGGGAGGGAATGATGAGCGTAAGCACGACTGGCGTGCCTATACCCCCCACCACGCAGGCGGCGTCTCCGCCACCCGCGACCGCCGCGACTCCGGCCGGACAACCCGCGCCCGGCCCTCAGCCGCCGTCACCGGTCGGCCCCGGCGCCGACCCCGCGGAACACATGATCGTGGCGCAAACGGTCACGCAGATTTCGCCCCCCGGCTTCACCCAGACGGTGACGACCCATGCCAATGGCGTGGTCACCACCGTCATCACCAACCACGTCGGCTCCGTGATGCAGACGACGACCTCGCATACGGCGGCGGTGGGCACCGCCGCCGGCGTCGCCGCCAACGCGGTGGACGTCTGGGCCTGAGGCGCCCTGTCAGGGCAGCGGCACGACCCGGCCACCCTGCAGGGTGACGCGACGGTCCATGCGGGCCGCCAGCTCCGGATTATGGGTCGCGATCAGCGCCGCCAGCCCCTGACCGCGGACCGCGGCCAGCAGCTCGGTAAAGACGATGTCCGAGGTCGCGGTATCGAGGTTGCCGGTCGGCTCGTCCGCCAGCAGAACGGCCGGACGGTTGGCAAGCGCGCGGGCGATGGCAACGCGCTGCTGCTCGCCGCCCGAAAGCTTGCCGGGCAGATGCGCGAGCCGATGGCCGAGGCCGAAGGAGGACAGCAGTTGCTGCGCCCGCTCTGCCGCGACGCGGGGCGATCGGCCGGCGATGATCTGCGGCATCACCACGTTTTCGAGGGCGGTGAACTCCGCCAGCAGGTGATGGAACTGATAGACGAAGCCCACCCGGTCCCGACGGATGGCGGTGCGCGCAGGATCGGAGAGCGAGCCGGCGTCGCGCCCGTCCATCAGCACGCGGCCGCCATCCGGCCGGTCCAAGAGGCCGGCGAGATGCAGCAGCGTCGATTTGCCGGAGCCCGAGGGCGCCACCAGCGCCACCGTCTCTCCCGCACGCAAGGTAAGATCGACGGCGGTCAGCACGTCCAGGCTGCCCGCATCCGTGCGGTAGGTGCGGCGCACCGCCTCCATGACCAGCGGTTCACTCATGGCGCAGCGCCTCCACGGGGTCGGTCCGGGCGGCACGCCAGGAAGGATAGAGCGTCGCGAGCAACGACAGGGCGAGCGACATGACGATGACCGTCGTGACCTCGCTCCAGTCCAGCACCGCCGGTAGCTGTTCGAGGAAATAGACGGTGGGATCGAAGAGCGTCGTGCCCGTCACATGCTGCAGGAACTGCCGGATGCTCTCGATATTGGCGCAAAAGACGACGCCGAGCACGAAGCCGATGGCCGTGCCCGTGACACCGATGGAGGCGCCGGCCATCAGGAAGATGCGCATGATGGCGCCGCGCGTGGCGCCGAGCGTGCGCAGCACGGCGATGTCCCGCGTCTTGTCCTTCACCATCATGATCATGGAGGAGATGACGTTGAAGGCGGCGACGATGATGATCAGGGTGAGAATGAGGAACATGACGTTCCGTTCCACCGTGACGGCGGCGAAGAAGCTGTCGTTCGACTGCTTCCAGTCGATCACCTGGATCGGCTTGCCCGCCAGAGCCTGACGGATGACGCGGTTCACCCGCGCGACATCGTCGTGGTGGCGTACGGAAACTTCGATCTGCGTCGCCCGGTCGGCCGCGCCGAAGAACTCCTGGGCCGCGTCGATCGGCATGAAGACGAAGGTGGAATCGTATTCCTGCATGCCGACGTTGAAGATGCCGACCACCTTGTAGGCGCGGATGCGGGGAATGGTACCGATCGCCGTCGCCTGGCCCTGTGGGCTGACGAAGGTGATGTCGGAACCGACCGACAGGCCCAGCTGCCGGGCAAGGCCGGAGCCGACGATCACCGCATTGTCGCCCTGCATCGCCGCGATCGAGCCGATCAGGACGTGGTCGGAGACCGCCTTCTGCGCTTCGAGATCGCTCCGCGAAATGCCGCGTACCACGCCGCCGGTGGCGCCGCCTTGCGCCCCGGTCAACAGCACCTCGTTCTGAAAGACGGGCGCCGCCGAGACCACGTCCGGCAGACCGCGGATGGTCTGCGCCATGTCCTCGTATTGCGTGATCTGGGTGCCGCCGGCGCCATAGACGCCGAGGTCGCCGTTGAGGCCGAGGATACGGGACAGCAGATCCTGCCGGAAGCCGTTCATCACGCTCATCACGATGATCAGCGTGGCCACGCCCAAGGCGATGCCGATCAGGGAGAAGATGGCGATGACGGAGACGAAACGCTCGCCCTTGCGGGCGCGCAGGTAGCGCCCCGCGACGCGCCGCTCGAAACTGCTGAACATCAGGACGCGGTCGCCGCGATCTTCGCCAGTGCCGCTTCCAGGCTCAACTCCTCGCGCTCCCCGGTCATCCGGCGTTTCAGTTCGACCTGGCCAGCGGCCGCACCGCGCGGCCCGACGATGATCTGCCAGGGATGGCCCATGAGATCGGCATCGGCAAACTTCACGCCGGCACGCTCCGCCCGATCGTCATACAGGGCGGCACCATGGAACTTGGCATAGAGATCCTCGCAGATCGCATCGGTCGCGGCGTCGCCCTGCTTGAGGTTGAGGATGGCCGCCTTGAAGGGCGCGACGCTATCGGGCCATTTGATGCCGGCCTCGTCGTGGCTCGCCTCGATGATGGCACCCACCATGCGGCTGACGCCGATGCCATAGGACCCCATCTCGGGATGGACCTTCTGACCATCGGGCCCGGCGACGGCGAAGTTCATCGCCGCCGAATACTTGGTGCCGAAATAGAAGATGTGTCCGACTTCGATGCCGCGGCCTTCGCGACGGCGGGCTTCCGGCACCTGGCCCCAGGCATCCAGATCGTGCTTCTCGTCGGTCGCCGCATAGGTCGAGGTCAGCAGGCCGTAGAATCGCTCCAGATCCGCGGGCTTGTCATAGTCGAAATCGCTGTTCGCCCAGTCGATGGTCTCGAAGTCACCGTCGTAGAAGACTTGGCTTTCGCCGGTCGGCGCCAGGATGATGAATTCGTGGCTGAGATCGCCGCCGATCGGTCCGGTATCCGCGACCATGGGAATCGCCTTGACGCCCAGGCGCTGGAAGGTGCGCATGTAGGACAGCATCATGCGGCGATAGCTGTTCACCGCGCTCGCATAATCGAGATCGAAGCTGTACCCGTCCTTCATCAGGAATTCGCGGCCGCGCATGACGCCGAAACGCGGGCGCACCTCGTCGCGGAACTTCCACTGGATGTGGTAGGCGATCTGCGGCAATTCCTTGTAGCTCTTCACCGACTGCCGATAGAGATCGGTGATCATCTCTTCGTTGGTCGGCCCGAAGAGGAGATCGCGGTCATGGCGATCTTTGATGCGCAGCATCTCCTTGCCGTAATCCTCGTAGCGGCCGCTCTCCTGCCACAGGCTGGCGGGCTGGATCGTCGGCATCAGCACTTCCTGCGCGCCGGCGGCGTTCTGCTCTTCACGGACGATGTTGGCGATGTTGTTCAGCACGCGCAGGCCGGCCGGTAGCCAGGCATAGATGCCCGCCGCCGTCTGGCGCACGAGGCCTGCCCGCAGCATGAGCCGGTGCGAGGCGATCTGCGCCTCGGCAGGCACTTCCTTCAGGGTCGGGATCAGGCTGTGGGATAGACGCATGAGGCTCGCATTCTTTCAGGGCTTCGGCGGAGCGCGACCCTAGCCGTCCGGGCGCCGCCCCGCCAGATGGCGCAGCGCAGGGCGCTCTATCAAGCGCGCGGTGACCCAGGCAAGAGCGAGAGTGCCGAGAAAGAGCAGGCCGAGCCAGAGCAGCGGCCTCTGCGCTGGGTCGCCGAACCGCAGCCAAAGCCGCGCCGCGAGAATTTCGACGGACGCATAGGCCATGTAGAAGGGATAGGAGAGTGCGCCCAAGGGGAGCAGGCCCGGACAGCGGGCGAGCCAGGGCCTTGGCGCACTGGCCAACGCCGCCAGAAGGAACCACAGGCCGAAGGCGACCAGAGCATCTCCCGCCAAAGCATGGCGGCGCAGCCAGATGCCAGCCGCGATCAGCAACAGGGCGGCCGCAACGGAGACGGAAGCGGGCGGCATCCGGGCGCAGGCGAGCAGGCGCGCGAGCAGGATGCCGCTCGCGAACTCCGGCAGAAACCGCGGCAAGGCGCCCTGGTAGCTGAGATTGAGCCCAACGGGAGACGCCCAGGCGACGGCGAGAAGCAAAGCCGCCATGGCGGCGACGCCAGCCCCGACGCTGCGTGGGCCGAGCCTCGCCACCACGGCGACGAGAAGCGGAAAGAGCAGATAGCCGACCCATTCCGTGCTGATCGACCAGGAAGGATAGTTCCAGGTCCAGCCGCGGCTGAAGCCCAGGCCGTTCAAAAGGAGAAGCTGCAGCAGATATTCGCGCCCGGCCGCCCGCATCGCCTGATGCGGATGCACGCCCGCGGCACGGGCGAGGAGATAGGCGCTTCCGAGCAGCGCGAGCATGGCGAGCACCGTCGGATAGAGCCGCACGAAGCGGCGCCACCAGAAACGGCCGAGCGCACGCGGACTCAGCGACAGCTGTGGATGGCGATGCGCGAGAACGAGACCGGAGAGAATGAAGAAACCATCGACGCCGAGATAGCCGCGCCCTACCGGCCCTTCGAGATCCGCGAGGTGAAGATGCAGGTTGGTGTGGAAGAAAAAAACCCAGAGCGCGAAACAGCCGCGCACGGCCGTGAGATCCGCCAAGGTGGCTCGCGAATTCTGGAATTCGGCCAAACTTGCGCCTTCGTGACTGGCAGAGGATTTTGCTCGTTCAGAAATCCCTGAACAAAACCCTTATTTTTCATTTTTCAATATTTATGCGTGACAGACGCGCTTTGCATAGATAAAGAAAAGGCCCGCGCGCAAAGCGCTGCGGGCCAAGTTTAGGGAGGAAACGCCAGTCACACGGCAGAACGAGGATCAACCTCGTCTGGACTGGATAATGAAAGCTATTGTCCGACTGGTCCATAAAAATTGGCCGGAGATTTGGACAAATATCGTCGATCTAGACAGATGATTGCCTAAATCGACGTCATTTTTATCGGTTTGATCAAATTATGAGCAGAGCCTCTACGGGGTTCTGCTCTTTTGTTTATGGCGGCCGTCATGGAGCCGGCCCATCAGCGCTGGCGCGGACGCGCCCTCATCCCCCGAAATAGAAAACGGGCGGACAGGTTTCCCGTCCACCCGTTTCCCGGCTCAAGAAGCGATACGCCGAGGGATCAGCGCTTCCACCAGCCGCGGCGCTTGGCGCCGGCCGGCGTGTCGACGCCGATGACGATCGGCTTGATCACCGGCCCCGCCTCCGCCATCGCGGGCTCGGCCGTCGCCGGTTCGGAGATTACGGGCTCAGGAGTCTCGGACGCGTCCTCGGAGACCGGTTCTGCCGCCGCTTCGGCGATCGCTGCTTTGCTGCGACGGCTCGGCGCACGGCGGCGCGCGGGCTTGGCCGGCGCCTCATCGGTGTCCGCTGCGACCGGTGCCTCGGGCGCGGGCTCCGCCAGAGCCGCGGCCACGGCAGCCACCTCTTCCCCGGCTTTCGGCTTCCGCGCGCGGCTGGTGCGGGGCTTCTTGGCCGGTGCCACGGCCTCAGGCTCGGCCACCACCGCCACCGCCGGTGATTCCGCCGCCGGAGAGAGGCTTTCGTCCGCGACCGGCGTGCCGGTCATGACCTCGACCGGCACCTCCAGCGCCGCCGCCTCGGCGGGCGCGGAAACCGGCTTCGGCACCTCGACCGGAGTCGTCGCCGGTTCCAGCTCCGGCTCGAGCCCCGCGAAGAGTGCATCGAGCTGGTCGGAGAAGGGATCGGCCGGCGTCGGCCCCCGATAGCTCATGGCGGGAGGGGCGTCGCCCTGACCGGCATCGCCGCGACCGCGACCGTTCCGCCCACCGCGGCGGCTGCGACGGCTGCGGCGGCGCTCGCTCTCCTCCGCCGAAAGCGGCGGCATTTCGGGTGTGGGCTCGGCCGGAGGTTCGATTTCGGGCCCAGGCTCGCCCGGCGTTCCCGGCAGTTCCGGCTCGGGGCTACCCGGCGGCGGCAGTTCCGGACCACGGCCCGGCTCGTCCGGCCGCGGCTCAGGGAAGGGCTGCGGAATCGGCGGCACGGCCGGCTCACCCGGTGCAGGGCTGGGCTCGGGGCTCGCGAAGATCGTATCCTCCTCGCCGTCTCCCTCCTCGTCGCCCTCTTCGCTCGTGGCGAACTGGGCGCCGTTCTCGCCATTGTCCTCACGACGACCACGACGGCGACGGCGACGACGGCGACGGCGCTCCCCGCCTTCTTCACCCTTGGCAGCTTCGACCTCGCCGGCCGCACCCTCGGCGGCGGGTGCATCGGCCACCAGGGCCGTTGCCCGCGCCGAGGCCGCCCCCTCGTCCGCATCGTCGCGCGTCGCATAATCCATGGCGATCGGCCCGTTCGTGACCGGCGCCTCGGACGCGACATAGGGACGGACCTTTTCGATCCGGATCTGCGGCGGGATGAGCTTCTCGTCGGCGAGCAGCACGACCTGCATCCCGTGCGTGCGCTCGATCGCCATCAGACGATCCCGCTTATAGTTCAGGATGTACATGGCCACCGCCCCAGCGACGTGCACGTTCACCTCGGCCGAGCGGCGGCGCGCCGCCTCGTCCTCGATCGCGCGCAGCACGTGGATCGCGGCACTCTCGACACTGCGCACCGTGCCGGTGCCAAGGCAGTGCGGGCAGGTGATGAAGGCCGTTTCGGTCAGCGAGGGGCGCAGCCGCTGGCGGCTCATCTCCAGCAGGCCGAAATGGCTGATGGAGCCCACCTGGATACGGGCGCGGTCGTTCTTCAGCGCCTCCTTCATCCGGCGCTCGACCATCGCGTTGTGCTTGCGGCTCTCCATGTCGATGAAGTCGATCACGATGAGGCCGGCGAGATCGCGCAAACGCAGCTGGCGCGCCGCTTCCTCGGCCGCCTCCAAATTGGTGCGGAGCGCCGTCTCCTCGATGTTGCGCTCGCGCGTGGCGCGGCCCGAGTTGACGTCGATCGCGACCAGCGCCTCGGTCTGGTTGATCACCAGATAGCCGCCGGATTTGAGCTGGACGGTGGGGCTCACCATCGCATCGAGCTGCATCTCCACCTGATGCTTGGCGAAGAGCGAGGTATCGCTGTTCCGCCAGAGCTGCACCTTGGCGGCGTGCTGAGGCGTCAGCATGCGCATGAAGTCCCGCGCGGCCTTCCAGGCCGCCTCGCCATCCACCAGCACTTCCTCGATGTCGCGGGTGTATCCGTCGCGGATGGCGCGCTTGATGAGGTTGGCCTCTTCGTAGACGAGCGCGGGGGCGATCGACTTCAGCGTGAGGTCGCGGATATCGTCCCACAAGCGCAACAGATATTCACAGTCGCGGCGGATTTCCGGCTTGGGGCGGTTCGCACCCGCGGTGCGGACGATGAGGCCCATGCCCTGCGGCATGTCCACTTCCTTGATGACCTCGCGCAGGCGCTTGCGGTCCGCGACCGAGGTGATCTTGCGGGAGACGCCGCCGCCACGCGGCGAGTTGGGCATCAGCACGCAGTAGCGGCCGGCCAGGGACAGGTAGGTGGTCAGCGCCGCGCCCTTCGTGCCGCGCTCCTCCTTCACCACCTGCACCAGCAGGATCTGGCGGCGATGGATGACTTCCTGAATCTTGTAATTGCGCACGAAGCGCGGCGCAGGGCGGCGGTCGCCGTTCTCCTCCGTGCTGTCCTGTCCGCCGAAGGTCTCCGGCCGCTCGGGCTCGGCTTCGCTGTCCGGCTCGCCCTCCTCGCTACCTTCTTCCTCGTCCGCGGAGGCGGCGACGATCTCGGTGGTGGCGCCGGCCCCCTCTTCGCCCGGCGCAATCTCGTCCGGCGGCACCTCGCCGATCACGATCTCGCGAACCATGGCGGCGGGCTGGGCACGCGCGCCGCCGGACGACTCGGCTCCCTCGGCGGCGTCCGCCGGTTCCGCAGACTCGCTTTCGGAGGAAGGAGCCACGGCATTCGGCGCAGCCTGAGCGGCTGCGGCCTCCTCCGCCGCTTCCTCAGCAGCTTCGGCCTCAGCCTCGGCCCGCGCGGCGGCCGCTTCGGCTTCGAGCAGCTTCTGCCGGTCGGCGACCGGGATCTGATAATAGTCGGGATGGATTTCGCTGAAGGCGAGGAAGCCGTGGCGGTTGCCGCCATATTCGACGAAGGCGGCCTGGAGGCTCGGCTCGACCCGAATCACCTTGGCGAGATAGATATTCCCTTTGATCTGCTTCTTGGTCGAAGTCTCGACGTCAAAGTCTTCTAGGCGATTTCCGTCAAGGACGACGACACGGGTTTCCTCCGGATGTGTCGCGTCGATAAGCATGCGCTTGGTCATGAGTAACTGGACTCCGGCGCACCCCCGCACGGGGCGCGGCCGCCGTGGGGCGGCTTTTCAAAGGTGAGGAATGATACGGGTCCGAAATCGACATGAGGGATGACCGGGCTCTCGCCAGCGAAGACGTCGCTGTGGGGAGAAATGCGGTCATGAAGGTCGAACGGTCCCTAACTCGATTGACATGCGGTCCCGGCCAAGGCCGAGGACTCGCGGAAACACTAGCCTCCGCCATCCGCCCCTGCTCCGCCCTGGCGGCCATGCCGCCGGCGTTCTGTGGGACAGGCCGGGGTCCGACCAGTCGGCACGGATACGGTGGAGCCTCGAAAAGGGGGCCAAACGCTGCTGGCCCTGCCCATTTCAAATCTCGATGGGCAAAATGGCCTAAAGCCCCCGCACATGCAAGGGCACGCACCGGGACCGGCAGCGGGGCTGCCCCCGCCAAGACGCGTGACGGATTATTTATTTCAATTCAAGCGGAAGCACTGATATTCGAAGAGGTGAGATGAAGAATCGCAGCACTGATCCTGCGTCCGACGATCGGAGCTTTCCCCCATGACTGAGGAGACGGAGGATCTCGGAGACCGCATGAACGAGCGCCGGCTGCTTCTCAGCCTCGGCGTGAGCGCGACGGTCCTCATTCCCGCCTGGCTTCGTCCGGCCATCGCCTGGGCCGCCTCCAAGCACAAGCTGCATCAGCAGGAGCTTCTGGCAAAGCCGCGCCCGGACGAGGTACCGCTGATCATGCTGGACCCCGGCCATGGCGGGAAGGACCCGGGCGCCATCGGCGTCGCCGGTACCTACGAGAAGCATATCTCGCTCACCGCTGCGCATGAATTGAAGGCGCGGCTGGAGGCGACCGGCCGCTATCGCGTGGCCATGACCCGGGCGCGGGACATCTTCATTCCGCTCGAGGATCGGGTTTCGATCGCGCAGGACCGCGGCGCGCATCTGTTCGTCTCGATGCATGCCGATTCGATTCCCGACCATACGGTGCGCGGTGCGAGCGTCTATACCCTGTCGAGCAACGCGTCCGACCAGCAGACCGCCGTCCTGGCGCAGCGGGAAAACAGTTCGGACCGCTTTGCCGGGCCGCACTTCAAAGGCGTCACACCCGCCGTTGCGCGCATTCTCGCGAGCCTCGTCGGGCGCGAGACGCGCATCGGTTCGGCTCGCCTGCAGCAGGACATGGTCGATCATCTCGCCGACCAGACCGACATGCTGACCCGCCCGGCCCGGCACGCCGCCTTCGTCGTCCTCAAATCCGCGGAAATCCCGAGCGTCCTGGTCGAGATGGGCTTCATGTCCAACTACAAGGACGAGTCGGCCCTCCGCCAGGCGGCCCATCGCCAGCGCATCACCCTCGCCATGAAGAATGCGGTGGACGCCTGGTATGTTGCACAAAAGTCAGCTCGTATGGCGGGCTAGCGTAAGAGACCCTAGCGTAACCCTCCCTTCGGCCCTATTTCCGCCCCGGATGGCAGCCATAGGGCGCCAGCAACGACAAGGAACGATCTTCGATGCCCGGCCCCCTGAGAGCCGGCGACCCCATGGCACGCCCCTCGCGGGGCGGCGGACGTGGCGGCGGCGGTAGCGGCAATGGCAGCGGCGGCAACGGTCAGCCGCCGGATGCACCGAAGGGCGGCGGGCGGTCTCCGAAGCCGAAGAAAGACCGGCCGCGCGCCCGGCGTCGCAGTGGCGCCGGCTTCATCGCGGCCAGCGCCGTCACCAGCCTCTTCGCCCTCGGCGCCCTGCTCGTGGTGGGCGGCGGGATCGGCGGCTACGTCGCCTTCCGCTACTACACGGCCGACCTGCCGAGCATCGACGGTCTGCGCCACTACCAGCCGCCGGTGATGAGCCGCGTCTATGCGAACGACATGCAGCTCGTCTCCGAGCTGGCGACGGAACGGCGCATCTATACGCCCTTCGAAGACATCCCCCCGATGCTGGCCCAGGCCTTCATCTCCGCCGAAGACCAGAACTTCTGGCACGAGCCGGGCATCGATCCCCTCGCCATCATCCGCGCGGGCATCACTGACATCACCCTGATCGGCTCCGGCCGCCGGCCGATCGGCGCCTCCACCATCACGCAGCAGGTGGCAAAGAACATCCTGCTGCAGAACCACATCAATTTCGCCCGCAAGGTGCAGGAGGCGGTGCTGGCCGTCCGCATCGACCACGCCATGAGCAAGCAGCGGGTGCTCGAGATCTATCTCAACGAAATCTATCTCGGCGAAGGCGCCTATGGCGTCACGACCGCCGCAGCCACCTATTTCGCGCGGCCGCTGGATAAGCTTAGCATCGCCGAAGACGCGATGCTCGCCTCGCTCCCCAAGGCGCCGTCGAACTACGATCCCTACCGCCATCCAGACGCCGCCCTCGCCCGCCGCAACTGGGTGATCGACCGCATGGCCGATGACGGGGCGATCACGCGCGACCAGGCCCAGGCGGCGAAGGCCGAGCCACTCCTCACCAAGATGAGCGGCCGGCCGGCGACGGTTGCCGGATCGCAATATTTTGCCGATGCCGTGCGTCAGCAGTTGGTACAGCTCTTCGGCGACAAGCGCGCGACCGATGGTGGCCTCGTCGTCTATACCAGCCTCGACCCGAAGCTGCAGGCGGTGGCCGATGCCTCCCTCCGCCAGGGTCTCGTGGATTACGACCGCGCCCATGACGGCTGGCGGGGGCCGGTGGCGCATCTCGACCTCGCTGCCGGCAAGTGGCAGGACCAGCTCCAGAAAGTTGACGTTCCCAAAGGAATCCTGCCGCAATGGCGGCTCGCCGTCGTGCTCAGCACCACCGCGAAAACCGCCAACGTCGCCTGGCTCGCCCCTGGCATCCGCGGCCAGTCGGGCCCGGAGGAGAGCGGCACGCTCAGCCTCTCGACCCTGCGCTGGGCGCGCAAGGCGGGCGATTACGGCGCCCATCTCGGCCCTGCGCCGCGCAGCATGGCGGATGTCGTGGTTCCGGGCGACGTCGTCATGGTCGAGCCGGGGGATGCCGGCAAGGCGGGTGACGCCCGCAGCGTGACGCTGTGCCAGGTGCCGCAGGTCCAGGGTGCGGTGATGACGATGGATCCGGTGACGGGCCGCGTGCTCGCCATGGCGGGCGGCTGGAGCTACGGCCTCAGCCAGTTCAACCGCGTGACGCAAGCCGAGCGGCAGCCGGGCTCGGGCTTCAAGCCGATCGTCTATCTGACGGCGATGGAGCAGAACATCGCGCCGGACGCGACCGTTCTGGACGCACCCTTCGTCATCAACATGCCCGACGGCACGCAGTACCGGCCGGGCAACTACGAGGCCAATTTCCTCGGCCCCATCCCGCTGCATCAGGCACTCGAAGAATCGATCAACCTCGCGACGCTCCACCTCGCGGCCCGCGTGGGCCTGCCGGCCGTCGCGCAGACCGCCCAGGATTTCGGCGTCGTCGACAAGATGCCGCTGATCTATCCGGCGGTGCTCGGCGCAATCGAGACGACGATGCTACGCTTGGCCACGGCCTATGCCGGCTTCAGCCAGATGGGCCGGCAAGTGACGCCGACCTTCATCGACCGGGTGGAAGACCCGCAGGGCCACGTGATCTACCGGGCCCCCTCCGTCACCTGCACGAACTGCACGGCCGACGACCCGACCAAGCCGCCCTCCCTCGTCTACGCCGGGAAGCAGCTGGCCGACCCGCAGAGCACCTTCCAGCTCGTGACCATGATGCAGGGGGTGATGACCAACGGCACCGGCCGCGTCGCCGATCGCGGGCTGCAGGCCTGGACGCCGGCCGGCAAGACCGGCACGACGGAGGACTTCCAGGATGCCTGGTTCACCGGCTTCACCCCGACGCGCGTCACCTCCGCCTGGGTCGGCTTCGACAATCCGAAGTCCCTCGGCGAAGGCGAACAGGGCGCGACCGTCGCCGGGCCGATCTGGAACCGGCTGATGACCGTCGCCCTGCAGGACGAACCCAAGATCCCCTTCCCGCAGCCGACCGGCATCGAGATGCGTCAGACGGGCGGCGTGATGGAAGCCTTCAAGACGGGCGAAGCCTCCGGCGGCAACGTCGATCAGCCCTCCCCCGCCGCGGCGGGCACAGTGCCGGGCGCGGTGATGGGGGGCGACGGCAATGCCTCCACCCCAGCCACGCCGGGCGCGGGCGGCACGGGTTCCTCCGGCGGTATCGACAACTCCGTGGGTGGGCTGTATTAGCCCGCCCATGTCCGCCGAGACCGAAGCCCTTTCCGAGCAGATCAAGCAGTCCGTCACGCTGCTGAGGAGGCATCTTTGACTGGGATGTCGCCACAGTCCGCCTCGATGAACTGAATCAGCGCGCTGAAGACCCGGCCCTCTGGAACGACGCAACCCTCGCCCAATCCCTGATGCGCGAACGCACCAGGCTGGCGACGAGTGTCGAAGCCGTGCGCCGCATCGAAACCGAACTCACCGATACGCTCGACCTCGTCGAGATGGCGGAGAGCGAGGGCGACCAGGCCATGGTGCAGGAGGCGGTCGCCGTCCTCAACCGGCTTGCCGAAGAAGCGAAGCTGCGCGAGATCGAGAGCCTTCTGTCGGGCGAAGCCGACGGCAACAACGCCTATATGGAAATCAACGCCGGCGCGGGCGGCACCGAAGCCCAGGACTGGGCGGAGATGCTGCAGCGCATGTACATGCGCTGGGCCGAGAAGCACGGCTACAAGACCGAGATCATGGAAACGTCGGAGGGCGAGCAAGCCGGGATCAAGTCCGCCACCATCAAGGTGAACGGTCCCTCGGCTTATGGCTGGCTGAAGACCGAGGCGGGCGTGCATCGCCTGGTGCGCATCAGCCCCTTTGATTCGGCCGCGCGCCGCCAGACCAGCTTCGCCAGCGTCTACGTCTATCCCGAGGTGGACGACACCATCGAAGTGGAGATCAACCCGGCGGACCTGAAGGTCGACACCTTCCGGGCATCGGGTGCGGGCGGCCAGCACGTCAACAAGACGGAAAGCGCGATCCGCATCACCCACGTGCCGACAGGCATCATCGTCGCCTGCCAGACGGACCGCAGCCAGCATCGCAACCGCGCGACCGCGATGGCCATGCTTAAGGCCCGGCTCTACGAGCTGGAACTGAAGAAGCAGGAAGAGGCGGCGAACGAGGCGGCGGCTTCGAAGACCGACATCGGCTGGGGGCACCAGATCCGCTCCTACGTGCTCGCGCCCTATCAGCTGGTCAAGGACCTCAGAACGAACGTAGAAAAGGGCAATCCGGCGGCGGTACTGGATGGCGAGCTGGACGAGTTCATGGCTGCGGCCCTGGCGGCGCGGGTGGGCGCCACCCGCAGCGAGGCGAGCGCCACCGCCCGCTGAGCCTGACGGGTCCCGCGCCGTTCTGAGGAGGGACCTGTTCACCGTGTCGCTGCAATCGCCCTGGCTGTCGCTCCTCGCCCTCGCTCTCATGCTGGCGGCGGTCTTCTGCGGCGGCGCCATCCGCAAGCGCTGGCCCGAGCACCATACCAATCGCGAAACCATCGAGCTGCTGCAGACGACGGTCATGCTGCTCGCGACCTTCGCCGCCATCGTCCTCGGCCTGCTCATCACCTCGGCCAAAGCCGATTTCGACGATCTGCAGAACGACATCCGCAGCTTCTCGGCAACGCTGGTCCAGCTCGACTATGGGCTGGCGGAGATCGGGCCGGAGACCGCTCCGATCCGCCAAAGCCTGGTGCGCTACGTGGCGACCGCGACGGCCAGCGTCTGGCGGGATCAGGCACCGCCGCCCGGCAACTACTATGCGATCATCCCGCCATCGCACACGCCGGGCCTCAGCACCGCCGCGCCAGTCCTCGGCCAGATGCTGGAGAGAACCAACACCGCCTTGCAAGGGCTCGCGCCTCAGGGGCCAGGTGGCGTCCAGCGGCTGGCGGCCGTGAGGCGACTGATGGACGTCGCCATCAACGAGCGGTGGCGGATCATCGAGGCGTCCCAAGGCACGCTTTCGAGTCCGTTCTTCTCGGTTTTGCTGTTCTGGACGGTGGTGATCTATCTGTGTTTTGGGCTGAGCGCGCCGCTGAACCGGGTGAACCTTATGGCCCTCACCCTGAGCGCCATGGCGCTGAGCTCGGCGCTCTTCGTCATCATCGACCTCTATACGCCCTTCTCCGGCCTCTTCACCGTCTCCAGCATGCCGATGCGGGAGGCGATCACCGAGATGCTGAAGGAGCCGGACAGTCTGCCGCCGCCTCGGCCGGCCAACTGCCGGCCGGATGCGCCGAGTTGTTGAGCGCTTAGCCGATTACTCGGCCGAGCGGCCTTCACCATGCGGCAGTAGGTGCTTGTCGACCTCGAGCCGCAAGTCGTTGATCGCGGTGATGGACACCGGGTCGATCGCCTCGATCGCCGTCAGAATCGTCTGGCAGGCATCACGAATCGCATGCAGCACGCCATGGCCCAGATCCTCCGGCTCGCTCTCGTCGTGGCGGCCGGCAATCGCCGCCTCGATCCGCGCGGCTTCGTCCTCATGTCCCTGGGCGCGCAGCTGGCGCGCCAGCGCTTCAGCGCGAAGGGCCGGGGTGGTGTGATCGTCGCTCATCGCCGTGTCGTCCAGGTCGTTACAGGAATCTGGTGTGTCTCCTCCGCCGCCCCCGGTCAAGCGGCGGCGGAGGGCTGAGCCTCAATGGCCGCCACCGCCCCCACCGCCGCCCTTGCTCGGCGAGAAGAGGAAGGCGAGCGGCACGACACAGAAGGCCGCGACGCCGCAGTAGACGAACATGTCCCGGTAGGCGAGCATGGCCGCCTGAGCCGTGAATAGCTGGTCGATCTGCGCTGGCAGCATGGCCTGAAGCTGGGCGCCGACGTAGCCGAGGCTTCTCATCGCGCCCTGCACCTGTTCCTCCAGCGTCTGATACGGCTGCCACAGCGGGGTGAGGTAGCGCTGCAGATAGGCCATGTGCGTCTGCGTCCGCTCGGTGACCCCCGCCGTCGCCAGGGAGATGCCGATCGAGCCCGCGATGTTGCGCAGCATGACGAAGAGCGCGCTCGCGTCGTTGTTCAACGCGCGCGGCAGCGTCGTGTAGGAGATGGTGCTGATCGGCACGAAGAGGAAGCCGAGACCGAGGACCTGGTAGATCCGGGCGAAGACGAGGTGATCGAAGCTCACCGTCGGGACTACGATCAGGCTGGAATAGAAATAGGAACAGCCGATGAGGAGGAAGCCGAAGGCGATGATCAGCCGCGTCTGCACGTTCGGCATGAGGAACTTGGTGATGAAGGGAATCATCACGACGATGGCAATGGCACCCGGGGACAGCACGAGGCCGGCCAAGGTTGCAGTATAGCCCAATTGCTGCTGAGCGAGCTGCGGCACGAGAACCGCCCCGGAATAGAGCACGGCCCCGACGCCCGAGATCATCAGCGAACCCACGGCAAAATTCCGGTCGAGGAAGACGCGCAGATTGACCACCGGCTTTTCCGTGGTCAGCAGCCAGACGATGGCGCCGGAGATGCCGACGGCCGCCAAGGTCGCCATCAGCGTGATGAACCCCGATCCGAACCAGTCATCATCTTCGCCACGGTCCATGAAGACCTGGAGGCAGCCGATGCCAAGCGCGATGAGGCCGAGGCCGATCCAATCGGTATCTGCGAACCGCGCCTTCTGCCGCCGTATCCAGGGCGGATCTTCGACGAGGGCCGCGACCGCAAAGAGCGCGATGAGGCCCACGGGAATGTTGATCCAGAAAATCCAGCGCCAGGAATAGCTGTCGGTCAGGATGCCACCGAGGGTCGGGCCGATCGCGGGCGCGAAGATCACGGCGATGGCGACGACACCGAAAGCAGCGCCGCGCTTCGCGGGTTCGAAGGTGTCGAGGATGATCGCCTGCTGATTGGGCTGCAGGCCGCCACCGAAGAAACCCTGCAGGAGCCGGAAGATGACCATCTCGGACAGAGACGTCGCGGTGCCGCACAGGAAGGAGCAGACAACGAAGCCCGCGATGCAGATCATGAAATAGCGCTTGCGGCCGAGCACGCGGCCGATGAAGCCGGAGACCGGGAGGACGATGCCGTTCGCCACGAGGTACGAGGTCAGCGTCCAGGTCGCGTCGTCATAGCTCGCCGAGACCGACCCTGCGATATGCGGCAGGGACACGTTGACGATCGTCGTGTCGAGAATTTCCATGAAGGCGGCAATGGTCACCACCACCGCGATCAGCCAGGGATTGGCCTTCGGACGCCACGCGGCGTCCGAAGCCTCGTTATGAGCCTCGGCGCTGCCGCTCATGGCTGCGGCGGCGCCTCATTCTCGACCCCCGGCGCATTCCCGTCCTGAACGATCTTGGTGACGTCGACGGTCGGTTCGACGGACAGGCCGAGCGGCAGCGGCAGCTTGGGGTCGAGCCCATGGTCGATGATGATCTTCACCGGCACGCGCTGCACGATCTTGACGAAGTTGCCGGTCGCGTTCTCCGCCGGGAAGGCGCTGAAGCGGCTGCCGGAGCCCATCTGGACGCTGCCGACATGGCCGGTCAGGTGCAGGCCCGGATAGGCATCCACCGAGATGTCGACCGCCTGGCCCGGCCGCATGCGGGCGAGCTGAGTTTCCTTGAAGTTGGCGGTGATCCAGACTTCGGGGACGACGAGGCTCATGATCGACTGGCCGGCCGACAGATAGTAGCCGACTTCGACATTGCGGTTCGTCACCCACCCGTCCTGCGCCGCGCGCAGCGTGGTGTAGGAGAGATTGAGCTTCGCTTGGTCGAGCTGCGCCTGGGCGGTCTTCACCAAGCCCTTCAGCTGCTCGACCTGCGCCTCCGCCGTATGGATGTTTTCCTGAACCAGACCCGCGGTCTGCAACTGCCCCTGGGCCTGCTTGAGCTGACCCTGGGCCTGGCCCACGCCTGCATTCGCCTGGTCGATCTGCTCCTGCGTCGTCGCCGCGCGCGGCACCGCGTGCTGGCGCCGATAGCTTTGCTGGGCGTTGAGCAGGTTGGCCTGCGCGACTTCCAGATTGCCCTGTGCTTCGAGAAGCTGCGCCGGATAGGTGACGCGCGCCTTGGCGAGCGCGATCTCCGCGGCGTCGAGCTGCCCCTGGTCTTGCACGAGCTGGCCTTGGGCCTTGTCGACCGCCGCCTGATAGTCCCGCGGGTCGATCTGGATGATCGGCTGGCCCTTTCGCACGAACTGATTGTCATTGACGTAGAGCGCCGTCACCTGACCGGCGATGCGGGGGGCGACCGTCACGGCACGGCCGTCGGTATAGGCATCGTCGGTATCGATGAGGTTGCGGTGCATCCACCAGTAGAAGAAGGCGCCGATCGCCACGAGAATCAGGACTAGGATGAAGATGACTCGCGGCAGGATCTTCTTCTTGCGGCTCTTGCCCTGGTCGCCCTCGCCCTGCTTCTGCGGCTCGTCCTTCTTTGCCTTCTGCTCCCCGCCACCCTGCGGGCTGCCACCGGAGACGATTTGCGTACCGCCCGCCTGCACGGTGGTATGGCCCGGGTCGCCGCCCGAAATGATCTGGGTGGCGCCACTGGTCACGAAGGTATGCCCCGCCTGCTGAGCAGGCGTGGTCTCTGAACTGCCACTCACGACTGGGCTGATCTCCATGCTGGCGGCGGGCAGAGCCCCCGGATCGTCGACGACATCAGGTGAGCTGCACGGAACCGGTGAAGCGGCGGCACTTGCGCCGCCATCCGCTTCGATCGCCTCGCATTCCAGCCACTGACCGATCGGTCAGCGGTAGCCTATTTGTGGTGGCCCGTCGAGTGCGGGAGTCCGTCAGGCCGCCAAATCAGTTCACAGCTTCGTCAGCGGCACCATGGAGACGAGGCGGGTTCCCGCGCTTCATCTAAGGCCTCTGCCACCTCCGCGCCCTTCCCAAAGCTGCGAGGCTAGGCTCTATCATCGCGCATGATGAACAACCTCACTGGCCGCGCCGACGGCACCCGCCCCCAGCACATCGCCATGGGGGCGCTGGCCTTCGGCCTGCTGATCCTTGGCCTCTTCACCTTGCGCGAGTTTCTGAGCGCGCTCGCCTGGGCAGTGATCTTCGCGATCGCCCTGTGGCCGCTCTATGGGCGGGTGACGCGGCGGTTCGGGACCGGGCGGCACAACCTGCTCCTCCCCCTTTTGTTCACACTCGCCATCGCCCTCGTCTTCATCCTGCCAATCGGCCTCGTGGCCATCCAGGCGGCCCATCAGGCGCAGGCAGCAAGCGACTGGCTGCGGGACGCCCGGTTGAACGGCATTCAGGAGCCGCAGGTGCTGCAGTCCCTGCCCTTCCCCCATGAGACGCTGGACCATTGGTGGCAAGAGAATCTCGGTAACCCGGGCGGCGCGCAGAAGCTCGTCCAGCGCACGACCGGCGGCCATGTCGCCCGGCTCAGCCGCACGCTGGGCGAGGCGCTTATCCACAACGTCACCTCCTTCGCCTTCACCCTGCTCGCCCTCTTCTTCCTGTTCCGCGATGGGAGCCGTCTCACCCGGCAGTTGCAGACGGCGGCAACGCGCGCCTTCGGGCTGACGGGCGAGCGCATCGGCCAGCAGATCATCGCCTCGATCCATGGCACGGTGAGCGGTCTGGTGCTGGTGGGCCTCGCAGAGGGTGCGGTGCTCGGGATCGTCTACGCGATCGCGGGTGTCCCAGAAGCGACCGTCTTCGGCATGATCACTGCCATCGCGGCGATGATCCCCTTCGCGGCCGCGGCCGTCTTCGCCGTGGTCGGGCTTCTGCTCGTGGCGCAAGGCGCCATCGGCTGGGCCATCGGCGTGGTCTGCATCGGCCTGATCGTGACCTTCGTCGCCGACCATTTCATCCGCCCTGCCCTCATCGGCGGCAGCACGAAGCTGCCCTTCCTCTGGGTACTGCTCGGCATCCTCGGCGGCATCGGCACCTGGGGGATCATCGGCCTCTTCCTCGGCCCCGCGATCATGGCGGCGCTGATCCTGCTGTGGCGGGAGTGGGTGGGCGAAGGCCCGGTCTGAGCCGGCGCGTCACCCCAAGACGACAGGCGCGGCAAGACGCTCGGCGACCGCTGCGTCTCCCCCGATCGTCTCCCGCAGCTTGGCTTCCGTCCGTGCGGCGCCGAGACTGCGTTCGATCGCGGCAAAGGCCGCCGCCGGATGGGCGGCACGCAGGTGCGCGAGATGCATCGCGAGCATCACCGGGTCATCATAGGGCACGTCATGGATCAGTCCGCCGCGGCTCAGCCGCTCCGGCTGGTCCGGCGCGCGGATCAGTTCCTTCGGAAAGAGGGCGACCGAGCGGGGCGCCTCTGGCGCCACGGGAATCACCTGCCGCTCCGCTCCGCCGATACGGGCCAGAAGCGGCGCGCAGACGTCATGGCCGAAGCGCTGGCCGAGATGCGTGGTGCCGATGGGGCGCGCATTCACCTCAATGAGCGTGGCCGCCCCGGTCGTCTCGTCCAGCATGAAGTCGAAACTGAGAAAGCCCGAGGATTTCTGCGCGGCGATGAAGCGGCGCGCCGCCTCGGCCATTTCGGCATTCTCGATCTGCCGCACCACCGTGCTCGGCCCCGTCGGCGCAGGATGCACCTGCTCGGCGAGGAAGCTCACGCCCTCCAGCACCTGGCCCTGCCAGGCTGAGACGGTGCGCATAGCCGGACGGCCGGCGACGAGCGATTGCAGGAGCGGCGGCGCCGAGGCGGTCTTAGAGAGACCGGCGACGTGCCAGAAGTGCCGCACCGCGAGCCGGCGGGTGCGCACCCAGGGGGCGCCGCCATGGTAGCGCGCCAGAGCCGCACGCAGATCGCGTGCGCTGCGGGCGATGGTGACGCCGATGCCGCCGCAGGAATTCTCCCCTTTCAACACTACGGGAAAGCCGAAGCCCACCGCGTGGCCCACAATCTGCGCGGGATCGGCGGCGGCGACGAAGCGCGGCACGGCGACACCGGCCGCCTGCGCCGCCTGCATGGTCGCGAGCCGGCTGCACACCGCGGCATAGCCTGCCGGATCACCGAAGGATTGCAGCAGCAGACTGCGCAGCCCCGCCGAGATGCGAGGCGACGAGACCAGCACGCGCAGATACTGCGCGGCGATATCATCCAGCGGCACGATGAGGCCGGGCTGCCAGCCATCCGCTGCCTCTTCGAGCCGGCTGCGCAGAACGGCGAGACCCAACCAAAAGCCGCGATGCGCGGGCAAAGGATACCATTGCTGCACCGCTTGGCTGTGCAGACAGCCGAAGCGCGGCGGTGCCAGTATGGCGCAGGCAGCACCGAGTGCACCCATCGCCGCGGGCACGCGTTCCATGCCGAGATAATCCACGAGAGCGACGAAGAGGACGCGCGGCTCTTGCACGGACCTCGCGCCGACGGCCGGCAGTCTCCGCCGGGCCACTATTCAGACGTCCACGGGCATGGAGGTGCCGTAGGCAGCGCCTGCCCGGTGGCGGAGCCCCCGCGTGGACGCCAAGATGTGGCGCGACACACGGCGAGCCGCGAAGCGGGCGCCGCAGGCGAAGCGCAGCATCGGGCCGAAGGCATTGGCGGCGACCGGCCCCGCGAAATAGAGACCTGGCACCGAACTTTCGAAATGGCTGTTCAGCCGCGGCGCCCCGTCGACCTGCGCGATCTGACGGGCGAGCCCCTGTTCGATAAACGAGGTCTTGGCCACGTCGATCTTGAATCCGGTAGCGGCAATGACGTGATCGACCACGAGCGGCGTGGCCGTGCCATCGCCGTGACGCAGCGTGAGATGGACGCGCCCATCCTCCACCCGTGCGGCGGAGACCGTGGTGCCGCTGACGATGGGGACGAGCCCCTCCACCTCGTCTTTGACAACCCAACCTGGCGCGGGGCCCAGGTAGCGACTGACGACGACGGTGCGAAAGCGATCCGGCATGCGATGGAAGAGGAGCGGCGCTTCGGTGCAGAGCACGGATTTCCAGCCCGGTCCGAGCGTGGTCATGGGCGCCTTCACGCGATCCAGGACGGTTCGCCGCCCGAGCGGCGTCTGGAAGCGCACCGCTTCGCGTCGGGCGACGACCGTGACCCGGGCACCGCGTCGGCGCAGCGCGGCCGCGCTGTCCATCGCCGATGACCCTCCCCCCACGACCGCGACCGACTTGCCGGCGAAGGCTGCAAAATCCGCATGGCGGGAACTATGGGTGCAAAAATGCTCCGGCAGGGCCTGCAGCGGTTGCGGCAGACGCGGATAGCTGCCGATGCCGGCGGCGACGACGACACGGCGAGAGGCAATCTCCATTCCATCGTCGAACACCGTGAGAAATCCCTCGCGCGTGCGCGCGACGGACGCGGCACGCCGCTCTTCCACCTGGGGGACAAAGGCCTGCTGAAAGGCACGCCCATAGGCGATGAACGTGTCCTTGCTGATCGGGACGCCGGTATGGGCGTAAGGAATGCCGTGCTCCCGGCAATAATCCCCGAGGGTCAAGCGCCCGCCAGGTTCGAAAAGATCCAGCGCGAAGCCTTCAGACTTCAGATACATGCCCTCGGGCATGTTGTGGATCCACGCGCCCATGACCGTGCCCGCGATGCGGAAATCCGCACGCCGCGCGTGCAGATGCGCACCAAGGGAAAGACCATAAGGCCCAGCGCCGAGAATGAGTGTGTCGCGCAAACTTGCCTCGCCTGAATAGATGCCCGGGCCGGCGTCGCCAGCCCGTGAGGATCTTCAAGTGATGCTAAATCCACGCTAATACGACTGTCGCCTCGGCCGAACTGCGGCGGGGATCAGATCAACGGCTGCATACACCGCCGAAAGGCTGATACCCAGCGACGCCTTCGCGCGGGACGCTACGCCTTTCGGCGGAGCGCCCCCTTCCATCAACCCAAGTCGGGGTGGCGCTTATGCCACTCCGTCTTCTGTTGGAAGGCATGCCCAGCTTGGCAGAGCAACCCCTCCGCCCCATGCGCGGCCACGAATTGGAAGCCGACGGGCAGCCCCTCCGGCGTGAAACCGCCCGGCAGGGTGATGGTGGGATGACCCGTCATGTCGAAGGGGCAGGTAAAGGCCAGCAGGCTGTTCATCAGCCGCTCGTCCGTGCCGAGCGCGCCCATGGTCGCGAGGCTCGGGGCCGCAAAACCCTGCGGCGGCACGAGAAGCAGATCGATCTCCGTCATCAGCGCGTTCACCCGGCCGCGCAGATCCTCCCGGTTCAGCACGATGCGCTGATACTCCATACCCGAGACGCTGCGGCCAAGTTCGATGAGCCCGGTGAGCGCAGGGCCATATTCGGATTTGAGCGCGGGATAAGTGCGATCGTGGGCCACCGCCGTCTCCACGCCACACAGCGGGAACCAGTCGCGGATCGCCTGGCGCACGTCGGGGAAATCGACCTCGACGACCTCCGCACCGAGTGCGGAGAGAACCTCGATGGCCGACCGCAGCACGGCGCGCGTCTCGCCGTCGGCCGAAGCCTCCACCCATGCGGCGGGGTAGCCGATTCGTAGCCCGGTGACGCCGCCCTCCAGCATGGCCATGTAATCCGGCACCGGCGTCTGCAGCGCCGTGGGGTCGTGCGGGTCGGGCCCGGCGATCGCGGCCAGCATGGCGGCGGCGTCCTTCGCGCTACGCGTCATCGGCCCGACGTGATCCAGTGTCGCCGCCAACTCGAAGACACCGTAGCGGCTGACGCGGCCCCATGTCGGTTTGAGCCCAGTCAGCCCTTGCGCGGCCGAGGGGAAGCGGATGGAGCCGCCGGTATCGGAACCAAGCGAGCCATAGCAGAGGCCGGCCGCGGTTGCGACGCCGGAGCCCGAGGAGGAGGCGCCGGGCCAGTAGGCGGCGTTCCAGGGATTTTTCGGCGGTGCGATCTTCGGATGATGGTCCGCATAGGCGCTTTCGGTCAGCTGCAGCTTGCCGAGGATGACGGCGCCGGCCTCCTGCAAGCGCGCAACGACGGTCGCGTCCTCATCCGGCCGGAAATTGGCATAGATCGTCATGCCCGCGGCCGTCGGCACCCCCTTCATCCAGCAGAGATCCTTGACTGCGATGGGCGCACCATGCAGCGGGCCACGGATGCGGCCTGCTGCAATCTCGGCATCCGCCTGATCCGCCTGTGCCAGGGCGATCTCCGCCGTCACCAGCGCGTAGCTCGCGAGAGCGCCATCGAGGGCGGCAATGCGCGCCAGCATCGCCTCCGTCACCGCGCGGGCGGTGATTGCCCCGGACTGGATACGTTTCGAGACCTCGGTGAGTTCAAGATAGGCAAGCTCTGCATGGACCATCTGTTTTCTCCCGGAAAAGCTGGACGATGCCGCCATGCCTTGCAGGAGACGGGCCAACCCAAAGGGGAGAGCGATCAAAATCGCTCAGGGCGGAAGGGCGCAGGGTCTGTGAAGGGCGCGTCTCCCGCCATCATGGCGGCCAGCATGCGGCCCGTGGTGGGGCCGAGCGTGAGGCCCTGATGCCCGTGGCCGAAGCCGAACCAGAGGCCCGGCTGCCTGGGTGCCGGGCCGATGATGGGCAGCATGTCGGGCGTGCAGGGCCGCGCACCGAACCAGGGTGCGTCGTCCAATCGGTTGCCTAGGCCAGGCAGCAGATGGCGCGCCAGAGGCTCCACCCGGTCGAGCTGGACGGGATTGGGCGGTGCATCGCGGTCGACGAATTGCGCGCCGGTGGTGAGGCGGATGCCACGGCGCATGGGCGCCAGCATGTAGCCGGCCGACACATCGAAGACCGGATGCGCCAAGCCCGCATTACCGGCGGGCTGATAGTGCATGTGATAGCCGCGCTTGATGAAGAGCGGCGGATCGTAGCCGAGCGGCTTCGTCACCTCTGGGGACCAGGCGCCGAGTGCCACGACCGCCGCAGGCGCGCGCACCACCACCCCAGGCGCCGCCACCTCCCAGGCGCCGCCCGGCCGCTCGAGGTGCCGGGCGTCGGCGCGCATCACCCGCCCGCCCAGGCGCTCGAACAGCGCCGTATAGGCGAGGGTCAGGGCATGGGGATCGAGCACCGCCACCGGCTGCGTCCAATGCAGGCCGCCGGCGAGACCTTGGGCCAGATGCGGCTCCTGCCGGGCGAGTTCAGCCGCATCCCAAACGGCATAGTCCACGCCGAATTCTCGCTTCGCGAGCTCCGCTTCCTTCAGCGTGTGGGCAAAGCTGCGTGCCGTCCGGTGCACCATGGTCCAGCCGCCGGGGCGGAGGAGATCCATCGCGCCGGCAGCCTCCGCCAGCGCCTGATGATCGCTCACGCAATGGGCGATGAGCCGCTCGTAATGGCGGGACAGGGCCAGGTAGCGGCGCGGCTCGGAATGGTACCAGTAGCGGGCGAAGGGCCGCGCGAGCTGCGGCAGCATCCGCGCCTGATAATGCGCTTCGGTCTTGAGATTGAAGGCATACCGCAGCAGGTCCCCCGGATGACGGGGAAAGAGATGCGGAAACACTGCCTCTCGCTGGATGAGCCCGGCATTGCCGAAGGAGGTGCCCTCCCCCGGCCCCTGACGGTCGAGCAGCAGCGTGGCGCGGCCGCGCATTTGCAGATGCAGGGCGATGGAGACGCCGACGATGCCGGCGCCGAGCACCAGAACCTCGGCCTCCTCAATCCGTTGCGCCATCGCCCTCTCCGTTTCTGCCGCGTGACGGTGGCACGCGGTTCAAAGAGAGATCAACCCTCCGCGGCCTCCGCGAACCAGGGCGCAAGGCGCTCATAAAGGCCGCGGAACCGGCGATACCCAGCCTCATAGACGGCCGCATGCGCCGGATTGGGCGTGACGACCGCACCCTGGCGCAGCAGGGCGGCGGCACCGCCCCAGTCGGTGCTGGCCCCGGCGCCCATGGCCGCGACCCAGGCCGCGCCCAGACAGGAGCCGGGATGCCCTTCCAGACGTTGCAGTGGCATCTGCAGGATATCGGCCACGATCTGCATCCAGATGTCGCTCTGCGATCCACCGTCGGAGACCAGGAGCCTGCGGACGGGATAGCCAAGTTCACGAAATACTTCGATGTGGTGGCGGAAGGCATAGCCCACACCTTCCAGCGCTGCGCGCCAGAGATGGGCCGGCCCGTGATTGAGGCTGAGACCGGTGATGGTGCCCCGCGCCGCCGGATCCTGGATCGGGCTCTTCTCGCCGAGCAGATAGGGCAGAACGACGACGCCCTCGCTGCCCGCGGGCACCGCCGACGCCAGGGTATCGAGTGTGGCATGAGGCTTGGCCTGCCCGGCGACGAGGCCGGACGCGAAGCCGGTGACCAGCCAATTGAGCATCGCCCCCGTCGCCGCCATGCAGCCATTCGGCATGAAGCGGCCAGGGATGACGTGACGATCGAGGAAGATGCGTCGATCGGGGACCGCGGTCTCGACGGCGATCAGAATGTCCCCCGCGCCACCGAATTTCAGCAGCACGTCGCCTTCCTGAACGACACCCGCGGCATAGGCCGATGCGACGTGATCCGCCGCCCCCGCGACCACCGGCAGGCCCACCGGCAGCCCGCTCTCCGCTGCCGCGGCCGGGGTGACATGACCGATCACCGTCTGGCTCTCGGCAATGGGCGGCAGAGCGCCGGGGGCGATGCCGGCGAGGGCCACGAGATCGGCCGCGATGCCGCCATCCGCCAGATCGACGAAGCCTGCTTCCAGCGCCCAGTTATGTTCAAGGCGCTTCTCGCCGGTGAGCTTCCAGTTGATGAAGTCATAGGAGCCGAAGACGGTCGCGATGCGGCCGAAGACCGCCGGCTCGTGCCGCGCGAGCCAGCGTAGCTTGGTCGCCACGATCTGCTGGGTGATGCCGTTGCCCGTGCGGCGCAGGAAGGCGGCACCGTCCGTCGCGCGTTCCATCTCCGCCACCTCTTCGGTGGCGCGTCCGTCGCTCTGCTGGATGCTGCGGCGAAGCACCTGCCCCTCACGATCCAGCAGCACGACCGCCGGCACCATGCCCGCGACGCCGACCGCGACCAGAGAGGCGGCCAGCGCCGGCTCCCGTGCCAGGAGTTCGCGGGTTATGGCGCAGGTATTGCGCCACCACTGCTCGGGTTCCTCCTCCGCCCAGCCCGGATGCAGTGAGACGAGATCGGCCGGCCGCGAGACGACCGCGACGATCCGGTCCGGCAGGTCGATCAGGATGCCGATCGTGGAGGTGGTGCCGATGTCGATGCCGATGACGGCGGGCATGGGTCGCCGCTCCTCAGCGCAGTGTCTCGACCTTCGCCATGAAGGCGCGCACCCGGGCCGGGTCGACCGCGTTCCAGGTATGGCCATCCACCTTGAAATGGGTGCCGACGACACAGCCATCGGCCACGCTCAGCACGTCCGTCACGTTGTTGATGTTGACGCCGGTATTGGCGAGGACCGGGACATCGTTGATGGCTTCGGCAACGGCCGCGAGTTCGGACTGGTCCGTGGCCTGGCCGGTGATCGGACCGGAGACGAGAATGGCATCGGCGAGCGCCGAGAAGACCGCACTCTTGGCGCGCAGCGGCAGCGGCCGGGTGTCGAGGGAGGCGGCGAATTCCGCATTGATGTTGAAGAGCAGCTTGAGGTCGCGGACGTCGAGATTGCGGCGGGCCTTCAGCGCATCGTCACAGGCCGGAACCCAGAGACCCATGTCGGAGGCATAGACGCCGGTGAAGATCTCGCGCACGAATTTGGCACCCGTCGCGGCCGCGAGCGCCACGCTCGCCGCCGGGTCCCAGAGATAGTTGACGCCGAAGGGCACGCGAATCTTGTGCTTCAGCGTGGCGATGACGGCGCTCATCGCGGCGACGGAGGATGTGGGCGCCTTCAGGGAGTAGGGACGATCGTTCTCGTTGCCGAACATGACGGCATCGACGCCGCCCGCCTGAAGATGTTCGAGATCGGCGGCCGCGCCCTCGATCAGCTTGGCCATGCCGCCGCGCTCGTCATAGAGCGGAGTGCCCGGCAGGGCGCCGATGTGAACCATGCCGATGACGACCTTCTTCTTGCCGTCAAAGAAATCGAACATGGATATGTCTCCTCGAAAGGTGTGATGGAGCGGGCGCGAAAGGCCCGTTCAGGATGAAGACGCCGGATCGGCGACGATGAGACGAACGCCCGCGGCTGACGCGATCTTGGCGATTGCGGGCGGCAGAGGCGTATCGGTGACGATGCTGTCGAGCCGTTCGAACCCGCAGATGCGGACGAAGGAACGGCGGTTGAACTTGCTGCTGTCGCAGAGGGCGGTGACAGCCTTGGACTGCTGGATGAAGACCGACTTCACCTCGCTATCCTCGGGTGAGTAGTCATAGAGCCCATCCTCGTCGATGCCGCAAACGCCGAGAAAGAAGCGATCGAGCCAATGGGCAGCGAGTTGCGCCTGGGCGATCCCGCCGCACAGCGACCCTTCACGCGGGCGCAGTTTGCCGCCCAGCAGGAAAATCTCCGGCAAGATCGGCTGCGGCATGGCCAACACGGTCTGCAAGCTGTTGGTCACGATCCGCAGCGGCTCGCGCCCGGCGAGTTCGGCCGCGAGATAGGAGACGGTCGAGCCGGTATCCAGGCCGATTGCTTGTTCCTCTGTCACGAGACTCGCAGCACAGACGGCAATGCGTTGCTTCGCCTCCCTGTTGAGCTCACGACGAGTCGCATAGGTGGGTTCGACCGCGGCCAAGGTGCCGATAGGAGCCGGCACCGCACCGCCATGCGAGCGCTCCACCAGCCCTTCCCGCTCCATCGCTTCCAGATCGCGCCGCACCGTCATCTCGGAAATGCCGATCTCACGCGCCACGTCAGTCACCGAGACAAATCCCTGGTCGAGGATGAGGCGATGAAGCGCCGCGCGGCGCGCGCCCGCAGGGGCGGCCGGAATGGAGGTGTCGGCAGGCGCCGGAAGGGCCGCGCCGAGGCTGGTCCGTCTTGTCATAAGCGTGATCCTAGCCAGCCGGCGCGCGCCGCACAACACAAACGAACACTTTCGATCAAATTTTTTGTCCGAATTTGTTTGACTGTCGGTGCGGGGCTGTTAAGGTCCAGTGACATCACGCGCCTGAGAGATGAGTGGAAACGATGAATCACATCGGCAGCGACCTTGCCGGCAAGACAGCACTCGTGACAGGCGGGGCCACCGGCATCGGCCGGGCGATCGCGGCGGCGCTTACTGCAAATGGCATGCGGATTGCGATCGCTGACATCGATCTCGATGCGGCCCGTGCGACAGCGCGCGAGATCGCGATGAATGCCGTGGCCGTTCAGATGGACGTCACGAGGCGGGAGAGCGTCGATGCGGGTTTCGCCGAAGCGGCCGCCCTTCTCGGGCGGATCGACCGCGTCGTCGCCAATGCCGGCGTTTCCAACATGAAGCCGGCGCTCGATCTGACGGATGCAGACTGGGACTTCAACTTCAACGTCAATAGCCGCGGCGTCTTCCTCACCAACCAGGCCGCCTGCCGGCATTTCCTGGATGCCGGCATCAAGGGCGCCATCTGCAACACCGCGTCGCTTGCCGCGAAAGTCGGCGCGCCGCTGCTCGCCCATTACTCCGCCAGCAAGTTCGCGGTCGTCGGATGGACACAGGCGCTGGCGCGCGAAATGGCGAAGCATGGCATTCGCGTCAACGCCGTCTGCCCAGGCTTCGTCCGCACCGGCATGCAATCCCGCGAGATCGTCTGGGAAGCCGAGCTACGCGGCATGACGCCGCAACAAGTTTTTGACGAATACGTCTCGCTCACGCCGCTCGGCCGCATCGAAGAGCCCGAGGACGTCGCGGGCGTCGTCGCTTTCCTGTTGTCCGATGCGGCCCGGTTCATGACCGGTCAGGCCGTGAACGTCACGGGTGGCGTCTATATGACTTAACAACGTGCGGGCCCGCGGCGCAGGAGTGCGTCGCGTCTTGTTCTTGCTGCAGTGTTTCACTCTGGAGGATAGAATGGCGAAGCGACATTGGCTTATGGGCTTGGTGGCCGGCATCGGCCTGGCTGCGGGCATGGGCGCCCTGCCCCAGGCGGCGCGGGCCGCGGATGACGGCGGCACGCTGACCATTTCGGACGCACAGTTCCTCTGGACCTGCGGCTTCAGCCCCTACAACTCTTCCTCCAACTTCCTGGCCGTGGGGCCGGTCTACGAGACGCTTGCTTTCGTCAACACGATGCAGAACGGCAAGGTGACGCCCTGGCTCGCCACCAACTATGCCTGGAGCAACAACAACACGGTTCTGACCTTCACCGTCCGCAAGGGCGTGAAGTGGACCGACGGCACCGATTTCACCGCGGATGACGTGGTCTTCACCTTCGAGATGCTGAAGAAGTATCCGGGGCTCGACCTCAACGCGATCTGGTCGGCGCTCACGAGCGTCGCCAAGCAGGGGGACGACAAGGTCGTCTTCACCTTCAAGGCCCCCTCCGTTCCCTATTTCTACTACATCGCCGATCAGGTCGGCATCGTGCCCGAACACGTCTGGTCCAAGGTGAAGGACCCGATGACCTATCAGGATGCCGCGCCCGTTGGCACCGGCCCCTTCACCATCGGCCATTGCACGCCGCAGAACATCAGCTACGTGCGCAACGACCATTACTGGCAGCCGGGCCTGCCGAAGCTCTCGCGCATCGAATACCCTGCCTTCACCACCAACCCGCCGGCGAACGAAGCGCTGTCCACCGGCCAGGCGCAGTGGGGCGGCCAGTTCATTCCGAACATCAAGGCGCAGTATCTGTCGAAGAGCCCGGACAACCATGTCTGGTTCCCCCCGGTCGTCAACGTCGCGATGTTCATCAACCAGGCCAATCCGCTGCTGAAGGATCTCGCGGTCCGCAAGGCCATGGTCTATGCGCTGGACAAGAAGCGTGTCTCCATGATCGGCGAATACGGCTATGAGCCGCCCGCCAACCAGGCCGGCATCGTGACGCCGACCTTCTCCTCCTGGCTCGATCAGAAGCAGCTGGATGACGCCGGCTACACCTACGATCCGAAGAAGGCGATCGCGACGCTCGAGCAGGCCGGCTACAAGCGTGGCTCCGATGGCTATTTTGTCTCGCCGGACGGCAAGCCGCTTGCCTTCACCATCATCAACCAGAGCGCCTATACCGACTGGGTGGCGTCGCTGCAGGTGGTGTCCCAGCTCTACAAGGCGGTGGGCATCAAGCTGACGATCTCCAACCTGGCCGGCAACGACTATTTCGCGAAGCTGTTCAATGGTGACTACGACCTGGCCTATGCCTACGAAGCCGGCGGCCCGACGCCTTATTACGAGTTCCGCCAGTGGCTCTACAGCGCGGGGTCTGCCCCCATCGGCAAGGCCGCAACGACGAACTGGGAGCGCTACTCCAACAAGGATACGGATGCGCTGCTCGACCAATATGCCGCCTCCACCGATCCGAAGGAGCAGCAGGTCATCATCTCAAAGCTGCAGAAGGTGCTGCTGGATGAGGTGCCGCTGATCCCCGTCGTCGAACAGGTCGATTGGGATCAGTATTCGACGAAGGATTTCGTGGGCTGGCCGACGCCGGAAGACCCCTATGCCCAGCCTTTCGCCGGATACTCTTTCCCCGATTGGGAAATGGTGATCCTGCGCCTGCATAAGAAGTGATAGGGGCTGGGAGGTGGACGGCCTGGGGTCGCCCACCTCCCTGTCCTGCCGTAGCCCAGCGCGTTGACCCGACATCAATTCCGCCAGGCCAGATGAGATTCGCGTAGATGCGCTATATCCTGCGACGACTGGGCTTCTTCCTCGTCACCCTCTGGGCGGCGATGACGGTGAATTTCTTCCTGCCGCGGCTGATGCCGGGCAATCCCGCCATGGCCATGATGGCGCGCTTCCATGGCCGTCTCGCCGGCCAGTCGCTTCATGCCATGGAGGTCGCCTTCGGCGTGAATTCGGGTGAAAGCCTGCTCGGCCAGTATGTGAGCTACCTGGGCAACAGCTTCACCGGCAATTTCGGGCGCTCACTCACCTTCTTTCCGCAGAGCGTCTCGCATGTCGTCTTCACGGCACTGCCCTGGACGCTTGGTCTCGTCGGCGTCACCACCATCATCGCCTTCATCCTCGGCACGGTGATCGGCATGATCGGTGCCTGGAAGCGCGGTGGTCTCTTCGACAGCATCCTGCCGCCGCTCTTCATCATCCTCTCCGCCTTCCCCTATTTCTGGATCGGCCTGCTCGCGATTCTGATTTTCGCCATCACCCTGAACTGGTTTCCCCTCGGCTTCGGCTATACGAATGGCGCGCCCATCACCCTGTCTGCCGCTTTCATCTGGGATGTCATCCGCCACGCCGTGCTGCCCGCCGCCACCATCGTGCTCACCTCGATCGGCGGCTGGATCCTCACCATGCGCAACAACATGATCATGACGCTGAACGAGGATTACGTGCGCATGGCCCGCGCCAAGGGCCTCTCCTCCGCGCGGATCATGTTCGACTATGCAGGGCGGAACGCGATCCTCCCCAATCTCTCCGGCTTCGGCATGTCGCTCGGCTTCGTCGTCAGCGGCGCCATCCTGGTCGAATACGTCTTCTCCTATCCCGGCGTCGGCTATCTGATGCTGCAAGCGGTGCTGAACGAGGACTTCCCCCTCATGCAGACGCTCTTTCTCTTCATCACTCTGGCCGTGCTGCTGGCGATCCTCGTCGTCGACGGGGTGACGCTGCTGCTCGATCCGCGCACGCGGGGGCGGTCATGAACGCGTCGGCGGACGCGGTGCGGAAGCACCCCCTGCCCGGCCTCGGCGCGCTGCGTCGCCTCGGCCGCGCCATTCTCGGCAACCGAAAGGCGATGGTCGGCGCCGTGCTGCTCGCGATCTGCATCGTCATGGCGGCGATCCCGAACCTCATCGCGCCGGGGGACCCGAATGCCGAGGTCTTCATGCCGGGCCAGGGACCGTCCGCGCAGAACTGGCTCGGTACCACCTCCTACGGGCAGGACATCTTCGCGCAGTTCGTCTGGGGTGCGCGGCAATCCCTCGTCATCGCAGTCGTCGCCGGCCTGCTGTCGACGCTGCTCTCCGCCATCATCGGCGTCTCGGCCGGTTTCCTGGGCGGCATGGCGGATGGGCTGCTCTCCATGCTGACCGACGTCTTCCTCGTCATCCCGGCCTTTCCGCTCGTCATCGTGCTCGCAGCCTATTCGAAGGGCGGAGGCAACCTGATGGTCATCGCCGTCCTCGTGCTCACCGGCTGGTCCTACGGCGCGCGGCAGTTGCGCGCGCAGGTTCTGTCGCTGCGGCATCGGGAGTTCCTGACGGCGGCGAAGCTGCGCGGCGAGCGCAATTGGCGAATCATCACGCATGAGATCCTGCCCAACATGGTCTCCCTTCTGGTCGCCAATTTTCTCGGCGCCTCCGTCTACGCCATCCTCACCGCCGCCGGGCTGCAGTTCGTCGGCCTCGGCAACGTTAATACGAACAGCTGGGGCACCATGCTCTACTGGGCGCAGAACAACGAAGCGCTGCAGGCCGGAAGCCCGCTCTGGGCCATCGTGCCTGGTCTCGGCATCGCCATGCTCGGCGGCGCCTTCGCCCTGCTCAACTATGCCTTCGACGAGATCAGCAACCCCGTGCTCAAGCCTACACGCAAACGCCGTCGCCCCCGCCGCACCGCAGGGGATGCGGCACGATGAGCGAGACCATCCTCGAGGCCTCGGATCTCGTCGTCGATTACGAGACCGGCGACCTGGCCGCGCGCGCCGTGGACCATGTGAGCTTTACGCTCGGGCGGGGCGAGTTCCTCGGCATCGTCGGCGAGTCCGGCTGCGGCAAGTCCACCATGCTGTTTGCCATCGCGCAGCTGCTGAGCCCGCCGGCGCGCCTTATCTCCGGCGCCGTACGCTTCAAGGGCCGCGACATGGTGGAGCTGCGTGGCACGGCACTGCGCGCGCTGCGCTGGCGGGATTATTCCGTGGTGATGCAGAGCGCCATGAACGCGCTCAACCCGGTGAAAACCGTCGCTGCCCAATTCGAAGATGCGATGCGCGCGCATGGCAAGCGCGATCGCGCCGCCATCCAGGCCCGTGGCCGCGAGGTGCTTGCCCTCGTCGGCATTGACGCCGTGCATCTCAAGAGCTTTCCGCACCAGCTTTCGGGCGGCATGCGCCAGCGCGTGATGATCGCGATGGCTTTGCTGCTCTCGCCCGACCTCATCGTCATGGACGAGCCGACCTCGGCGCTCGACGTCGTCGCCCAGCGGTCGCTGATGGTGCAGATCAAGGAGTTGCAGAAGAAGCTTGGCTTCGCGGTCATCTTCGTGACGCATGACATGTCGCTCGTCGGCCATTTCTCGGACCGACTGGCGGTGATGTATGCCGGCAAGATCGTGGAGATCGGGCCGACGCGCCCACTCTTCGCCGCCCCGCAGCATCCCTATACCCGCGGCCTTTTGGACAGTTTCCCCTCGGTCTACGGGCCCAAGGTGCCGCTCGTCGGCATTCCCGGCGCACCCCCCGACCTCACGGCCCTGCCAAGTGGCTGCCGCTTTCGCCCCCGCTGCAGCCAGGTGATGCCGCGCTGCGCGGAGATCGAGCCGGCACTCTACCCGAGCGGAGAAACCCGATCCCGCTGCCTGCTGTTCGAAGGGAGCGCCGCATGAGCGCGACGGATGACGCCCCGCTGCTGGAAACGCGAGGTCTGACCCGGCATTTCCGCATCGGCGGCCTGTTCAGCCAGGCCAAGCTCCACGCGGTCGACGACCTCGACCTCACCCTGCATCCGCGCGAGATCCTTGCGGTGGTGGGCGAGAGCGGCAGCGGCAAGAGCACCATCGCCCGCCTTCTCGCCAAGGTTTACGAGCCGACGGGCGGCGAGATCCGCTTCCGCGGCAAGCCGCTGAGCACCATCCGCAGCCGCGCCGATCTGCTCGCCTATCGCGGGGCCGTGCCGATGGTACTGCAGGACCCCTTCGCCTCGCTCAACCCGGTGCATACCATCGGCTACCTGCTGGAGCGCGGCCTCGTCCTCCACCGGCCGGACCTCACTGCGGCGGAACGGGAGGCGGAAGCTGTCCGGGTGTTGGAGATCGTCGGCCTGTCGCCCGCCCGACAGGTTCTGGCGAAATATCCCCATGAGATGAGCGGCGGGCAGCGGCAACGCATCGGCTTCGCCCAGGCCCTGTCCTATCGACCCCGCCTGGTGCTGGCCGACGAGCCGGTCTCGATGCTGGACGTCTCCATTCGCATCGGCGTGCTCAACCTCATGGCGCGCCTCTGCGCAGAGCAGGGCATCTCCTTTCTGTACATCACGCACGATATCGCAAGCGCTCGCTATGTCGCCCACCGCATCCTGGTGATGTATGCCGGCCGCGCGGTGGAGACCGGACCGGCGGAGGCGGTGCTGCACCAGCCGATGCATCCCTACACGCGCCTGCTGCTCTCCGCCGTGCCCGATCCCCGTGCGCCCATCACCCTCTCCGCCGCTGATACGGGCGAGCCGCCCCGCGTGGTGAACCCGGGAGACGGCTGCCGCTTCCGAACGCGCTGCCCGCTCGCCATCGCGCGCTGCGCGGTGGAGACGCCGCCGCTTGCCGAAACGGCCCCCGGTCACGCCGCTGCCTGTCATGTCACGGCACCCGCGACGGTGGCGCAGGCCGCCTGAGCAAGAAGCGCTCTTCCGGAGAACGTTGCGTTTCTGCAGTGTGTAACGACACAGCAGAAGCGAGTGTCGCCATGTCCCTCCGTCTCACTCTTCTGGCCGCGGCCGGCAGCCTGGTGCTTGGCCTGACCAGCCCGATCGCCCATGCCGCAGCCCCCGAACCCACCGCCGTCGGCGTGACCGTTCGGGCCGTGGCCGTGGTCGAGTCGGTCGACCGCACGACGCGGCAGATCTTGCTGAGCGGTCCGCGTGGCGGGCTGCTGACGATCACCGCCGGCCCGGAGATGGTGAATTTCAAAGAAATCAAATCCGGTGACCGGCTGGAGCTGACCTTCCGCGAGGCGGTGGCGGTGGCTCTGACACCTGCGGACAAACCCCTGCCAGCGCCGCGCGGCGTGGCCGGCGCCCGGCTCGCGGCGCCCGGGCAGATGCCACACGCTTCCGGCTTCGTTGCCGTCTCGGTCGAGGTCACGATCGACACGGTCGACCGCGCGACGCATAGCGTGACCTTCACCAATGGCGCGGGCGAGCAGAAGACGATGGAGATCCGTGACCCGGCGCTGCGCCATTTTGCAGCGAAGTTGAAACGCGGGGACCGCGTGCGGCTCGATTATATCCAAAACGTTTCTATCAAGCTTTTGCCTGATTCCAACAACTAGCTTCCTCTGGGATTGCCGCGCCGAAGCTTCGACGCGGTAATCTCCTACGGCGTCTCTGCGCTTCCATCAGAGGCCCTCGGTCGCTAGAGGTACCGGCACAACAGTGCCCGACCGACGCCCCATGCTCTTCCGCTCCGACGACCATGCCCAGACTTGGCTTAGCCCCGCCTCTTTTTGGGCCCCCGATGACGTGGTGCAATCCGCCTGGTTGGAGCATGGCCCCTTCGCCTTCTGGCTGATCGACGCGCTGCGGCCCCGGCGCTACGTCGAACTCGGGACGCATAACGGCTTTTCCTACTTTTGCGTCTGCCAAGCGGTGCAGCGGCTCGACCTCGGCACCGCCTGCTATGCGGTGGACAGCTGGGAAGGCGACGACCATGCCGGCTTCTACGGCGAGGAGGTCTTCGCCAGCGTTCGGCGTGTCAACGAGGCCAAATACCGCGGCTTTTCCACGCTCATGCGTGGTTTCTTCTCCGAGGCCCTGCCCTATTTCCCCGATGCCAGCATCGACCTGCTGCATATCGACGGGCGACACGGCTATGAGGATGTGCTGGAAGATTTCGAGAACTGGCGCCCCAAGCTGTCGGAGCGCGGCGTCGTGCTCTTCCATGACGTGAATGTACGCGAGCGAGGCTTCGGCGTCTGGCGGCTGTGGCATGAGCTGAAGGACCGCCACCCTGCCTTCGAGTTCGACCATGGTCACGGCCTGGGTGTGCTGGCCCTCGGCTCCGAAGTGCCCGAAGCACTAAAACCATTGCTTTTTGCCAACGAGGACACCGCGGCGGCGATCCGGCATAGTTACGCCCGATTGGGCCGGGCCATTTCGCTGCAATTGGAAGCGGAAGCCGCGCGTGTGGAGACCGGCTATGCGCAGCAATCGGTGCATGACCTCGGGAACCATGTACGCCATCTCGAGGGGGAACTCGCACGGAAGGAAGCAGACCTCTCCGCCATCCGAGAGGCGGCAGAGGCCGCGCAGAGGGAGATCGCGAACGCCGAAGCCCAGCATGCGCGCCTCGCCGCGGCGGTGGCGGAGCATGAACGTGACGCGGCCCGTACTGCCGCCGTGCGGGATGCGATTGCAGGGCACGTCGTCACGCTGCAAGCGACCCTACGCCAGCGCGACTCCAGACTCCTAGCGCTTGATGCCGAGGCCGTGCTGGTGCGCGGGCTCCGGCAGGAGCGCGACCAGCTCAGGCAGCAGCTGGACGCCATCCTCACCTCGACCTTCTGGCGCCGCACCGATCCTTGGCGCCGGTGCCTGGCCGCGCGGCCAGGCTTGCGCCGCGCCCTGATGGGGGGTGCCAAACTGCTCTGGTGGACGCTTAGCCTGCAGTTGCCGCGGCGCCTGAAAGCGCGGCGGGCAGCGCGGGAGGCCGTCCAAGCGGCGCTTTCTCCCCCCAGCCCGAAGCAGCGCTTCACGGCGGATGCGCGTGCGGACCTGTCCGCCTTCCTCGCCTCAGACGCGCGCATCAACTTCCCCGTGGTGGAAGATCCCGACGTTTCCGTCGTCATCGTGCTGTGGAACGCGGCCCATTTCACGCTGCGCTGCCTGCGGGCACTGCAGGCAGCGCAAGGGCCGAGCCTGGAGATCATCCTCGTCGACAATCGCTCGACGGACCAGACGGCGGCGCTGCTCGAGCGGGTTGAGGGTGCGCGCATCCTCCGTTCGCCAGAAAATCTGGGCTTTCTCCTCGGCTGCAACCGAGGCGCCGCCGAGGCCAGGGGGCGCAGCATCCTGCTGCTCAACAGTGATGCGTTCCCGCGCCCGGATGCGCTGGCGACGGCGCTCGCGACCCTCGACGGTGCGCTCGATATCGGTGCGGTGGGCGCCCGGCTGCTGCTGCCATCAGGCCAATTGCAGGAAGCCGGCAGCATCGTCTGGTCGGACGGGACCGCGCTGGGCTATGCGCGAGAGGCGGCACCCGATGCCTCCGAGGCCATGTTCCGCCGCGACGTCGACTACTGCTCGGGCGCCTTCCTGCTGACCCCGCGCACGCTCTGGGAGACGCTCGGCGGCCTGGATGAGGCCTTCGCCCCTGCCTATTACGAGGAGACCGACTACTGCCTGCGCCTTCAGGAAGCGGGGTATCGCGTCGTCTACGAGCCAGCGGCCGTCGTGGACCATTTCGAATTCGGAAGCGAAGACAAGAAAGGGGACAGCACCGCTGCGATGCAGCGGAACCAGTCGCTCTTTCTGTCGCGCCATGCGGAGGTACTGCGGCGCGCGCATCTACCGCCTGCGGAGGAGAACGTCCTCCAGGCCCGCTCGGCCGCCGCCTTTCCGCGCCCGCGGTTGCTGATGATCGACAATGCCGTACCCCTCGGCACGGCGGGCGCAGGCTATCCCCGCGCCCGCGAACTGCTCGGCGCCGCGGTGCGCCAGGGCTGGGCGGTGACGCTCTTTGCCTTGCACGCCTTGGGTGAAGTGGACTGGGAAGCCGCCTATAACGAACTCCCGCGTGAGATCGAGATCGTCAGCCCCGAGACGCCGCAGGAGCTGATCGGTTTCATGAGAGCCCGCCACGGCTTTTATGACGTGGTCCTGGTCAGCCGGCCGGAAAACATGGTGCTGATCCGCGGCTACCTGGCCGACCACCCGGACCTCTTCACGGGCGCGCGGGTGATCTATGATTCCGAGGCTCTTGCCGCCACGCGCACCATCGCCAGAGCGCGGCACGATGGGAAGCCCTATAGCGAGGCGGAAGCGGAAGCGCTGATCACCGAGGAACTGGCCCTGGCGCGGGGTGTGGACGCGGTCCTCTGCGTCAATGAAGCGGAGGCGCAGAGCTTTGCGCGCTGTGGCGCACCGGTTCACGTCTTGAGCCACGCCATTGCCCCCGCCGCCGCCCCGCCGCCCTGGGAGAGCCGGATCGGCTTCCTCTTCATCGGCCGGCTGATGGAGCGGGATGCACCGAACTGGGTGGGTCTTGCCTGGTTCATCCGCGACGTCTGGCCGCGCATCCGGAAGCTTCTGCCTCAGGCGACGTTGACGGTGGTGGGCCGCCTTCACCCAGATCATGCGGCGCTCGAAGCGCCGGGTGTACGTCTGCTCGGCGCCGTAGCCGACCTGCAGCCGCTCTACGACGCGGCGCGGGTCTTCGTGGCGCCGGTGCATTTCGCGGCCGGCGTGCCGCTAAAGGTGATCGAAGCAGGCGCCGCCGGACTGCCCGTGGTGGGCACGCGGCTGATGGGCACGCAGTTGCAGTGGCAAGCGGATGTCGAAATCGGGGTCGCCGACACCGCGGAAGAGTTCGCCGCGGCCTGTGTCGCGCTGCATCAGCAGCAGGTCGCCTGGACAGCCATGCGCGACGCGGCCCTGGCGCGCGTGGGTCGCGACTATGGGCCGGAGGCGTTTGCCGCGCGCGTGCGGGCGATTCTGGCGCCGGGCGCCTGAGCGGCGCTCTGCCTCAGTGGGACAGGGGGCGAACCGACAGATAGGCCAGCCGTTTCGCTTCCTTGCGCGCACGGGCGACAGAATCGAGCACGAGGCCACAGACGAGGGAGAGAAGCGCGGCCAGCACCAGGCTGGCCGAGAGCACGGCCGTCGGCAGGCGGGGGACGAGGCCCGTGCGCAGATAGTCGACCAAGACCGGCACCGCGAGGCCGATGCCGAGCAGGGCGAGGACGAGAGCGCCCGCCCCAAAAAAGGCGAGCGGCTTCTCCTCCTTCACGAGGCGCAGGATCATGCCGAGAATGCGGAAACCGTCGGAGACCGTGCTGAGCTTGGAGAAGGATTCGGGCGGCCGCTCCTTGTAGCGCGTTTCGACCTCGCTCACCGGCATGTCGAGTTCCAAGGCATGCACTGTGAATTCCGTTTCAGTTTCGAAACCAGCTGCCAATGCCGGAAAGGATTTGACGAATCGCCGGCTGAAAACCCGATAGCCGGAGAGCATGTCTTTGATCCGGTCTCCGAAAATCGCCCTTACCAGCCCCGTGAGCAGCCTATTGCCAAACCGATGCCCGAACCGATACGCCTCCTTGATGTCGGAGATGCGCGTTCCCGTGACCATGTCGTGCATGTTGTCAACAAGCTGCCGAATCATGATCGGCGCGACTGCCGCATCATAGGTATCGTCCCCGTCGACCAACACATAGATGTCCGCCTCGATGTCGGCGAACATGCGACGAACGACATGGCCTTTGCCCTGCAGGGTTTCGAGGCGGACGGTCGCGCCGGCCCCGCGCGCAATCTCCGCCGTACGGTCCGTCGAGTTGTTGTCATAGACGAAGATTTCCGCCTCCGGCAGGGCAGCCCGGAAATCGGCCACCACCCGGGCGATGGTCGTCTCTTCATTGTAGCAGGGGATCAGGACAGCGATGTGAGATGGCATGCTCGTTGCGATGTCTGTTGGTCGCAGAGCTTTCCGATAGCCCGTTACCGCCCCGATCGAAAGGCCGGAAATCGGCCGAGCGTCCGTTGTTGATCGCCTATGGTCGCCGGGATATGAGCCTCTGCATGTAAACGTGCCAAAGCACGATGGGCGTTGCCGGATCTCGCTCCCCACTCCTGAACAGGATCAGCCTGACGTGACCGACGCCTCCGTTTCACGCCGCGCCGCTTTCTTCGTCTTCGTCATCTTCCTGCTCGGTTTCACGCTTTACGCAACAACGCTCGGACCCGATGCAAATTGGGATCTGCGCAACTATCACCTCTACAATCCCTTTGCGCTCACCCACGGCAAGTTCGGCTACGATCTCGTGCCCGCGCAAATCCAGACCTTTCTGGCCCCGCAACTCGATCTTCTCAGCTTTGGCGTGCGGCATGTCCTGAATGGCCACCCTGCCCTGTTCAACGCCGTGATGAGCCTGCCGACCGCGGGCCTCGCCTTCCTCGCCTTTCTGATCACCGCTCGCCTTTTGCCGCTCACTTTGCACGGCCGACTGCCGCTCGCTGCCCTGATCGCGACCATCGGCTGCACCGGGGCTGCGGGCCTCCCGACCCTTGCGACGACCAGCAGCGAGGCTATCCCCGGGCTCTTCGTTCTAGGTGGGCTCCTGCTGTTGCTTCGCGCCATTGGCGCGTCCCGGCCCTTGCGCTTGATCGGTCTCGCCGGACTGGCTCTCGGCATCGGTGCCGGCTTCAAGCTCACCAGCCTCTCCTATTGCGTGGGAGGCTGCGCGGCACTTCTGGTACTTCCCCTGGGCTCAGGCGTCGCAAAGCTCAAAGCCATGGCCCTCTTTGCGGTCGCCGGGATCGCGGGCACCGCCCTCATAGCAGGGCCTTGGTGCCTCCTGCTATGGACGAGGTTCCACAGCCCGCTCTTTCCCTTCCTGAACCAGATTTTTCATGCCCCCGCCTATCTGCCGCTGGCGATGAGCGACGACCGTTTCAAGCCGCAGGGTCTACTGCAGACCCTCTTCTACCCCTTCTTCTGGGCGGTCAGTCAAACGCCGCGCGTATCGGAACTGCCCATGCGCGACCCGCGCTTCGCGGCCGCCTATGTCATGCTGGCGATGGTTGCGACTATTTGGCTTGCGAAGCGCGGAGGAATTCCGGCGCAGTCAAAGGTCTTCGCGGTTTTCTTTGTCGTTTCCTACATCGCCTGGGAGAAACAGTTCTCGATCATTCGCTATTTGGCGCCTCTCGAAGCGATTTCGGCCGCCGCCGTCGTCGCCGCCTGGCGGACAATCGATAGTGCCGGGCGGCGCCCCTGGCTCGTCTGGTTCGGTACCGCCTGTCTCGGCTTTCTGTGCGGCACCACGGTCTATCCGGATTGGGGGCGTGCCCCGGCCGATAGTCCGCGTGCCATCACCGTGGGTGCGCCACAACTTCCTCCGAACGCTCTCGTCATCCTGCTCGACGGCGCGCCCATGGCCTATGTCGCCGCCTTCGAGCCGCCCTCCGTGCGCTTCGTCGGCGCCAACAACAATCTCGTGCAGCCAGGCCAGGACAGCGGGCTCAATCACCAGGTCGAAGTAGCCATCCGCGACGCAGGAGGACCGCTTTGGGGGCTGGAATACCCCCCGGCACAGGGCATGGACGACGCCACCCTCTCCTACTACCACCTGCACCGAAGCGGCGCCTGCCTGCCCGTGCTCTCCAACATCGACGGAAACTCCCTTCGCCTCTGCCCGCTCGCACGCGGCAACTGAGCGTCAGGCGCCCTCGACCAGCGGGCGGGCCTCTCCCGCGAGCACCGCCCCTTCGCTGTCATCCTTGAGCGAAACGCCACTGATGCCGCGGGTGAGCGCCTGGTCTGTCAGCCACAGGATTCGGCGTGCCGCTTCCGGCAGCGCCATGCCCTCGGGCCGGATGTTGGAGATGCAGTTGCGGTCCGCATCCGTCCGCCCCAGCCGGGGCCCGAGGGTGACGTAGGCGCCGAGGCTGTCGGGCGAGGTCAGTCCCGGCCGCTCCCCGATCAGCACCAGAACCAGACGCGCGTCGAGCAGCGCGCCCACCTCGTCCCCAAGCGCCACACGGCCGCGCGGCGCGATGGCGATGGTTCCCAAGCGTCGACCGGCGCGCTGCCAGGCCGAGACCAGCAGCGCGAGAAGATCCGCCGCATGGCTCGCCGTTGCGAAGGCGGAAAGGCCGCCCGCCACCAGCACTGCGATGTCCGGCCCCTGCTGCTGCCCGCCCAGAGCCGCGACGGAAGAGGCGGAGAGGCGGCGGCCGAGATCCGGCCGCGTCAGATAGGTCTGCTGGTCAGGCGCACGGCTTTCCACCTGCAGCACGGGCAGGCCGAGCGGCGTGAGCTTCGCTTCCAGCGCGTCGAGATCGAGCGGCGTATGCACCGCATCCCGTGCCAGGGCATGGGCCGCGCGAAAGGCGAGATGATCGGGCGTCGCAATGCCGGGCCCCGCGCGACGGAGGCCGATGCGCGCGGCGGTGAAGCGCCGTAAGGATTCGAAGCGATCCATCATGGCACCTCAGGCGGCAGCCAGCAGGTGCTGGAAGCGCTCGGGCATGTCGAGCGGGCGGATGCGGCCGGCATCGTCGGTCAGGCCGACCCGTTCCAGCCAGGCCTCGAACTCCGGCGCGGGCTTCAGGTTCAGCATCTGGCGCAGGGCCAGAACGTCATGAAAGGAGGTGCTTTGATAGCCGAGCATCACGTCGTCCGCACCGGGGATGCCCATGATGAAGGTGAGGCCGGCTGTGGCGAGGCCGGTCATCAGCAGGTCCATGTCGTCCTGATCGGCCTCGGCATGGTTGGTGTAGCAGACGTCGCAGCCCATCGGGACGCTGAGCAGCTTGGCGCAGAAATGGTCTTCGAGCCCGGCGCGGATGATCTGCTTGCCGTCATAGAGGTATTCTGGCCCGATGAAGCCCACGACCGTGTTGACGAGCAGGGGAGAGAAGGCACGCGCCACGGCATAGGCCCGCGCCTCCACAGTCTGCTGATCGCAGCCATGATGGGCATCCGCCGAGAGGGCACTGCCCTGTCCCGTCTCGAAATACATCACGTCGGTGCCGACGGTGCCGCGCTTGAGAGAGAGCGCCGCCTCATGCGCTTCGCGCAGGGTGGCGAGGCTGAAGCCGAAGCTCGTATTGGTGGCCTCGGTGCCACCGATGGACTGGAAGACGAGATCGACCGGCGTGCCGCGGGCCATCAGATCGATCGCCGTCGTCACATGCGTCAGCACACAGCTCTGTGTCGGCACCTCCAGCCGCTGGCGCAGATCGTCCAGCATGGACAGCAGATCGTGCACCCGCTGCGGGCTGTCCGAGGCGGGGTTGATGCCGATTACGGCATCGCCGCTGCCGAGCAGCAGGCCATCAACGATGCTTGCGAGGATGCCCTTCGGGTCATCCGTCGGGTGGTTGGGCTGCAGCCGGGAGGCGAGGCGCCCGGGCAGGCCGATGGTGTTCCGGAAACGGGTGGTCACGCGGCATTTGGCGGCGATGAGGATGAGATCCTGCGCGCGGCAGATCTTGGCGACGGCCGCGGCCATCTCCGGCGTCAGACCGGGCGCGAGCGCCGCGAGCGTGCTCGTATCCGCGGCATCCGACAGCAACCAGTCCCGCAAGCCGCCGACCGTCAGATGAGCGACGGGTGCGAAGGCCGCGGCGTCATGCCCATCGATGATGAGGCGCGTTACCTCGTCCGTCTCATAGGGAACGATGACGTCCGTCAGAAAGGTCTTGAGCGGCAGATCGGCGAGCGCGGATTGGGCGGCGACGCGCTCAGCCATCGAGGCGGCGGCCACCCCGGCCAGCACGTCCCCCGAACGGTGCGGCGTCGCCCGGGCCAGCAGCGTCTTCAGATCGGCGAAGACATAGCGGGTGCCCCCAACGGACTGCGCATACATGCCTCACCCTCCTTTCACGATCCGATACCGGCGATCTGCCGGAAAACCCGACGAAGCCCAAGCAGGAATCGCGCCGCCGGCGCGGGTCAGACGCCACAGAAAGCGTCATCCCGGCCGTTACCGCCCGGCGCGGGGCATGCTATGCGGAGTCCCCGGAATTCCAAAGGCCCCCGACTCCCAGCATGGTGACCCCACGGCGGACGCCGAAACTCTCATCCGTCGGGGACCTGCCGCGCCCGGGCCGGACGCCCATGGTGCCGCGGCGGCGGGCGGAAGCGCCGCGCAACCGGATGGCGGTTGCGGGTGGCGTCTCCGCCGCCCTGCATCTCGCGGTGCTTGCAGCGCTGATCGTCACCTTTCCGAACAAGACGCCGGAGGAGCCGCCCGAGCCCACGGGGGTGCAGGTGGTCTTCGAACCCGGCGCGAAGACGCCGACGTCCCCGAAGAGTGCAGGCCAGGACAATCACACCCAGGCGTCCGCGCCGCGGGGAAAGCCGAGCCCGCCAACCGTGCATACGGTGCAGGCGGCGCCCCCACCTGCACCGCTGCCACGCCCCGAGATCAAGACGCCGGAGCCGCCGCATCCGCTGACCCCGCCCAAGCCGATGGCACCGCCACCCAAACCGCAACCACCCAAGCCTGTGCCCGCAGCGCCAAAGCCGCCGCCGGCATTGCCGAAGGTCAATCTGCCGCCGCCACCACCCCCCGCGCCCGCCGCGCCGAAAACGCCCGCGCCGCTCCCGGCCCCCGTGCCCCTCCCCTCCGTCCTCACCGACAACACGCCGGCAGAGGTGAATCTCAATCTGCCGCCCTTGCCGGAGTTCACGCCGATCCCGCTGCCGAAGCCGCCGCCACCTCTCCCGCCCGCCCCGCCACCGCCGCAAAAGGCGGCGCCGGCGCGCAGATCTGGCCAGGGCCGCAGCAGCGTCTTCTCGCAGGGCCTGATGATGAACGGCATGTCCTTCAACGGGGGCGGCAGTGGCGGCTCGGCGCAGGGCATGAACATGCAATTGCCGCGCTCGATGCAGGTGGACACCGGTAGCGATCTCACCGTCCAGGGAACTCCGGGGAAGAATTGGTTTTCGGAGTTGCAGCAATGGGTCAATGACCGGGCAAGCTACCCTGAAATGGCGGGCGAACAGGGGCAGGAAGGCTCGGTGACCATCCGCTTCACCGTCGACAAGGCCGGCCATGTCTCCGGTCTGACGATGATTACCCCGACCGGCTATGCATTGCTCGACCAAAGTTGGCTCGGGCTATTCCGAGGCGCCGACCTGCCTCCGCTCGGACCTGATTCGAAATCCGATAGCGTAACCGTCACTGCGACGATGCATTATCAGATCATTCGGTGATGCGAGAGACCTAAACGTCGTTTTACAGTTGACGGACCGAACCGAACCTTCCTTTGATGCCCGCTCGGGTGGGAGCGCAAAGCGATGACTGCAGCGGATCGTACCATTTCCCTTCGCGGCTTCGACCTGATCGACACGCCGCGTTGGAACAAGGGCAGTGCCTTCACGGAAGACGAACGATCCGCCTTCGGTCTTCACGGCCTGCTGCCGCCGGCGGTCACCACGATGGAGACCCAAGTCGCGCGCACCTATGCCGCTTACAAGAACAAAGACACGGACATCGAGCGGCACATCTATCTGCGCTCCCTGCAGGACCGCAACGAAACACTCTTCTACCGCCTAATGGTGGACCACGTCGTCGAAATGCTGCCGATGGTCTACACGCCGGTGGTGGGCGAGGCCTGCCAGAAGTTCAGTGAAATCTATCGCCGCCCTCGGGGCCTCTTCATCAGCTATCCGCTGCGCGACCGTATGGACGAGATGCTCGCCTCCGTTGGCGATCAAGACGTGCGCGCCATCGTGGTGACCGATGGCGGTCGTATCCTCGGCCTCGGCGACCAGGGTGCCGGCGGCATGGGCATCCCCATCGGCAAGCTCTCCCTCTATACCGCCTGCGGCGGCATCGCGCCGGAATATACGCTGCCCATCACGCTCGACGTCGGCACCAACAACGAAGAACGGCTGGCCGATCCGCTCTATATCGGCTGGCGCAACAAGCGCATCGCGGGCCAGGAGTACGAAGACTTCGTCGATGCCTTCGTCCAGGCCGTGAAGCGGAAATGGCCCCACGTCCTGCTGCAGTTCGAGGATTTCGCGATTGACCACGCGACACTCTTCCTCGAGCGCTACCGCGATCAGCTTTGCATGTTCAACGACGACGTGCAGGGAACGGCCGCGGTCGTCGTCGGAACCGCACTCTCCGCCGTGCGCACCTCCGGCAAGCCGTTGCCGGAGCAGACGATCGTCGTGCTCGGTGGTGGCTCGGCCGGCTGCGGCATCGCGGAGCAGCTGATCGCAGCGGCGATCGAGGAAGGCGCCGATCCAGCCGCGGCACGCGCTAAGGTCTACATCGTCGATCGGTTCGGCCTGATGCATGACGGCATGCAGGGCCTCTATCCCTTCCAAAAGAAGCTGGCGCGCCCCCAAGCGGAACTCGACCAGATTCCACACAGCGACCCCCCACAGGTCTCCTTCCTGGAGACCGTGCGCGCGGTAAAACCCACCATCCTCATCGGGGTGACCGGGCAACCCGGCCTCTTCAGTGAAGAGATCATCCGCACGATGGCCCAGCATGCCGAGCGGCCGATCATCTTCCCCCTCTCCAACCCCACGTCGCGGGCCGAAGCCCAGCCGGGGGACCTGCTGGCCTGGACGGAGGGCCGCGCCATCATCGGCACCGGCAGCCCCTTCCCGCCCCAGCCCTTTGGCGACAAGACCTTCCCCATCGCCCAGACCAACAACGTCTATATCTTCCCCGGTCTCGGCCTCGGCGTGCTGGCGCTCGGCATCCCGCGGGTCTCGGATGGCATGCTGATGGCCTCGTCCCGCGCCCTGGCCGATGCCGCCCCCGCCCAAGCTGGAGACACGGTGCCCCGCCTTCTCCCGCCGCTCTCCGAGGTCCGCCAGGTCTCACGCCAGATCGCCATCCGCGTCGGGCTCGCGGCCGTCAAGGATGGGCTGATCCCGGCGCTGGACGAGGCCGAGATTACGGCGCGGGTGGATGCGACGATCTGGGACCCCGCCTATCAGGCGTATATCCCCGGCTGAGCTGACAACCCTTGCCCCGACACTGCAAGAGCCGGCAGACTGGCCGCTCTTTCATTGCTCGGGGGTTGAGGATGCGGTTGCGGACATGGCTGGCAGGGATCGCCGTTGGCAGTCTGGCGATGAGCGCGGCACAGGCCGCGCCCGCATCGGCCCCGGTTCCCGTCAAGGTCATGATCGTCTCGATGTTCGGGCCGGAAGGGGGCGTCTGGCTCAAACATCTGCCGCTGACACAGGCGATTACGGTGCCCGGGCTGAGCCCCGACTATCCGGCCGTGCATTGCGCGGCCGACGGTACTTGTCTCGTCACCACCGGGATGGGGGAAGCCAATGCCGCGGCCTCCATCTCCGCCCTCGTCTATTCGCACCAGTTCGACCTGCGGAAGACCTATTGGCTGATCGCGGGCATCGCCGGCATCAACCCGCATGAAGGCACCCTCGGCTCGGCGGCCTGGGCGCACTACCTCGTGGATTGGGGCCTGCAATGGGAGTTGGATGACCGGGAGGCGCCAAAATCCTGGCCCACCGGCTACACCGGCATCAACACCAAGGGTCCCGATCAGAAGCCGCCGCTCGACTACAAGACGGAGATTTTCGCGCTCAACCCTGCCCTCCAGGCGCGCGCCTACGCCCTGTCAAAGGACGTGACCTTGGTTGACGCACCGGAGGCCGCGAAGGCCCGCGCCGCCTACCCCGCCCCCGCCAATGCGCCACCCCGCGTGCTCACCTGCGATACACTGACCGGCGACACCTGGTGGAGCGGCACGCTGCTTGGTGAGCGGGCCGAGGCCTGGACCAGGATCCTGACCAACGGTCAGGGGCGCTACTGCACGACGCAGCAGGAGGACAATGCGACCTATGAGGTGCTGACGCGGGCGACAGCGGCGGGGCTGGCCGATGACAGCCGGGTGGCCGACCTGCGCGCGGGCTCCGATTTCGACCGGCCGGCCCCCGGCAAGTCCGACGCGCAGAACCTGCTCGACTATGGCGAGCAGGGCGGCTTCATGATCGCGCTGGAAAACCTCTACCGCACTGGCAACCCGCTGGTGAAGGCGATCGTGACCCATTGGCCGGACTGGGAAAGCGGCGTCCCGAAGGAGTGACGGGCCTCAGCCCTTGGCAACGGCGGGCTGGGCGGCCATGGGGGCCGCCGGCGCGCCATAGACGTCCCGCGCGCGCTTGAGGAAGGCATAGACCATCCGGCGCACCGCTTCCGCAAAGACGGTGCCGATGGCCATCTGCAGGACCCGGCTGCGGAACTCGAAATCGACGAAAAAGTCGATCAGGCACCCTTGAGGATCGGGTTTGAAGATCCACCGATTGTTGAGATATTTGAACGGACCGTTCTCGTAATGGACGATGATCGTGTCCGGCGCCTGCAGTTTCACCCGGCTGGTGAAGCTTTCGCGAAAGGGTCCGAAGCCAATGGTGAGATCCGCCACCATCTCCGTCTCCGTCCGGCTGCGGATGCGCGCGCCGACGCACCACGGCAGAAACTGCGGATATTTGCCGACATCCGCCACCAGATCGAACATCTGGCCGGGCTGATAGGGCACCCGCTTCTGTTCGGCGTAGCGGGGCATCAGGCGGTGGCTGCCAGTTGGCCGAGTTGCGCTTCGCGCGCCGCGCGGAGCTGCGCGAAGTCGGCATCCGCGTGGTAGGAGCTGCGAGTGAGCGGCGTCGCCGAGACCATCAGGAAGCCCTTCGCACGGGCCATGGAGGCGTAATCCGCGAACTCGTCAGGCGTCACGAAGCTCGCCACCGCCGCGTGCTTCGGCGTCGGCTGTAGATACTGGCCGAGGGTGATGAAATCGACGTCGGCAATGCGCAGGTCATCCATGACCTGGCCTACTTCGGGTCGGGCCTCACCCAAGCCAACCATCAGGCCGGATTTCGTGAAGATCGTGGGGTTGAGCATCTTCACCTGATCGAGCAGGCGAAGGGATTGGTAGTAGCGCGCGCCCGGCCGGATCGTGGGATAGAGCCGCGGCACGGTCTCCAGATTGTGGTTGAAAACATCGGGCGCCGCCTCGGCCACGATCTCGACCGCACCGGGCTTGCGCAGGAAATCAGGCGTCAGGACCTCGATCGTCGTGCTCGGAGCCGCGGCCCGGATGGCGCCGATGACCGCGGCGAAATGCCGCGCACCGCCATCGGCCAGATCGTCCCGGTCCACCGAGGTAATGACGACATGGAGCAGGCCGAGCTTGGCGACGGCATCCGCCACCCGGTTTGGCTCGTCTGCGTCCAGCGCGTCCGGCATGCCCGTGCGCACGTTGCAGAAGGAGCAGGCGCGCGTGCAGGTGTCGCCCATGATCATCATGGTCGCGTGCCGCTGGGACCAGCACTCCCCAATATTCGGGCAGGCCGCTTCCTCACAGACCGTCACCAGCTTGTTGCTGCGCATGAGCTCCCGCGTCTCGTGGTAGACGGGATGCTGCGGCGCGCGCACGCGTATCCAATCCGGCTTGCTGCGCGCAACCGGATTATCGGGCCGATGAGCCTTTTCGGGATGGCGATGGTCGATAACCAGACGAGTGGCCATGATCCCTATCCATGACGAGAACCGACGGCCCGGGCAACGGCCCGGGCCGCAGCCCTGACGGGTTAGAAGTGTATGGCGCGGCCGAAGGCGTCAAGCACCGCTTCGTGCATGGTCTCGCTCACCGTCGGATGCGGGAAGACGGTCTCCATCAGCTCCGCTTCCGTCGTCTCCATCGTACGGCCGATGACGTAGCCCTGGATCATTTCCGTCACCTCCGCGCCAACCATGTGCGCGCCCAGCAGCTCGCCGGTCTTCGCGTCGAAGACCGTCTTCACGAGGCCTTCCGGCTCGCCCATGGCAATGGCCTTGCCGTTGCCGATGAAGGGGAAGCGGCCGACCTTCACTTCGTAACCGGCGGCCTTCGCCTTGGCTTCGGTGAGGCCCACGGAGGCGACCTGCGGCCGGCAATAGGTGCAGCCCGGGATATTGGCCGTGTTCAGCGGATGCGGCTTCTTGCCGGCAATTATCTCGGCACAGATCACGCCCTCATGGCTCGCCTTATGGGCCAGCCACGGTGCGCCGGCGAGATCGCCGATGGCGTAGATGCCTTCGACGTTCGTGCGGCCGTAGCCATCCACCACGACATGCGTGCGCTCGACCTTCACGCCGGCCTCTTCCAGGCCGAGATTCTCGACATTGCCGACGATGCCGACGGCCGAGATGACACGATCGACCGTGATCTCCTGCGGCTTGCCCGCGACCTCGATGGTGACGGTGACGTTCTCCGTCCCCTTCTTCAGGCCCTTCACCGCGACACCGGTATGAATGACCATGCCCTGCTTCTCGAGCTGCTTGCGGGCGAAGGCCGAAATCTCCTCGTCTTCCACGGGCAGGATGCGGTCCATCACTTCGACGACCGTCACCTTGGCGCCCATGTTGAGGTAGAAGCTCGCGAATTCGATGCCGATCGCGCCCGAGCCGATGACGAGCAGGGATTTCGGCATCATGGTCGGCACCATGGCCGTCTTGTAGTTCCAGACGAGCTTGCCATCGGCTTCCATGCCCGGCAGGTCGCGCGCGCGGGCACCGGTCGCCAGAATGATGTGCGGTGCCTTGAGCGTCGCCACCGGCTTGCCGTCCTTCTCGACCGAGAGGGTGTTCTTGCCGGCCAGCCTGGCCTGGCCGTCGATCACCGTGACCTTGTTCTTCTTGAGAAGGAAGCCGACGCCGGTCGCCAGCTGCTTGGCGACGCCGCGCGAGCGCTTCACCACTTTCTCGAGGTCGAACTTGATGTTGTCAGCCGAGAAGCCGAACTCGTCGAGATGGGCGAGAAGATGCGAAATCTCGGCGCTGCGCAGCAGGGCCTTGGTGGGAATGCAGCCCCAGTTGAGGCAGATGCCGCCCAGATGCTCGCGCTCCACCACCGCGGTCTTCAAGCCCAGCTGGGCCGCACGGATCGCCGCCACATAGCCGCCCGGGCCACCGCCCACGACCACGACATCAAAGGATTGTTCGGCCATCGGTCTATTCCTCTGCTTACGAGCCGGCGCCTGAAGAAAGAGTGAGACGTCAGGACTGAGCGAGGGCTTCGAGGGCCGGGCCGGTCAGCCTCTGCCTCGTCCAGTCGTCAAGCGGTTGCGCGCCGAGCGCGCGATAGAAGCGGATGGCGGGCTCGTTCCAGTCCAGCACATCCCAGTCCATCCGCGCACAGCCCTGTGAGATGGCGTGGCCAGCCAGGAAGCGGAAGATCAGGCGGCCGATGCCAGCCCCGCGGCAGGCGGGGTCCACGAAGACGTCCTCGACATAAAGCCCGTGGCGTCCGCGGAAAGTGCTGAAATTGTAAAACCAGAGGGCGAAGCCGACCGCCCGGCCCTCCTGCTCCGCGAGGAGCGCTTCTGCCCGCGCCGGGTGGCCGAAGAGGGAGGCGCGCAGATCCTCCTCCGTGGCCGTCACCTCATGCTCCAGCCGCTCATAGCGGGCCAGCGCCTGGATGAAATGGAGGATGGTCGGCACATCCTCCAGCCGCGCGAGCCGCAGCGTCACCTCCGTCATGAACCCGGCCCCTGCCTGCTCACAGCATGAGGTTGAGCGGTTCCTGGATGATCGCCTTGAAGGCCTGCAGCCATTCGGCGCCGAGCGCGCCATCTACAACCCGATGGTCGACAGAGAGGGTCGCAGACATGACCGTCGCGACGGCCAGCTGCCCATCCTTCACCACCGGCCGCTGTTCACCGGCGCCGACCGCAAGGATCGCCGCCTGGGGCGGGTTGATGATGGCCTGGAAGTCCTTCACCCCGAACATGCCGAGGTTGGAGATGGAGAAGCCGCCGCCCTGGAACTCCTCGGGCTTCAGCTTGCCGGCACGGGCGCGAAGCCCGAGATCCTTCATCTCGTTGGAGATGGTGGCCAGGCCCTTCTGGTCGGCGCGGCGGACGATCGGCGTGATCAGGCCGTCGGGGATCGCGACGGCGACGGAGATGTCCACGTCGTCGTAGAAGGCGATGCCGTCCTCGGTGAAGCTCGCATTGACCTTCGGCACGCGGCGCAGCGCGATGGCGGCCGCCTTGATGATCATGTCGTTGACGGAAAGCTTGAACGAAGCGGCACCGTCCTTCGCCGAGCGGGCGTTCAGCTCCGCCCGCAGCTTGAGCAGCGCATCCAGCTCGATATCCATCGTCAGATAGAAATGCGGAACGCTCTGCTTGCTCTCGGTCAGGCGCTTGGCGATGACCTTCCGCATCGAGGTATGCGGCACGAGCTGATGCGGCGCGGTGATCGCGGCGGGCTTCGGGGCCGCCGGCGCCGGTGCGGCGGCGGGCGCCATGGCAGCGGCCGTCGCGGGCGTGGGCGCCGCCGGAGTGGCGGCAGGCGCGGTCTTTGCACCCTCGACGTCGGCCCGCACGATACGTCCGTTGGGGCCGGAACCCTTCACGCCGGCGAGGTCGACGCCCTTTTCCTTGGCGATGCGGCGGGCGAGCGGCGAGGCGAAGATGCGGTTGCCGGTCTCATGGGCAGGCGCCGCCGGCTGCGCGGCAGGTGCGGCCTCGGCCTTCGACGCTTCGGGCGCAGCCGGAGCGGCCGCCGGTGCCGCGGCCGGAGCGGCATCGCTCGGCACCGCCTCGCCTTCCTGCACCAGGATCGCGATCGGCGCGTTGACCTTCACGGCCTCCGTCCCATCGGCGACCAGGATCTTGCCGAGAATGCCCTCGTCGACGGCTTCCACTTCCATGGTGGCCTTGTCGGTCTCGATCTCGGCGATGACGTCGCCGGCCTTCACCGCCTCGCCTTCCTTCTTCAGCCAGCGGGCGAGCGTGCCCTCCGTCATCGTGGGGGAGAGCGCGGGCATGAGGATGTTGATGGCCATCGGCTTGCTCCCTCAGACGATCTTGCGGACGGCGTCCACAACCCATTGGGGCTGCGGAAGGGCGAGCTTTTCGAGGTTTGCGGCATAAGGCAGCGGCACGTCCGCGCCATGCACGCGCACGGGCGGCGCATCCAGCCAGTCGAAGCAGTTTTCCATGATCTGCATGGCGACTTCGGCCCCGATACCGGCGAAGGGCCAGCCTTCCTCCACCGTCACCAGGCGGCTGGTCTTCTTCACGCTCTCAACGATCGTCGCGGTGTCGAGCGGGCGCAGGCTGCGCAGGTTGATGACCTCGGCGCTGATGCCCTGTTCGGCGAGGGCTTCCGCCGCCCGCAGAGCGACGTCGACCATGATGGAGAAGGCGACGATGGTGACGTGTTCGCCCTTGCGCTCCACCTTTGCCTTGCCGATCGGCAGGATGAAATCCTCGTCCGTCGGGCATTCGAAGGTGTGGCCGTAGAGGATCTCGTTCTCGAGCACGATGACCGGGTTAGGGTCGCGGATCGCGGCGCGCAGCAGGCCCTTGGCATCGGCCGCGGACCAGGGGGCGACGACCTTGAGGCCCGGGCAATGCGCGTACCAGGAGGCGTAGCACTGGCTGTGCTGGGCGGCGACGCGGGAGGCCGCGCCGTTCGGGCCACGGAAGACGATCGGCGTGCCCATCTGCCCGCCCGACATGTAGAGGGTCTTGGCCGCCGAATTGATGATCTGGTCCATCGCCTGCATGGCGAAGTTGAAGGTCATGAACTCGACGATGGGCTTCAGCCCGTTCATCGCCGCACCCACGGCCATGCCCGTGAAGCCGTGCTCGGTGATCGGCGTATCGATGACGCGGCGCGGACCGAACTCATCCAGCAGACCCTGGCTGATCTTGTAGGCGCCCTGATACTGGGCGACTTCCTCGCCCATCAGGAAGACGTCCGGATCGGCCCGCATTTCGGCGGCCATCGCGTCACGCAGCGCCTCGCGCACGGTGATCGGCTTGGTCGGGCCCCAGTCCTTTTCCGGCTCCGGCGTCGCGGCGGAGGCCGCGATCGGCTGCGGTGCGATGGCGGCCGGCTGCGGGTTGGGGGCAACTTCGGCGGGCGCCGGAGAGGCTGGCGTGCCGGGCGCGACGCTGGTCTCGCTGCCACCGCCGATCTCGGCGATCGGCGTGTTGACGGCGACGCCTTCGGTACCCTCCGGCACGAGGATGGAGGAGAGCGTGCCCTCGTCCACCGCTTCCACTTCCATCGTCGCCTTGTCGGTCTCGATCTCGGCGATCACGTCACCGGCCTTGATCTCGTCCCCCACCGCCTTCAGCCAGCGGGCGAGCTTGCCCTCGGTCATGGTCGGCGAGAGGGCCGGCATCAGAATCTGGGTCGCCATCGGGATCAGGCCTCCACCAACACGTCAGTCCAGAGTTCTTTCGGATCGGGCTCTGGGCTGGACTGGGCGAAGTCCGCCGCGTCCTGCACCACGGCCTTCACCGCGTCGTCGATCTTCTTGATCTCGGCCTCGTCCACGCCGAGCTCGGTCAGGCTGTGATGCACGGCCTCGATGCAATCCCGCTCGCTGCGCATCTTCTGCACTTCCTCACGCGTGCGGTATTTCGCGGGGTCGGACATGGAGTGGCCGCGATAGCGGTAGGTCTTCATCTCCAGCAGGAAGGGGCCGTTGCCGGCGCGGCAATGGGCGATCGCTTTCTCGGCCGCTTCCTTCACGGCGACGACGTTCATGCCGTCCACCTGAAGGCCTGGAATGCCCCAGGGGCTGCCGTTCTTGGAGAGATCCTTGGAGGCGGAAGCGCGCTCCACGCTGGTGCCCATGCCGTAGCGGTTGTTTTCGATCACGAAGACCACCGGCAGCTTGAGCAGGGCGGCAAGATTGAAGCTCTCGTAGACCTGGCCCTGGTTGGAGGCGCCTTCGCCGAAATAGGTGACGGCGACGTTGTCATTGCCGCGGTACCAGTTGGCGAAGCCGAGGCCCGCGCCGATGGAGACCTGGGCGCCGACGATGCCGTGGCCGCCGTAGAAGCCCTTGGCCTTGCTGAACATGTGCATGGAGCCGCCCTTGCCGCGGGAATAGCCCGTGGCACGGCCGGTCAGTTCGGCCATCACGCCGCGCGCTTCCATGCCGGTCGCCAGCATATGGCCGTGGTCGCGATAGCTGGTGATGACCTGGTCGCCCGGCTTCAGCGCCGCCTGGATGCCGACCACCACGGCCTCCTGGCCGATGTAGAGGTGGCAGAAGCCGCCGATGAGGCCCATGCCGTACAGTTGCCCCGCCTTCTCCTCGAACCGCCGGATCAGCAGCATGTCGTGGTAGAAGCGCAGAAGGTCGTCCTTGGCCATTGATACCTCGGGAGTTTTGGTCCGTTTACGGGGTGCCGCTGTCTGGGCCATGCCATTCTCCGTCTCGCGGGCCTGCGGAGGGCCACGTCCTCGAAACTCGTCGCCGACACCTAGCCATTTCGCGCCGGATCGACAAGCCAATGCGGAAAAAAGCGTGATGTTGCAATGCAATAAGAGACGTTAACCATAGAGTGGTTAAGTGACTGACTGACCAGAACGAACCGCGGGCTGACCGCCGTTCGATTACCCGGAGGCGGCGCACTTCGATCAGTTATTGCCCGTACACGCGCCCTGCCTTCGCAAGTCTTGCTCGCGGGGCCAGATCGCACCGATGAAGGCCACCCCCAGGATCGGAACGACGAGCCAATTCAACTCCTTACCCGGCGGCGTGCCCACCGCCGTCAGCGGTTTGAGGTGGCCGGCGAGAGCGCGGAGGAACGGCTCCTCCAGCAGCGTCAACAGGACGAGCGGCGTCAGCCCTCGCCAGCGCCAGAGCAGAATCAGCAGCAGGACGGCAAGCTGAAGCTGCACCGCGCCCCACTGGCCGAACATCGCGACGATATCCGCTCCTCCGGGGACGGCGATGTCGATGGTGGCGATGGAATGCGCGCCCCCGTCGCTCTTGAAGAGGTGGATGCCGCTGCGGACCACGACCACCAGCAGATAGAGAGTTGCCACATAGCGCGGCCAACGGAACCGGGGCGGCGCCTGCGCGTCGGACGGGAAGATCCGCCGGATCAGGGTCAGAAGCACGCCATCGCCGCCACCACCGCGCATCACGAAGCCTTCTTCTCGTTGAACCGCCCAGCCTCCTACCGGCAGGCCGATCAGGCTCGCAAGGTCGAAACGGTGACCGTCCGGGCGTCACCAAAAAAGGCCATATAGCTGCCAGTGGAATTATAGTTGCGATTTCGCTCTGAATTTTGTTAGATTTACTGACGTTTTGTGGTCAGGATGCCATGCCCGTCGCACAGCCGCCCCCGTCCTCCCGCCATCTTCGGGTTCCTTTCGTCTTCGTGCCGGATGGCATCGAAAATCCACCCGGGCTGGCGCAATTCAAGACAGACCATCCCGGCTGCGTCCGTCTCCGGGCGATCCTCCGCCCTCGCCCGGGATCTCAGCCCCGTGACGCCTCCCTGCCACCGATTGCGGATCTGAAGGAAGAGACCCTTGTACCCTCGGCGACACGGGCCCCATGATCCGACCCTGACATGCCCGCAGACGCGGGCATGTCAGGCGAAGGTCAGAAGCTGCGGACGACCTCGAAGGTCGCGACGTCAATCATGAAGCTGCCTTCGGATTCGATGGCGAAATGCCGGCGCACGGGCTCGGCGACCGCGCCTTGCAGCGCGCGGATGGCATTCGCCATCACCTCGGGCGTGCGCATCCGCGCGATCCAGGACGCGAATTCCATACGCAGGCGGTGCCGGCGGGTGGCCTGCACCACGAAGCCACTGGCCGCCAGCGCTGCCTCCCACTCCGCCGCCGTATAATCCCGCACATGGGAGGTGTCGCGCAGCACCTCGACGGTCTGCAGATAGGTATCCAGAGCACCCAGGGCCGGAGACACGACATCGATGAAGAGGCCGCGGCCGCCCGGCCGCATCACCCGGTGAGCCTCCCGCAGCCCGGCGCGCCAATCGGACCAATGATGGGCGCTGAATCGCGACACCACCCAGTCGAAGCTTTCTGCGTCGAACGGCAGATCTTCCGCTTCGCCCTGTTCGGTCAGCACGTTGTGCAGGCCACGTTCGCCCGCCGCACCAGCGACCACCATCAGCATCTCGGGTGACAGGTCATAGGCTACGACCTCGCGCACGAAGGGTGCCGCGGCGAAGGACATGTGGCCACCGCCGCAGCCCATGTCGAGCACCCGGGCGCCGGCGCCATCCTCGGCCAGCATGGCCGCGAAATGCGCCAGATCCTCGCCTTCCGCATGCACGGCGCTGGTCAGATAGGACTCCGCCCGGGGACCGAACTGATTCTCGACGTTCTCCGCCTGGCTGATGCCGTTCATTTCGCCACTCCTACGCCCGCCATGGCGTTGTTTGCCGCACTCAAGACCGCGCGCATGGCCGCCTCTCCGCTGTCGACGTCGATGCCGACGCCGAAGACCGATTTGCCGCCCGGCACGGCGCATTCGACATAGGCGACCGCCTGCGTGCCCGACCCGCCACCAATCGCATGCTCATCGTAGTTCACGATGTCGATGGAAATACCGAGCGCCTTGTTCAGAGCATCGACGAAGCTGGAGAGCGGGCCATTGCCCTCACCCGCGATCGCCCGCGTCTCGCCGTCGACCTCGATGCGGCCGGTGAAACGGCGCGGCCCGCCGGACTTGTCGTTGCCCGACACCGCATAATCGACCAGCGATACGCGGCCGGAACCGTCCAGCCCATAGGTCTCGCGGAAGGCCTGCACGATGTTCGCCGTCGTCGTCTCGCGCCCCGTGCGGTCGGCGATTTCCTGGACAACGCGGCTGAAGGCAATCTGCAGCCGGCGCGGCAGGCGCAGGCCCTGGTCCTGCTCCAGCACCCAGGCGACGCCGCCCTTGCCGGACTGGCTGTTGACGCGGATCACCGCCTCATAGGAGCAGCCGATATCCTGTGGATCGATCGGCAGGTACGGCACTTCCCAAATGTCGTCGTTCTGCGTCTTGCGGGCGGCGAAGCCCTTCTTGATCGCATCCTGGTGCGAGCCGGAGAAGGCGGTGAAGACCAGCTCGCCCGCATAAGGATGGCGCGGATGCACGTCGATCTGGTTGCAGTAGGTGACGGTGCTGACGACGCGCCGGATGTCCGAGAAATCCAGCTTGGGATCGACGCCCTGGGTGTACAGGTTCAGCGCCATCGTCACGATATCGACGTTGCCGGTGCGCTCGCCATTACCGAAGAGGCAGCCTTCCACACGGTCCGCGCCCGCCATCAGCCCCAGCTCCGCGGCGGCGATACCCGTGCCCCGGTCATTGTGCGGATGCAGGGAAATGATCGCGCTGGAGCGACGAGACAGATGGCGGCAGAACCACTCGATCTGGTCGGCATGAACGTTCGGCGTCGCCACTTCCACAGTCGCCGGCAGATTGAGGATCATCGGCCGCTCGGGCGTCGGCTGCCAGACGTCCATCACCCGCTCACAGACTTCGAGGGCGAATTCGGGCTCGGTGAAGGAGAAGGTTTCCGGCGAATACTGATAGGTCCAAATCGTCTCGGGATGCTCGTCGGTCAGCTGCTTGATCAGCTTCGTCCCCGAGACGGCGAGCGCAATGGTGCCTTCCTTGTCCTGGTTGAAGACCAGGCGGCGGAAGACTTCGGAGGTCGCATTATAGAGATGGACGATGGCCCGATGCGCGCCGGACAGGCTTTCGATGGTGCGTCGGATCAGCTCTTCGCGGCTCTGCGTCAGCACCTGGATCGCCACGTCCTCGGGGATCAGATTGCCCTCGATCAGGCTGCGCACGAAGTTGTAGTCGGTCTCGGAGGCGGAGGGGAAAGCGACCTCGATTTCCTTGAAGCCGGTCTTGATCAGCAGGTCGAAAAAGCGGCGCTTGCGCTCGCCGTCCATCGGGTCAATCAGCGACTGGTTGCCGTCACGCAGATCGACGGAACACCAGCGCGGCGCCTGGGTGATCCGCTTGTTCGGCCATTGCCGGTCCGGCAGGTCGACATGGGCATAGGGGCGGTATTTGGTGGCGGGGTTGCTCAGCATCATCGCGGGCGCTCGTTTCGGTCAGGAAAATGTCGTGAGGATCAGAAGATCGGCCGATTACGGTCGCGGCATGGCCGGAAGCCCGCGACCGCAGCGAAGTCGCGCCCTGAGCCGAAGCGGGGCAGTAGCGATGCGAGGTGCAGTCAGACTACGGATCATGGGAAACTCGATCAGACGGCGGACGGGGCAGATGCGTGCCCGCGGGCACGGCGGAAGGTCACGGACTCGTTCAGAGTGCCGCGGTGCTAAGTCGCCCAAGAAGCGCCGAAGCGCTCTGCATGATGTCCAGCATCGTCATGATGCCGCGACCCTGCCCGCATCTGCCGCCCCCCGCAACCGGGAGGTGCGCAACCGTCCCATGCCCGGGAAGCGGGATCACCGCGCCGGATCGGGCAAAGCGGCGGCCATGCGGGACAGGGCTTCCTCTTCGACGTCCAGCTCCTCAATCAGCGTCTGCACGGCCTCGTCATTGATGGCGTGGCGCTGGCGCAGACGCTGCATCTCCGCCCGCTCGGCCCTAATGGCGCGCAACCGCAGCGCAACCTCGGCCCGCCGGTCTTCCTGCGCCTTTTCATGGTTCTCGTTCTCGTCGTCCCGCCCCTCGAGCTTGAGCCGGTAATCGGCCAGAACCCGTCCAGAAATCTCCTCATAGGCGTTGCGTTCCAGCGCACCTTGGCGGCGGCGCAGCCCCGCCTCGATCCGCTCTTCCAGGTCGAGGATGGCGCGTTCGGCCATCAATCGCCGCGCGACCGCGAGCTCCGCCTCGACCGGATCGACCTCGGGCAGACGCAGCAGCGGCAGCAGCAGCGGCAGGCCAATGACGGCAACGGCAAGGGACAGGACGATCACGCCGCTCGCGAGACAGATGAGCAGGCCGCGCATCGGGAAGGTCTCGCCGGTCGGGATGTAGAAAGGGAGCGATAGGATGCCGGCCAGGGTCACGGCACCTCTGACCCCGGCGACGGTTGCTACCAGCAGCGGTACGATACCGGGGAAACCGAGCCCCTGCCGCCGCCCGCGGGCCTTGTTGATGACGGTACGGAGCAGCGAGGTGAGCAACACCCAGAGGAAGCGGAAAGCAAAGAGCGCAGCGGTGATCATGATCATCACCGCAAGCAGCGACCAGGGCGAATAGCCCGCCTGGATGGTTCGCTTCACGCCATCGCCGAGGATGCCGGGCAACTGCAAGCCGAGCAGCAGGAAGATCAGCCCGTTGAAAGCGAACTCCAGCACGTTCCAGAAAGCGAAGGTGTGCCGCCGGGTATTGGTGTGGCTGCCGCCGAAGGGATCGCAATAGTTGAGCGTGAGCCCGGCGCCGACGGCGGCCAGGATACCCGAGACCTCGAGATGCTCGGCAAGCAGGTAAGCTGCGAAGGGCAGTAGCAGGACCAGCACGACATAGATCGAGGCTTCCTGGGTCTGCTTGCTCAGAAACCTCTGATCGAGCTGGAAGAAAAGCCAGCCCAGCACGGCACCGACGCCGAGACCGCCGGCCGCGACGACGACGAAATTGAGCGCCGCATCGCCGAGGGAGAAACTGCCGGCGAGGACGGCAGCGACCGCGACCCGGAAGCAGACGAGGCCCGACGCGTCGTTCAGCAGCGCCTCCCCTCGCAGGATGTGCATCACGCGCCGCGGCAGAGCGCGCCCGTTGAGGATGCCGGCAAGCGCCACCGCATCCGTCGGCGAGAGCACCGCCGCCAGCGCAAAGGCCGCCGCCAGCGGCACGAAAGGCAGAATGCCGTGGACGAAATAGCCGACGGTGACGGTCGTGAAGAGCACGAGCCCGACGGCCAGCGCGAAAACCGGCGCACCGGCTTCCGTCAACTCCCGCTTTGGTATCCGGTAGGCGTCCGAGAAGAGCAGCGGCGGGATGAAGAGCAGCAGGAACAGGTCAGGGTCGAAGGAGACATGGAAGCCTGCCATGTCGCAGGCCGCGCCGATCGCGATCTGCAACAGCGGCAGTGGGACCCGGACGACCCGCACCAAAAGATTGGAAAGGGCGGTGACGAAGAGCAGAACGAGGATGATCGTCGTCAGATGCATGGGGTCCGGGTTCCACCTGCGGGCCGCAGGCGCGACCGCAGTTCCAGTGGGAGGCAGCCGGGCATCGCCGCCCGGCCTTCCCCGTTCAAGGCAGCGCTCGGCTCAGCCGGCCTTCAGAAGGCGGCCGGCCACGGCATCGAGTTTTGCCACCATCTGCGGGTCCCGCGCGGCGGGCGCGGTGATGAGGCTGTATTCCAGCGCCCGATCGCAGCCGGAGGAGCAGAGGCCGCGGCTCTGACCCACCACCGGGAGCACTTTCTTGACGAGGGCGCGGGCATTATCGGCATTGCCGAGCAGGACGCGCACCACCTGGTCCACCGTCACCGCATCATGATCCTCGTGCCAGCAGTCGTAATCGGTGACCATCGCGACCGTCGCGTAGCAAAGCTCGGCTTCGCGGGCGAGCTTTGCCTCCGGCATGTTGGTCATGCCGATGACCGAGCAGCCCCAGGAGCGGTAGAGCACGCTTTCGGCATAGGTGGAGAATTGCGGCCCTTCCATCGTCAGATAGGTGCCGCCGCGCGTCACCGGCAGGCCGATCTCGCGGGCCGCCGCCTCCAGCGCCTCGCCAAGACGGCCGCACACGGGATGCGCCATCGAGACATGGGCGACGCAGCCCGAGCCAAAGAAGGTCTTCGGCCGGGCGAAGGTGCGGTCGATGAACTGGTCGACGATCACGAAGTGGCCGGGCGGCAGCTCCTCTTTCAGGCTGCCGACCGCGGAGAGAGACAGAACGTCGGTGCAGCCGACGCGCTTCAGCGCGTCGATATTGGCGCGGTAGTTGAGCTCGGAGGGCGAGACTTTGTGGCCGCGGCCGTGGCGCGGCAGGAAGACGCAGCGCAGCCCATGCAGCCGGCCGAAGAGCAGCTGGTCGGACGGCATGCCCCAGGGGGTCTCGACCGTCCGCCACTCCTTGTCCTCCAGCCCGTCGATGTCATAGAGGCCGGAGCCACCGAGGATGCCGACGAGCGGCTCCACGGTATCCGTCACACCATCAGCCATGGCACACCCCTTCTTGCCTTCCGCCGCCGAGGCAGCACAGATCATTGGATGAAGGGCTTCAACAACAGGCGGCGGTCGGTGGCAAGGCGCGACATGGGCCATGCGGCCTTCCTTGCCATCTCGTCACCGGTCGGAGAGAACTGACAGATGAGCGACACCGTGGATCCGGCCCTTGGCCACATGAACCTGCGCAGCGCCGCCGAGGCCTGGTTCCACGAACTGCGGGACAGTCTCTGCGCCGCCTTCGAAAGCATCGAGGACGAGCAGACCGGACCGCTCGCCGACCGGGCCGCCGGACGTTTCGAGCGGAGCACCTGGACGCGCGAGGGCGGTGGTGGCGGCGTGATGAGCGTGATGCGTGGCCGCGTCTTCGAAAAAGTCGGTGTCAACTGCTCCACCGTCTTCGGTGAATTCAGCCCGGAGTTCCGCGCGGCCATCCCCGGCGCATCAGAAGACCCACGCTTCTGGGCCTCTGGCATCAGTCTCGTCGCCCATATGCAGAGCCCCCTCGTCCCGGCCGTGCACATGAATACGCGCATGATCATCACCCGCCACGGCTGGTTCGCGGGCGGCGCCGATCTCACGCCGATGCGGCCGGACACGGCGGAAGCGCGCGAGGATGGGGCGGATTTCCATGCGGCGCTCAAGGCCGCGTGCAACGCGCACGGGGCGGATTTCTATGCACGCTTCAAGCAATGGTGCGACGAGTATTTCTACCTGCCGCATCGGGGCGAGCCGCGCGGCCTGGGCGGCATCTTCTACGACCAGCACCGCACCGGCGACGTGGAGGCCGACTTCGCCTTCACCCGCGACGTGGGCATGGCCTTTCTCGACGTCTATCCCCGTATCGTGCGGCGCCGGATGGCCGCGCGCTGGACGCCGGAGGAGCGTGAGCACCAGCTCATCCGCCGCGGGCGCTACGTCGAGTTCAATCTGCTCTATGACCGCGGCACGCTCTTCGGCCTCAAGACCGGCGGCAATACCGAGGCCATCTTGATGAGCATGCCGCCGGAAGTGCGCTGGCCGTAGCAGCGTCACGCAGTAAGTTGTTGACAAATAGAAGGCACAGGCGCCCAAACTTCACCGTCAAGACGTCCTGATCACGCGGCCTCCATTACTCCCACCAGAAGGAGTTACGGCAATGCTGGAATTAGGTGCAGACAAGGTGAAGGACCCGGCGCTCCTCGCCGCCCGCATTCTCCTGATGCTGCTGTTCGTCCGTTTCGGCTGGGACAAGCTGACCCAGTTTGGCGACACCATCGGTTTCATGACCCAGACGGGCGTGCCCGATCCACCGGTCGCGACCGTCTTCGCCATCGGCATCGAACTCTTCATCGGCCTTGGCCTTCTCGTCGGCCTCCTGACGCGGCTGCTTGCCCTCGTGCTAGCCGCCTACACGCTCGCGACCGCCATCATCGGCCATCCCTTTTGGGACATGTCGGGAGCCGCCGCCTATGACGCCGAGCTGAACTTCTTCAAGAACATCTCGCTCATGGGCGGGCTGATCGCGCTCTACGTCGCCGGACCCGGCCGCTACTCCGTGGACGCGACGATCCAGATGGAGACCGCGGCCCGCCTGGAAAAAACGAGCTAGAGAATCTTGCCCTCGAAAGGGGGTAGAAGGTCCGGCGCCTCGAACTCGATCACCCAGAGATCAGGGTCGAATTTGAGCTGCCGGTCGACATAGGCATCGGCCCGCGCCTGGTCGACCGGCTCGGGCCCCGTCCCGCGCATCCAGGCGAGTTCCCCGCCCTCCGTGCGCGTTTGCGACAAGACGACGACGGCACCCGCGCGATCCCGCAGCACGACCAGAATGCCCCCGGCATCGGCATCGCCCCGGCGTAATACCATGCCCGGCCGGCCGTCCCGATCCCCCAGGCGGAGCGCCATCTGCACCCAGAGCTGTGCCTTGACCCGTGCTTCCATCGTCTTCTCCTCAAACAGCCACTCGACTCGCGCCGCATCCCCTGCCAGATGAGCGCGAAGACGAGGAGGCCCCCTATGACGGACCGTAAGATGACCGAACAGCAGCGCGCTTACGAAGCCAAGCGCGCCGCCAAGGCCGGCATGAGCCTGGACAAGTGGCTCGCCGCCAAGGACCAGGAGAAGAAGGCGGCGCTGACAGCCAAGCAGCCCCCTGCCCCGCCGAAGCCCCCCGGCTTCTTCACCCGCCTGTTGGACCGGGCCCACAAGCCGCTCAAGGCCAAGTCCTAAAGCCGATATCCCGTGAGACCGGGCCCCCGTCGTCTCGCGACAAGCCAGAGGACCGGTTTCGACAATGGTCTCGACAAAATAGGGAACCAACTCTTCGGGCTGTCCACCAGATAAGGATCGCGCCACGCGTCGAACCTGACCGCCCGAGGAGACCGGATTGACCCTTTCGCTGACGCTGCTGCAACTCGCGGGTTATGTCGCACTGCTCCTCTGGGGCATCCACATGGTGCAGACGGGCGTGCAGAGAGCCTTCGGGGCAAGACTGCGCAGCTTCCTCGGCACGGCGCTGCGCAACCGGTTCAAGGCCTTCCTCGCCGGCATCGGCGTCACCGCCATTCTGCAGAGCAGCACGGCCACCGGGTTGATGGTTACCGGCTTCGCCGCCGGCGGCCTGGTCGACCTCGTCCCCGCGCTCGCCGTCATGCTGGGTGCCAATGTCGGCACCACGCTGATCGTCCAGGCCCTCTCCTTCAATATCCAGGACATCGCCCCCGCCCTGATCCTGATCGGCGTGCTCATGTTCCGGCGCGCCACGGCGGCGACGCGCGACTTTGGCCGGGTCTTCATCGGGCTCGGCCTCGTGCTCATGGCGCTCGGCCAATTCGTGGACCTGGTGACGCCGTATGAGGACGTGCCGAGCCTGAAGCTGTTCCTCGGCGCCGTCGCCAACCAGCCGCTGGTGGACGTGGTGCTGGCGGCAGGCCTCACCTGGGCCGCGCATTCCTCGGTGGCCGTCGTCATCCTCATCATGTCCTTCGCCGGCAGCCAGGTCGTGCCACCCGATGCGGCCTTCGCCCTCGTCCTGGGCGCCAATCTCGGCTCCGCCATCAATCCTGTGCTGGAAGGCGGCGGCGGTCACGACCCGGCCGGGCGTCGGGTGCCGCTGGGCAATCTGCTCAACCGTGTGCTCGGCACGATCCTGGCTCTCGCACTGCTGCCCTGGCTCGGCACCTGGATCGTCGCCGTGGAACCGGACGCGGCCCGCGCGGTTGCCGATTTCCACACCCTGTTCAACCTCGTGCTGGCCGTCGCCTTCTTTCCTTTCCTTGGCGCCTATGCCGCGCTGCTGCGCCGTCTGCTGCCCGCGCGGGTGGACCCCGCCGATCCGGGCCGTCCGGTTTATCTGACCGAGGCCGCGCGGGAGGCACCCGTCATCGCCATCGGTGCCGCGGCGCGGGAGGCCCTGCGGCTCGCCGATGTGCTGGAGACCATGTTGCAGGGCCTGCGGGACGCCTTCGCGCGCGGCGACCGGCGCCAGATCGCCGAGACCAAGCGGCTCGACGATGTGCTGGACCGGCTCAATACGGCGATCAAGACCTACCTGACCGGCCTGGACCCCGAGGCGCTGACTGCCGCGGACCACGCGCGGGCGATGGAGGTGCTCGCCTTCGCGACGCATATGGAGCAGGCGGGCGACCTCGTGGAAAAGAGCCTGCTCGGCATCGCCAACAAGCGGCTGCGGCGCGGCCTGGCCTTCTCGCGCGAGGGGGAAGCCGAACTCACCGCCATCATCGACCGGCTCATCGTCAATGCCCAGGCGGCCGCGTCGCTCTTCATGACGGCGGACGAGCGCGCGGCCCGGCTGCTGGCGGCCGAGAAAGAGGCCTTCCGCGACATCGAGGCTCAGGCGACCGCCGCTCATTTCGCCCGCCTGCGCGCAGGACGGATCGACACTGCCGAGACGAGCTCGCTGCATCTCGACGCGCTGCGCGACCTCAAGCGCGTCAATGCCCATCTCGTGGCTGCGGCCGCCTATCCGGTGCTCGAGAACTCGGGCGATCTGCTGACCAGCCGCCTGCGCCCGACGGACTGAGGCTCAGTCGTCACCCATGTCGAGGGCGGCGACGTTCAGAAGACATTCCAGCACTTCGGGCTCCTGTGCCCCGGCGATCGCATGGCGGCGTCCCATGATGAAACAAGGCGCGCCGTTGATGCCGAGACGATGGGCACGGAGGTTGTCGCCATGGACGAGGTCGATGCCGGCATCGCCCTCCAGCATGGTCCGAGCCTCGGCCACGGGCAGCCCCACCTGGCGCGCAAGGGACAGCAGTTCAACTCTCGCGCCGATGTCGCGTCCTTCCGTAAAATGGGCGAGGAAGAGCGCATCCGCCATGGCTTCGGCACGGCCGTACTCGCCCGCCAGGCGGACCAGGCGATGCCCATCGACACTGCTCGGCGTCGAGCGGATGAGATCGAAGCGAAAAGCGATGCCCTCCCCCCGCCCCAGCTCGGCGATGGAGGCAAATAGCCGGCGCGCCCGGTCCTCGGTGCCGAATTTGCGCAGGAGATAATCGAGCCGCGTCATGCCGGAGCGCGGCATGTCGGGATTGAGGAGAAACGGGCGCCACTGCAGGTTGACGCCGAGCTCCGGGCGCCGGCGCAGCGCGCGCATCAGCCGCCGTGTGCCGATGAAGCACCAGGGGCAGACAAGATCATACACGATCTCGATCGCCACCGGCGCGCGTGAGAAGGCCAGCATGTTCATGGTGGCGGCCCGGTTATCCTTTTTCTTTCCGCCGTCTTCCGCGGCTACCGCATCATAGCACGAAAGCCGCATGAACCGCAGAGCGCGCCTTGATCAGATCGCCGTATAGTCCGAGACCATCGGATCGAGCCGGAACTCATTGACGAAAAAGTCGATCACGGCGCGGACGCGGGGTGCGAGATGGCGCCGCGACGGGTAGACAGCGTGGATCGGAATGCGGGGCGGCTGCCAGTCCTTGAGGATGGCACGGACACGCCCGGCCGCGATGTCTTCGTTGAACATCCAGATGGGCAAGCGGCTGATGCCGAGGCCGGTACGGATCCCCTCCGAAATGCCCTCGACGCTGTCGCAGCGAAAACGGCCGCCGACCTCCACGGTGGTCGAGCCCTCTCGCCCCTCGAACTCCCACTGATGAGCCGAGGCACGCCCGGTTCCGCCCGTATAGATCAGGCAGGAATGGGCCGCGAGATCGCTTGGCGTCTGCGGTTCCCCATGCTCCTCCAGATAGTCGGCGGAAGCTAGGACGCCACGGCTGGTCGAACCGAGATGGCGCGCGACGAGAGAACTGTCCGCGATCTGTCCCGCGCGTATCGCAAGGTCCAGATTTTCCGCCACCAGATCCTGGGTCTGCTCGGATATGCTGACCTCAACTTCGAGCTGCGGATAGCGCTGCAGCAGACGAGGAAGGCGGGGGATGATGTGCAGCCGCGCCATGGACGTCGATGACGCGATACGGATGGTGCCGTGCGGTGACGCACGCCGCTTGCCGAGAATTTCCTCGGTCTCGTCCACCGTATCCAAGACGCGGCGCGCGTGGGCCAGCAGATCCTGCCCGTCCTGGGTAAAGGTTAGACTGCGGGTGGTACGCTGGATCAGCCGGACGTCGAAATGCGCTTCGAGCGCCGCGATCTGCCTGGAGATCGCTGGCTGGGTGGAGCCGACTTCGCGCGCGACCGCCGAGAAAGATCCCGTTTCAGCGACGCGGACGAAGCAGCGGAAAGCAGCCAAAAGATCCATTAATCATACCCGACTGCATGAATGATATCAGAGACAAGAGGATTTCACGTGAGGTAAGCATGAACCATGTATTGAATCAGACATGGACAATTCGACGACAGCCCTGCAATAAACGCATTGGAACGAGAGCTTCCGGATAACGGCCATGAAGTCATTGAACGCCCAACTGCTTGCTTTCAAATCCTCCGTCTTTGAACGAGCGGATGCGGAAACCGCCGAGGCTCTGCGGCAGTTGGAGGCGGAGTCACGCGCCGAAGTCGCCGGAGGCGTTGGTCTCAAGGTCGGCGACCGGGCGCCGGATTTCACCCTCAAAGACTCTGAGGGGTCGCTCCATAGCCTTGCGAGCTATGTCTCACAAGGCCCTGTTTTCGTGATATTCTTCAAGGGCAGCTGGTGCCCGTACAGCAGCCTGACGCTGCGTGCCTGGGAAGACCGGGCGGGTGAGATTCGTCGGGCAGGCGGCCGTATCCTCGCGCTTTCGCCCCAGAAGCCGCAGCGCATCGCCGTCGCGCGCGAAAGCAATGGCGTGAGTTTCCCGATTCTGGCGGATTGCGGCAACAAGACTGCCCTGGCCTTCGGCGTGAGCACTCAGGTGAAGCCCGCGATCCGCCCAATCCTCGCCAAAGTGGGCTGCAGCCTGCCGGAAGAAAACAGCAGCGACGTGTGGGCGCTACCCCGCGCCGCCGAATTTCTTGTCGGCCGGGACGGCATCATCCACATGGCGCATGTCTCCCCGGTTTATTTCGAGCGCTTGGAGCCACGGGAAGCGGTGGACGCGTTGCGCAAGCTTCAGGCCGAAGCCCTGACCCACGCCTGATACTACCGGTCACGAGGGACGCTCGCGCCCCTCGCCGGCTTTCCTCAATTGAAAACGATGCGGGGAAAGTAGAAAGAGACCAGCCAGTTCGGCTGGTCGACGATGCAGCTGATCCGCAGATCCCCTGCGACCGAGCACAGCATATAGGCGTCCATGGCCGACAGGCCCTGCTGACGCCCCAAGAGATCGATCATGCGCGCGACGGCCTCCCGCGCCCCGGTCATCAGGTCAGGGCCGATGCCGGTCGTCACCTCGTAACCCGCGCCGTCCAGGTGGCGGGTTACAGGGCCCGGCGTCGTGAAGCGCGGTGTCTCGAGCGGCGTCTGCTTGATAAGGTCGAGCGTCAGCGTCAGGTTCATGGGGCTTTCGATCGCCGTGCCGCAGACTTCGCCATCCCCCTGCGCGGCATGGGTGTCGCCGATCGAGAAGAGCGCGCCGGCCACTTCCACCGGCAGATAGAGTTCGGTGCCAGCCGCAAGGTCCCGAATGTCCATGTTGCCGCCGACCCGCCGCGGCGGGACGATGGAGTGGAGGCCGGGCTCGGCCAGGGCGACGCCGATGGTGCCGGCGAAGGGCTTGAGCGGCACCCGCGCGCTCTCCGAAAAGAGCGCGGGCGACAGGCTCTCCTTGTCGTAGGACCAGATCTTCAGGGCGGGATCGCGAAACTGGTCGGCGAGCAGGCCGAAGCCCGGGATATTGGCCGTCCAGCCGAAGCCGGAGGGCGTGAACTCATGGATCGTGACCTTCAGGATGTCGCCCGGTTCCGCCCCTTCCACATAGACGGGCCCGGTGACGGGATTGATGAGGCCGAAATCCAGCGTCCTGACATTTTCGACGGTGCTCGCCGGGGTGAGCTGGCCGGCCGAGGCATCATTGCATTCGAAGGCGATCGTGGCCCCGGGCTCGGCCCGAAGCACCGGCGCGAAACTGTTGTCCCAGCCAAAGTGATGCTGGGCGGCATGGATGGTGAAATCGCATTTCAGGCACATCGGGCGGAACCTCATCTCGATCACTACGGGGGAAACTTAGCCGATGGCCGCAGTCTCCGGGGAGAGCTTGCCGCATGCACGCCGCTTGATTAAACAGACGGCTTGATGTCCGCGTAGCTCAGCAGGATAGAGCACAGGATTCCTTGTTTGAAACTGGGCGCCGCGCCGGGAAACCACGCGGCGGATCTGCTCAAAGTCGGGGAAAGCTTGGGTGCCACACGCGGCCCCGTGCCAATCCCGAGCCAAGCCCGCCGCGGGTCGCGGCCGGAAGGTGTAGAGACTGGATGGGCAGCGCCTAAGGGCTTTCGGGCCTAGGGCGAAGGGACAGTCCAGACCACGAACCGACCCCAGGCGCTTCGGGGACGGGCGGCGAAAGCCGAAGTGGTACGAATCCTGGGGCCGTGGGTTCGAATCCCGCCGCGGACATGCCCCCTTCGCTGCTTATCACTCAGCGCGCGGCCGCGAGCGGCCGCATCCGCCGCCCGGCGGCGGCGCGGGCCGCGTCTGTCACCGTCAGCAGAGCAAGATGCGCCTCCTCCTCCGCGACTGGTGTGAGCGCCAGGTCCCGCCAGTCTTTCGCCTGCGGATCGGCTTTCAGGCGGCGGCGGACCATCATGAGACGAAGCACCATGCGCAGGATGCGCACATGGCGCCCAAGAAACGTCACGCCTTCCCTTGGCCAGAAGCGCCAGGCCGGCACGATGGGTAAGCCCGGCCGCCGGTCCGTCCGGCTGCGCCTGCGGAAATAGCCGCCTTCGAGCGGGTGCGTCCGCTCGACAAGCGCAAGACTCCAGAAGGCCACCAGCATGTTCAACATCTTGCCGAGCGAAATGCGCGTCGCCGCCGCGCGACGCATCAGCGTCACCATATGGTCGAAGGTATAGTAGCGGCTCCAGGCCTCCCAATAGACCGCCTCCCACTCCGCCCGCGTCATGGCCGGATGATCCGTCACCGCATGGAAGGTGTCGTAGCGGTTGAGATCGGCATCCATTGGAATGCCCCGGGCGGCGAGCGTCTGGTGATCCTCCGAACCTGGCAGGGGCGTCAGGATGAAGAATTCCAGGAAGTCGATCGCGAGTTCGCGCTGGATGATGCCGATGTCGCGCAGCACCGTCTCGCGCGTATCCGCGGGAAAGCCGATGATGTAGCCGGCCCAGATCACCGCGCGGATGCCTTTCCAGGCCAGCAGCATGTCCCTGTATTCGGCGATGCGGTTCTGTTTCTTCTTGGCGGCCGCAAGACTCTCGGGGTTGATCGATTCGAGACCGATGAAGACGCGTACCACGCCGGCGCGTCCGCATTTCTCGATGAAGCGCGGAATGCGATGGCAGAGCGTATCGACCTGAATGGTGAGCTTGATGCGCGCCCCCTCCGTCTCGCGCAGCGCGATCAGTCGGTCGAGGATCGGTTCCCAATCCTTGTTGCGAGCGAAATTGTCATCGGTCACGAAGAAGCTCGTGATGCCTTGGGCAAGGTTGTGGCGAATGATGCGCTCGACATCCTCCGGGCTACGCCTGCGGGAGACCCGGCCCTGCACGTTGATGATAGTGCAGAAACTGCACTGGAAGGGGCAGCCGCGGCCGGCGTCGAAGGTCGTCATATGGCCTGCGGTGCGCGCCACACGGTCTTTCGGCAGGCAAGGAATGGGCACGCCCTGAATATTGGGCAGGTTGGCCATATGGTTGTAGAGCGGGCGCAACTGGCCCGCATGGGCGTCCCGCAGCAGTTCCTCCAGCCCGTCCTCAGCCTCTCCCGCATAGAGGGTGATCCCGAGATCCATGGCCTCCTGCAGCTCGGTCGCAATGCCGGGCAGCATGGAGAGGCTGCCCGAGACATGGAAGCCGCCGATGGCGACCGCAATGCCTTGGGCGCGGAACCGCCGGGCAAGATCCATGGCCCGCGGATATTGGTTGGACTGCACGCCGACGAAACCCACCAGCCCGCCGCCCGCCGCCCGGATATCCGCCGCAATCCGCTCGGGACGAATGCGGGTATTGGTCTCGTCATAGACCGAGACGGCCATGCGCACGTCTGGGCCCAGCACGCGACGCTCGGCACAGTCCATCGCCAAGCCATAGACAGCCGCGAGGCTGTTGGAGGGCATGGAGGAGCGGAACCACTGGATGACGTAGCCGTCATCGTCGTAGTGGGAGGGTTTGATCAGAGCGAGGTGAAAGCCGGAAACCGCCACCGTCGTCATGGAACCCATCGCTCAGTGAAAGCGGAGTCACAGGACCATAGGCTACGACGGAACGGCAAGCGGAACCAGACCGTTTCCTTTCAGAAAGGAAAGACGCGGCCGTCGGGGAAGACGATGAAGGCACCGCGGTGGCTCTGGCCGATCCAGTCACCATAGCGGTCCTCATGCAGCGCATGCGCCGCTCCGTAGCCCTGCAGGCCGGCATCGCTCACCGCTTCCTCCCGGCTCAGCCCCGCCGGGAAGATCCAATGGCCGATCTGGGCAGGCGTAATGGGGGTGCCGGGCGGCCCCGCGCTCATCGGCGCGGCCTGGGCGAAGGCCGGGCCTGCTCCGAGACAGAGGAGCAGAAGGCTGACGACGGTTCTGGACATGGACATCCCCCCTCCTGTCGCCGGGCCCTCGAATGCGCCGCCTCAGGGCGGTGGGGCCCTTGCAGGAGAGACTATACCCGAAACGGAAAATCCGCGGTCACGAAAGAGCGCGGGCGGCCACTCATCCGCCCCAGGCGAGATAGAGCGACACGGTGACGAGGGAGAGGATGGTGGAGAGCAGGATCGCATTCGCCGTCACCCGCGCTTCCCGGCCGTAGAACTCGGCCAGCATGAAGGGCCCGGTGCCGGTGGGCAGCGCCGCCATCACGACCGTCAGCTGCGTCACCGCGGGGGGCAGGCGGAAGACCCAGACGGCGAGTACCCAGGCCACCAGGGGATGCAGCAGCAGCTTGAGTCCGACGAGCAGCAGGCTGCCCCGCAGATCGCTCGGCCGTGCCGCGGGCACCGTCGCCGTGACACGCCGCTCGCCGAGAAACAGGCCGAGCGCCACCAGAGCGCAGGGGGAAGCCGCTTCGCCCAGCAGCTTGAAGAAGGTCTCGGCACTGCCGGGCAGCGGCACGCCGCTCGCGGCCCAGAGGGCGCCCAACACCGGGGAGACCAGCAGCGGATTCTTGACCAAAGACAGCGCCACCTTGCGCGCCAGATGCAGCGGATGGCTTTCCGTCTGCAGCCCGATCTCGATGATGACGATGGCGACCGCGAAGAGCACGCAGACGGTGATGATCGCGGCAATCGTCGTCAAGGTCAGGCTGCTGTGCCCCCAGACGAGGAGCGAGAGTGGAAAGCCGATGAAGCCGGTATTGGCGTAGGCGGCGTTCAACCCATCGATGCCGACATCGGCGAGATGCCGCCCGCCGCGCAGGCGTAGCGCGATCGTCACCGCGAAGACGATGAAGCAGCTGAGCGTGAAGGCCCCGATGAAGCCCGGCTGGTCCAGCGCCTTCCAGCTGGCATGCGCCATGATGTCGAAGAGCAGCGCGGGCAGGGCCAGGTAGACGACGAAACGGTTGAGCTCGCGCGTGGCCTGTGGCCCGAGCACGTTCATCCTGCGGCAAAAGAGACCGACGAAGATGAGTGCGAAGATCGGCAGGACGATGAAGAAGGGGCTCAGCATGCAGGTCCCTGCATAGCCGGACGATCCCGCGACTTGAACCCCCGACCGGCCACCCTGCCCGCCCGGCCGGGGGAATTTTGACCCCTCAGCGCTCGATGACGAGGTCGCTCAACGGCTTCGCGCAGCAGATCAGCACCAGCCCCTGGTCGATCTCGCGCTGGCGGATGCCGCCCTGGTGCTGCATGGAGACCTCACCCGAGACGAGCTTGCTTTTGCACGTGCCGCAGAGCCCGCGCGTACAGGAGGAGGGCAGCCGCATCCCGGCGGCGCGGGCCGCCGCCAGCACGTTCTGATCGGCCGAGACCTCCACCGTGCGGCGGCTCTTGGTGAACTCCACCTTGAAGGTCTTCACCGCATCATCGGTGTTTGCCGGGGGCGCGAGCGCCGCATCCTCCGCCGCCAACTCCTCGAAGTTGAAGCTTTCCTGATGATAGCGGTTCATGTCGAAGCCGCCCTGCTGCAGCAGGGCGCGCGCACCGGCCATATAGGGCGCGGGACCACAGACGAAGACCTCACGCTCACGAAAATCAGGCACGGCCACTTCGAGCATGGCGAGAGACAGGCGGCCGCGATAGCCGCCCCAGGGCTCGCCCGGGCTGTCATGCTCGCAGATCGCGAGTGCGCGGAAGCCAGCACCCCGGGACAGCATCGCCTGTTCCTCGCGGAAGATGATGTCGGCGGGGCTGCGCGCGGAATGGAGGAAGACCGTATCGGTTTCGAGCGCCAAATCGTGGAAGCTGCGCGCCATCGACATCAGCGGCGTGATGCCACTCCCCGCCGACAGCAGGAGATATTTGCCATTGGGCGACGCATGATCGACGCAGTTGAACTCTCCCATCGGGCCGAGCGCGCGGATCTCCATGCCAGGCTTCAGATGATCGTGCATCCAGGGGCTGACGACGCCGCCCGCGAAGCGTTTGGTGGTGACGGCGATGAGATTCGGCCGCGTGGGCGAGGACGAAATCGTGTAGCAGCGGTTTACCTGTCGGCCGTCGATCGTGAGGTCGAGGGTCAGGAACTGGCCGGGCTTGTAGCGGAAGAGACGCGGCGCGCGAGCGGAGAAGATGAAGGTCTTCACGTCGTGCGTCTCAGCCCGCACCGCGCGGCACACCAGCACGTCGTCCTCTTCCGCGTTCCACTCCGGCACCACCCCCTGCTCGGGGGAGACGAAGAGCCGGTGCGCGGCAAAGACGGCCGCGCCGCCCCGGTCGGTCGAAGCGGACATCAGCCGATGCCGGCCTTCAGCCGGTCGAGGTACCACTTACAGAACTTCTCGACCAGCATCTCGGTATAGGGCGAATAAGGCCCAGGCTCGTAGGCCGGCGTGCGGGCCCCCGCCTGCGCGAATTCCACCAGAGCCGCATCCTGTGCGTTGGTGGCGTTCCAGACGCTCGTCAGATTGTCCACGTCATAGTCGATACCCTCGCGCGCATCCTTGTGGACCAGCCATTTGGTGCGCACCAGCGTGTTCTCGGCGTCGAGCGGGATCGTCGTGAAGGTGACGATATGGTCGCTCATGAAATGGTGCCAGGAATTGGGCTGCGTCCAGAAGGACAGGCCGCCGAGCGCCGTGTCGGTGAGATTGCCCAGGAGCTTGCGGCTGGCGACACGGGTATCCAGGGTCTGGCTTTCGCCGCTCTGGTCGATCGGCAGGCGCTGGGTGCGGAAGCCGGTGATGCGGTCATCGAGATGGTCGACCTCGGCGGAGGCGATGCCGCAGCTTTCCCAGCGCGCGTGGGAGGCGATGACCAACTCGTCGTAGCGCGCGGCCTGCGCCAGCTCCGTCTCGTCCATCTGGCCGGGCGCGAAGCCGAAGCCATAGGCGAAGAGCGGAATGGTCAGCTCCGGATGATTGCCCGCGCAATGGTAACATTCGCGGTTGTTCTCGAGCGTGAGCTTCCAGTTGCCCTTCTCCACGAGATCGACGGAGGCCGCGACCTTGGTATTGCGGATGTCGTGCGGCGCCAGATAGGGGACCATCACGCGCGCCATCTCGTCGATGTCGTCGGGCGGCTCCTTGGCCAGGCAGATGAAGATCAGACCTTCGACCGACCGGACGTGGACGGGCTTCAGGCCGAAGCAGGATTTGTCAAATTCCTCGCCCATATGCTCGGCATAGATGAGCTTGCCGGTAAGATCGTAGGTCCATTGGTGATAGGGGCAGACGATGTTGCCGACGGCACCACTCTCGTTCTGCACCAGCGTCGCCCCGCGATGGCGGCAGACGTTGTAGAAAGCGCGCAGCCCCATGTCGTCGTCCCGCAGGATGACGACGTTGTTGCGTCCGAGCTTCACCGTCACGTAGTCGCCCGGTTCGGGCAGCTCGGGCTCGACCGCGACATAGATCCAGGTCTGGCCGAAGATCAGGGCCATGTCGGCCTCGAAGATCTCGGGGCTGGTATAGAAGGGCGCCTCCAGGCTGTAGCCCGGCTGGCGACGCGCGATCAACGACCGTAGGGCGGCGACGGTCTCAGCGCTCAAGCCACTCTGTCCCAGGGTCATGACCCCGATCCCTCCAACTAGAATAACGGCTCATCCTGTCCGCCCCGGCCCGGCTCTGTTTGCGCCGATGCGACACGCGCTTTGCCCAAATCCGCGCGGCCGCCGCTACTCGAAGATGCGCATGGCCGCCAAGTGCGCATTGGGGGGCGGCAGGCTGGGCGCTACGGGCGCATCCTCGGTCGGAGAGGATTTTTCCCGGGCGCGCGCATCCGTCGGCGTAAATCCATGCAGCGCCTTGAACTTGCGGGAAAAATGCGCGCAATCGGCGAAACCGGAATCGAGCGCGATCTCGGTGATCGACAGATCGGTGTGGTCGAGCAGCCAGCGCGCATAGCGCAGGCGCAGCAGGCGGTAATGCGTCGCGGGGCGCACGCCCATGACGCTCTGGAACAGACGCTCGAGCTGGCGCGGGGAAATCGAGAGGCGTGAGGCAAGCTCGGCGATGGGCAGCGGGTCCGCGACATGCTGCTCCATGAGCAGCAGGGCGCGCCGCACCCGCTCGTCGCCCACCACCTCGTCCGCCGCCGGAGGGTGCGGCTGCGCCTCGCTGCCGGCACGGACACGGTCGAGGAGCAGGATGTGCCGGGCCTTCTGTGCAATGGCCCGGCCAAGGTGGCGCTCGATGAGGAAGCTCGCGAGATCCGCGGTGCCGGCGCCGCCGGAACAGGTGATGCGATTGCCGTCGACGAAGAACATGCGGTCGGCGATCACCCGATGGTCGGGGAATTCGGATAGGAAGTCCTGGTAGCAATACCAGCTGACGCAGACCCGGCGGCCCTTCATCAGCCCCGCCCGGCACAGAATGAAGCCGCCGGTGCAGAGGCCGACCAAGGTGACGCCCTCCTTCGCAGCGGCGGCGAGATAGGCGTTGGTCTCATCATCGATCTGCGGGCCGCTGTGCAGCAGGCCGCCGACCACCACGATGTAGTCGAAATTGCGTGGGTCGAGAAAGCCGCTGTCCCGGCTGACCTGAACGCCGCAACTGGCCCGTGCCGGCGTCTGCTTCGAAGACATGACCGTCCAGCGGCAGAGGATGCGTCGGCTGCGGTCGCCCTCATCGGCCGCGAGGCGCAGGAAATCGACGAAGAGGGAAAAGGCCGAGAGGGTAAAGTTGTCGGCCAGGATGAAGCCGACGGACAGGGGCGGCCGCGCACGCAAGCCCGCCGTCTTGCCGTCTTCCGTCAGCCTGCCCCGGTAGAGATTTGCCACCATCCTTGCACATTACTGCTTGAAGACGGTTTCGCGAAGCGGGAAGCGACGGCGGCGACAGGGGTTGAGAAGCGTCTTTGATCGCGCAGGATCAGGCTGCCGCCCGCGCCTCCTCCGTCATGACGCTGAACCCCTGCAGGCTATTCGGGCCGAAGACGGTGGAAATCGCGACGTCGGCGGCATCCCGGCCAATGCCGATGAGGACGCGGCCGATCCGCGGCTCGACATGCCGGGCGTCGAAGGTAAACCAGCGGCCGTCGAGATAGGCCTGGAACCAGCCGCTGAAATCCATCGGCGCCGGATTGGGCGGAACCCCGATGTCGCCCAGATAGCCGGTGCAGTAGCGGGCCGGGATATTCATGCAGCGGCAGAGCGTGAGGGCGAGATGGGCGAAATCCCGGCAGACGCCCACTCCTTCGGTCCAGGCCTCATAGGCCGTGCGGGTTGCCCGCGCATTCTCATAACCGAAACGGATGCGATTGTGGGTGTAGTGGAGGATGGCCATCACCCGGTCCCATCCATTCTGCAGGCCGCCGAACTCCGCCCAGGCGGTGTCGATCAGCTTTTCGGTCTCGCAGTATCGGCTACCGAGGAGATAGAGCAGCGTCTCGGACGGAAGATGTTCCACCGGCACCTGGTCCACGCCGGGCTGCCACAGATCCGGCTCACCGCTGTCGCGAATGACGGTATCCGCCGAGAAGCGAACCTCGCCCGGCGGGGCCACCACGCGGCTGCAGCGGTTGCCGAAGAGATCGTAATAGGCCGTGATGGGAAAGGAGGGTGTGGTGCGGATCACGTCCGGCCGCAGCAGGTCCCCTGCCCGCTCCGGCCGCACGTTGAGCATCAGGATCATGGGCGTCGGCTGGGGCAGGGTGAAGCCGATGTCGTAGCCGATGCGGATGAGCATGCGCTCGCTGTCTCTGACGGTTGTTTCTCCAGCTGGAGAGATGGGGCGCATCGCGTTCCGTTGAAGCACCAGCCGGCGGGAATCGCGATGACAAAGACGGCAGAATGCAAAAAGGGGCGCCAGAACGGCGCCCCTTTCGGCTAATCTCGCTATCGAGAGGGGCTTATGCTGAATTTTTAGGCGCGGTGGCGAAGCGCACGGCCTCTTCGGCCGCGCGGAAAAGAGCCCGGGCCTTGTGCCGGCTCTCTTCATATTCGAGCGCCGGAACGCTGTCGGCCACCACGCCGCCCCCCGCCTGGACATGCATCACGCCGTCCTTGATCACCGCCGTGCGCAGGCCGATGCAGGTGTCCATGGTCCCGTCCGGCGCAAAATAGCCGATGCAGCCGCCATAGATGCCGCGCCGCACGGGCTCCAACTCCTCGATGATTTCCATGGCACGGACCTTCGGCGCGCCGGACAGGGTGCCCGCCGGGAAGCCGGCCATCAGCGCGTCCAGCGCGTCGAGATCAGGCCGCAGCCGCCCCTGCACCATGGATGAGATGTGCATGACGTGGCTGAAGCGCTCGATCACGAAGCTCTCCACGACTTTGACCGAGCCAAGCTCGGCGACGCGGCCGACGTCGTTCCGCCCGAGATCGAGCAGCATCAGATGCTCGGCCCGCTCCTTCGGATCGGCGAGCAGTTCCTCTTCGAGGCGCTTGTCCTCGACGGGATCGGCACCGCGCGGCCGCGTGCCCGCCAGCGGCCGGATGGTGACGAGGCCATCGCGCAGGCGCACGAGGATTTCCGGGCTCGATCCCGCGACGGAGAAGTCCCCGAAATCGAGGAAAAAGAGGAAGGGCGCCGGGTTGATGCGCCGCAGCGCGCGATAGAGGGCGAAGGGCGGCAGCGGAAACGCCACCGACAAGCGCTGGCTGGGTACCACTTGGAAGGCATCGCCGGCGGCGATGTAGTCCTTCATCTTGACGACCATGTCCTCGAAATAGGCGCGGGTCATGTTCGACTGCGGCTCGCCGAGACTGAAGGGCGCGACCGGGGCAGCCGCCACGGGCACCGGCTGCAGCAGCCCGGCTTCGACCCGGTCCAGCCGCGCCTCGGCCTCGGCCTGGGCGGCCTCGGCGGTCACCCCCACACGCGGATAGGCCGGCGCGACCAGGGTCATCACGTCCCGCACGTTGTCGAAGATGACGAAGACGGTCGGCCGGGTCAGGATCGCCTCGGGGATGCCGAGCACGTCCTCGTTCTTCTCCGGCAGCCGCTCCATCAGCCGCACCATGTCGTAGCCGAGATAACCGAACAGGCCGCCGGCCATGGGCGGCATACCGGCCGGCTGGTCCAACCGGCTCTCGGCAAGCAGCGACCGCAGACTGTCGAGCGCCGGCGCCGTCTCCGGCACGAAGGCCCCCGGCTGTTCCAGCGCCGCACGGTTCACGGCGGCGACGCCCTTCTCACAGCGCCAGATGAGATCCGGCTCCATGGCGATGACCGAATAGCGCCCGCGCGAAGCGCCACCTTCGACGCTTTCCAGAAGGAAGGAGAAGGGCTTGCCATGGGCGATCTTGAGGAAGGCGCCGACGGGCGTCTCCAGATCCGCCGGGCTCTCCCGCCAGACCAGCGCGCCCTTCCCTGCCTCATAGGCGGCGCGGAAGGCTTGGGCTGATCCGAAGGCGGTCATCGTGATGTCTTTCTTTGTCTTTCAGGAGGTTCAGATGGTGGTCAGGGCTGGGCGATCTGCTGGATCACGGCCTGATTGATGCGCGGATTGGCCCGCGCCGTCACCACCCCGGCGAAGACGGCCTGCATGTCGTCGGCCAGCGCGCCGGAGAGGGAGGCGCGCAGCTGGTCGTAGCCCACAGGATCGGCCTTCGGATCGGGTGTCGTGATGCTCTGCAGCTGGGCGACGACGAAGCCGTCGGGCGTTTCGATCATCGTGCTGTCGCCCTGCTTCAGCGAGAAGAGCGGCGCGACGAGGTTCTGCGGCACGCCATCCGGCACCTGGCCCTGGCGGGTGATCGGCGGCGTGGTGGTGACAGTGAGACCCTTGGCATCGGCAACGCCTTGCAGCGTGCGCCCACCCTTCATGGCCTGCAGCATTGCGGTGGCGGCCAGGTTCTGCTCCCGCCGGCGCTGCGCGTCGGTCCAGGATTGCAGGACCTGGTCCTTCACCTGGTCATAGGGCTTGGTGGTGGCAGGCGTAATGCCGTCCACGGTCAAGGCGAAATAGCTGTTGTCGGGCCCGTTCACCAGGGTCGCGGCCTCGTGGACCTTCTGCTTGAAGGCTTCGTCCACGATCGCCTGGCGCAGCGCGGGGCTGCCGGGGATGGGGGCCGGCGTGCCCTGTTCGGTCAGGCCGCTGCTGTCGATCGAGCCCTGCAGGGCGGCGAGGCCGAGATCACCCGGCAGGTCTTCGAGGGGCGTGCGGCCCGCAAGCGCATCCTGCAAGGCATTGACCCGGTCGTTGACCAGCCCGACGGCGCGCTGCCGGGCGATCTGCTGACGCAACGCCGGCGCTGCCTGATCATAGGTCTGCGCCGGACCGCCCGCCTTGATGTCGGAGACCCTGAAGACGGCCCAGGCATCATCCCCCGTCTTCACCGGGCCGGTGACGGCATTGGCCGGCGCCTTGAAGGCGGCATCGGCCAGCGCCTGGCTCGGCACCTGATCTCGCGTGATATTGGGCAGGTCGAGGGCTGTCGCCCCCGCCGTCTTGGCGGCCGCCTGGATCGCCGTCCAGTCGGCGCCGCTTTGCCACTGCGTGGCGATCGCCTGCGCCGCCTTCTGGTCCTGAGCCAGAACGACGTCTACCGTGCGAGTCTCGGCTTTCGGGGGCGCTTCCGCGACCATCCGCTTATACGCCGCTTGGACGTCAGCATCCGGGACCTTGACCTGGCGGGCCAGCCAATCCGGGCTGAGGATCACGAGGGTGATGCGGCGGTATTCCGGCGCGCTGAATTCGTTCGGGTGGTTCTTGTACCAGCGCTGCAACTCGGCATCAGAGGGCGCGGCCGGCGCCGGTGCCGCGGCGAAGGGCAGCGTCACGAGCGCGGCCGTACGCGTCTGGTTCTGGAAGGCATAGGCCGCCTTGACCATGACGGGCGGCGCCGTCACCGCAGCACGGATCGAGTTCAGTAACTGATTACGGATGATCTGCCCCTGCATGAGGCGCAGAAACTCCGTCTCGCTCAAGCCGTTGGCCTGCAGCACCTGGTCGAAACGGCTCTTGTCGAACTTGCCGTCCGGGCCCTTGAAGGCATCCATGGAGAAGGCCGCCTGCTGGACGGTCGAATCCGGGGCGGCAAGCCCCATGCCCTTGGCCATGTGGTCGATCGCGGTCTGAGCGACGAGGCGCGCCGTCGCCTGCTCGGCCAGCATCATCCGCATCTCAGGGCTCACCTTGTCCGGCCCGCCCATCTGCTGCGTCGCCTGCTGCAACTGCTCACGATAGGCGCCGGCCACCTCTTGCGGGCTGATGGCCTGGCCGTCGACCTTCGCCGCGGAGCCGTCATTCCCGAGGTTGCGCAGCACGTCGCCCACCCCCCAGACCCCAAAGGCCGCGATCAGCAGAACGAAAAGGATGCGGACGGGCCAGGTATTGAGCGAGCGGCGGAAAACGGCGAGCATCGGAACCTACGGGACCTCACATGGAAGGGGGCGCACCATAGGCAGAGCGTCGCGACTTTGCCAGTTCCCGGCTCTGGCTATAACAGCGCCCCAGCCCTACGGCACCTTCGGAGGATGAGAATGCGGCCACTGATCGCGGGAAACTGGAAGATGAACGGCCTCACGGCCGATAGCGCGGCGCTCGCGCAGGCCATTCGGGCCGGGCACCAGGAAGGGTCCGGGGCGGAAGTTCTGGTCTGCCCGCCCGCGACACAGCTCGCCGCCCTCTCTGGCCTGCTCGCCGGCAGCGGCATCGCAACCGGCGGGCAGGATTGCCACGCCGCCAAGTTCGGCGCCCATACGGGTGAAATTTCCGCCCTCATGCTGCGCGACGCAGGGGCGAGCCACGTCATTCTCGGCCATTCCGAACGGCGCGCCGACCAGGGCGAATCGGACGAGCTGATCGCCCACAAGGTGCGGGCGGCGCTCGAAGCCGGCCTCATTCCCATCGTCTGCGTCGGCGAGACGGCGAAAGACCGCGAGCTCGGCCTGCAGGAAGAGGTCGTCGGTCGTCAGCTCGCCGGCAGCCTGCCCGAGGGCTTCTACGGCGTCATAGCCTATGAGCCGGTCTGGGCGATCGGCACCGGGCTGGTCGCGACGCCGGCCGACATCATCGCCATGCACCGTTTCATCCGCGAGACGCTGACGCGCCTGCGGCCCTCCGCCGCCGGAGCGCGCATCCTCTATGGCGGCTCGGTGAAGCCGGGGAATGCCACCGAGATCCTGCATCTGCCCGAGGTGGGCGGTGCCCTGGTCGGCGGTGCCAGCCTCCAGGCCGCGGATTTTCTGGCGATCATCGCCGCCGCCTGAGGCTCGCGCTGGGTCGAGCCCTTCGTTCCGGCGGATGATGCTACGCACATCCGCCCTACCTCTTGGGGAATCGCGCTGCTATAGCGCTGCGCAAAGTCATTCCCCATCCTGAGGATGGCCCGCCTAGGGCGCGGCCCTCCCAGGACGAAGCCCCAAGGATCACGCCATGGCCCGCCGCAGACAGCTTTACGAGGGAAAAGCGAAGATCCTCTTCGAAGGTCCCGAGCCCGGCACCCTCGTGCAGTATTTCAAGGACGACGCGACCGCCTTCAACGCCCAGAAGAAGGGCGTGATCACGGGCAAGGGCGTCCTGAACAACCGGATCAGCGAATTTCTCATGCTACGCCTGGCCGAGATCGGCGTGCCGACGCATTTCGTCCGCCGGCTCAACATGCGGGAGCAACTCATCCGCGAGGTCGAGATCATCCCGCTCGAAGTGGTGGTGCGGAACGTCGCGGCCGGCAGCCTCTCGACCCGCCTCGGCATTCCGGAAGGCACCCGCCTGCCGCGCTCGATCATCGAATACTATTATAAAAACGATGGGCTGAACGACCCGATGGTGGCGGAAGAGCACATCACCGCCTTCGGCTGGGCGACCCCGCCCGACATGGACGACATCGTTTCCCTCACCCTGCGGGTGAACGATTTCCTCTCCGGCCTCTTCCTTGGCGTCGGCATCACCCTCGTCGATTTCAAACTGGAATTCGGCCGCCTCTGGGAAGAGGACGAGATGCGCATCGTGCTGGCGGACGAGATCAGCCCGGACAACTGCCGTCTGTGGGACGCCAAGACCAACGAGAAGATGGACAAGGACCGCTTTCGCCGCGACCTCGGCAAGGTCGAGGAAGCCTATCAGGAAGTGGCCAAGCGCCTCGGCATTCTGCCCGAAGCCGGCACGCGCGACATGAAGGGCCCGGAGACCATGCAGTGAAAGCGATCGTCACCGTCATGCTGAAGCCCGGCGTGCTGGATCCGCAGGGCCGCGCCATCGGCCATGCGCTGGAAACACTGGGCTTTGAAGGCGTGGGCGACGTCCGCGCAGGCAAGATCATCGAACTGGAGCTGGCCGAGACGGACGCGGCCCGCGCCAAAGCCGCGGCAGAGGCGATGGCCGACAAGCTGCTCGCCAATACGGTGATCGAAAGCTACCGGGTCGAGGTGGTCTGACATGAGTCTGCGGGCTGGCGTCGTTCTCTTTCCGGGCACCAACCGCGAGCGCGACATGGCGATTGCCCTCGCGCGCGTTTCGGGCGGCCGCGAGCCCGTCATGATCTGGCACAAGGAGACGAACCTGCCGCCGCTCGACCTCGTGGTGCTGCCGGGCGGTTTCAGCCATGGCGACTATCTGCGCTGCGGCGCCATGGCCGCGCAGTCCCCGGTCATGCGCGAGATCAAGCGTTTTGCCGAAGCGGGTGGCCATGTCCTTGGCGTTTGCAACGGCTTCCAGATCCTCACCGAGGCCGGCCTGCTGCCTGGCGCCCTGCTGCGCAACGGAGGCCTGCGCTTCCTCGGCCAGGACCATCATCTGAAGGTCGTGCAGACCGACAGCCTCTACACCCGCCATTACAGCCAGGATCAGGTCATCCGCGTCGTGCTCGCCCATGGCGACGGCAACTATTTTGCCGATGACGCGACCCTCGACCGGCTGGAAGGCGAAGGCCGCATCGCGTTCCGCTATTGCGGGGCCGACGGCACGGTCGCGGCGGAGACGAACCCGAACGGCAGCCAGCGCAACATCGCCGGCATCCTCTCCGAAAACCGCCGCGTGCTGGGGCTGATGCCCCATCCCGAAGACTATGTTGACCCGCTGATGGGCGGGGTGGACGGATTGCCCATGTTCACCAGCATCGTGGAAGGGCTCGCGGCATGAGCGCACGCCCTGTCGACGAAAAACTCGCCCGCGAATTCGGCCTCAATGCCGAGGAATGGGGCCGCGTGCAGACCATCATGGGCCGCACGCCGAGCTTCACCGAACTCGGCATTTTCTCGGTCATGTGGTCCGAGCACTGCTCCTACAAATCCTCCCGCGTCTGGCTGAAGGAACTGCCGACCAAGGCCGATTGGGTCGTGCATGGTCCGGGCGAGAATGCCGGCGTGGTCGATATCGGTGACGGGCTGACCGCCATCTTCAAGATGGAAAGCCACAACCATCCGAGCTTCATCGAGCCCTATCAGGGTGCGGCTACGGGCGTCGGCGGCATTCTGCGCGACGTCTTCACGATGGGCGCACGGCCTGTCGCCAACCTCAATGCACTGCGCTTTGGCAGACCTGAGAATCCACGCACGAAGCGCGTGGTGGACGGCGTGGTGCGCGGCATCGGCGGCTATGGCAATTGCGTCGGTGTGCCGACGGTGGGCGGCGAGGTCAATTTCCACGCCGCCTATGATGGCAATCCGCTGGTCAACGCCATGACGGTCGGCATCGCGCCGAAGGACCGGATCTTCCTCTCGGCCGCCGCCGGGATCGGCAACCCCGTGGTCTATGTCGGCTCCAAGACGGGTCGCGACGGCATCCATGGCGCCACCATGGCCTCGGCCGAATTCGACGCGAATTCCGAGGAAAAGCGCCCGACCGTGCAGGTGGGTGACCCCTTCACCGAGAAGCTGCTCATCGAGGCCTGCCTGGAGCTGATGGGCACGGACGTCATCGTCGCCATCCAGGACATGGGCGCCGCCGGCCTCACCTCCTCCTCCGTGGAGATGGCGGGCAAGGGCGGGGTCGGCATCGAACTCGACCTCGACGCCGTGCCGCAGCGCGAGACCGGCATGACGGCCTATGAGATGATGCTGTCGGAGAGCCAGGAGCGCATGCTCATGGTGCTGCAGCCGGGGCGCGAGCACGTGGCGGAAGAGATCTTCCGCAAATGGGACCTCGACTTCGCCGTGATTGGCCGGATCACCGATACCGGCCGCATCGTGGTGCGCCACAAGGGCGTGGTCGAGGCCGACATCCCGCTCGACCCGCTGGCCGAACAGGCACCGCTCTACCGCCGCGCCATCGAATGGCCGGTTCCCACCCCCGCGCTGGACCACGGCGCCATCGGCTGCAACAAGCCGATGGATCAGGTCCTGCTGCAGCTCATCGCGAGCCCGGATCTCTGCTCCCGCGCCTGGATCGCCAGCCAATACGATCCGGCGGTCGGTGGCCAGACGGTGAAGAAGCCGGGCCAGGCCGATGCCGCGATCGTCAAGATCGAAGGCTCCGACCGGGCGCTTGCCATCACCACCGATTGCACGCCGCGCTACTGCCAGGCGGACCCGAAAACGGGCGGCGCCCAGGCGGTGGCGGAGGCTTGGCGCAACATCACGGCGACCGGCGCGCGTCCCCTGGCGGTGACCGACAACATGAATTTCGGCAATCCGGAGAAGCCGGAGATCATGGGCCAGTTCGCCGCCGCCATCCAAGGCATGGCGGAAGCCTGCCGGGCGCTCGACTTCCCGGTCGTCTCCGGCAATGTCAGCCTGTACAACGAGACCGAAGGAAAGGGCATTCTGCCGACGCCCGCGATCGGCGGCCTCGGGGTCATCGAAGATGCCCATCAGGCCCGCGGCATCGCCATCACGCCGCATCTCGATCTGGTGCTGATCGGCGAGACCACCGGCTGGCTTGGCCAGTCCCTTTTCCTGCGCGAAATCGCCGGCCGCGAAGAGGGTGCGCCGCCGCCCGTGAACCTCGTCGCCGAACGCCGCAACGGCGATTTCGTACGCCATCAGATCCTGAAGAATGCGGTCGCCGCCTGCCACGACGTCTCGGATGGCGGCTTGCTGGTGGCGCTGGCCGAGATGGCGCTGGCCGGTGACTGTGGCCTGGCGCTCGATGACATTCCGCTCGGCCTCACCCCACAGGCCTTCTTCTTCGGCGAAGACCAGGGCCGCTACGTCGTTGCCGCCGAGGACGCGAGCGGTCTCATCGAAGAGGCGCGGAGCGCCGGTATTCCCGCCTTGTTGCTCGGGCGCACCGGTGGGAAGGAATTGACATTCCCGGGTGGTTCATCGGTATCCTTGGCCCAGTTGCGGGAAGCGCATGAGCGCTTCTTCAAGACCTGGATGAGCTGACGGCGGCCTCGGCCATGCCGTCCTTTAAGGAGAGACGGCATGGCGATGTCCGCCAGTGCGATCGAGAGCCTGATCCGTGCCGCCATTCCTGACGCGCGGGTGACCGTCGAGGATTTGGCCGGTGACGGCGACCACTATGCTGCTACAGTGGTAAGCGAGCAGTTTCGTGGTCTGTCGCGCCTCAAACAGCATCAGATGATCTACGCGGCGCTTCAGGGCCGGATGGGCGGAGAGCTGCATGCCCTCGCCCTGCAAACATCAGCGCCCGAGTAAGGAGCTTTCCATGTCTCAAGACGCCGTGGCCGATCGCATCCGCAAGGACATCACCGACAATCCGGTGATGCTCTACATGAAGGGGACAGCGATGTTCCCGCAGTGCGGGTTTTCCGCCCGGGTGGTGCAGATCCTCAGCCACATGAACGTACCCTTCGCCACCGCCAACGTCCTGGAAGACCCGGAGCTGCGCGACGGCATCAAGCAGTTCTCCAACTGGCCGACCATTCCCCAGCTTTATGTGAAGGGTGAGTTCATCGGCGGCTGTGACATCGTGACCGAGATGTATCAGACGGGCGAACTCTCCGCCCTGCTCGGCGAACACGGCATTCCCCACTCGGTCGCCGCCTGAGGCATCTCCTCCGATGCGGGTCGCGGTCATCATCGCGGCCCGCAACATCGCGGCCTTCCTCCCCGACGCGCTGCGCTCCGTGCTGGAGCAGAGCTACACCGATCTTGCCCTGATCCTGGTCGACGACGGATCGGAGGATGGAACGGCTGACGCCGCGAACCCCCTCCTCTCCGATCCCCGCCTACAGGTCTTGCGCCAGGCTGGCCAAGGTGTGGCGGTCGCTCGGAATATCGGTGCTGCCCATCCCGCAGCGCAAGCCGCCGATGCCCTGCTCTTCCTCGACGGCGACGACTGGCTGGCCCCCGACGCCTTGGGTCGGCTGGCCGCCGCTCTCGCCGCGGCCCCCGGCGCCGCTGCCGTCCACGCACCCTTCGCCTATGTCGCCGAATCCGCACGGCCGGAAGCACCAGGCACGCTGGACCGGCGCGCCGTCGCGGGCGGCCGATTGCTGCCCCGGCTCGTGCTCGGCAACCTCTTCGCCAATGGCGGCCATGTGCTGATCCGCGCCGATGCATGGCGGCAAACGGGCGGCTTCCGCGCAGACATCCGCTTTGCCGAAGATTGGGAGTTCTGGCCGCGTCTCGCCCTCTGTGGACTGCTGCTCGCCTTGGGTGGCACGCCCGTGCTCTTCGTCCGCCGCCGTCGCGGCAGCATGATGGACGAGGCTGCGACGCGCCTTGCCGCCTATGAGCCAGCGCTAACCGCCATTGGCAGCAATACAGCGCTCGCGGCACGGCTGGGGCCGTCGCGCCTCGGCCGTCTGCTTCATCGGGCAAGACGGGAACTGCTTTGGACGGTCGGGCGCGAGATGCTGCGACGGGGAGAAGCGCGGAAGGCCCTCCCCCTCCTCTGGGGTGGTTTGACCGGCCGTGCCCGGCCGCAACGCCTGGCCATTCTCGGGAAGGCCTGGGCCCAAAGCTTAAGGTGACCCCGGTGCCGCGCGATCGTCCAGGGCCGCGGCATAGGCGGCCAGCATGCGATTGATGTCCCGAAACAGCGAGAAGCCGAAGCGCGGATTGATCTCGAGCAACCAGACCCGCCCCTCCTGGATCTTGTAGTCGACGCAGCACAGCCCCTCGAAGCCGAGCCAGCGGACGACCTCCGCCAATGCGGCGATCACAGCCTCGTCCATCGCAATCCCGGTGATCTCCCGCACCGGCGGAGTGCCGGTGCCCTTCACGGCATGCGGCCGCATCCAATACTGGTTGGTCGCATGATAGACGAGGCGGCCGTCTGCGAAGAGCATATGGCTCGCGTATTCGATGGGGCTTTCGACATAGCCCTGGCAGAAATACTGGTCGGAGCCGAGGTGGTCGGCATGCCGCCCCTCGTCTTCCGTGGTGCGCAGGATGAAGCTCTGTTCGCCCGAGGCCGCTTCGCGCTTCTTGAGCACGTAGGGCAGATGCCGCTGCCCCGGCGCCTGCAAAGGGGGAATGAGAGTGGCGAAGGGGCTGTCCAACAGCCGCTCGTTCAAAGCCTTCTTGTCGTGACACAGCGCCATGACGGCGGGGCCCGGCGCCAGATAGCGATGGCGCGCTGCGGCATGGTGGCGGTGGAGCATTCGGATGTCCCGCAGGGTGAGCGGCACCACGATCTCGGCTCCGTCCAGGCGCGCTGTCTCGAAGTCGAGGAACGCGATTTCAAAAGCGGCGCGGTCAACCGCGGCCTCGATATAGGGCTGCAGATCCTTCTTGACCCCGAAAGCGACGGTTCTGGGCATCGGCCGCCTCACACAGTAGCCGCAAAGCCGTAAGGGGAATGGCAACCGCCCTCAAGTCATGACAATAAGCCCTGGAGCGAAGGGAAGAACCTCATGGGCTATGAAGTCGCGTCTCTGGGTGAATTGCTAATCGACATGGTGCCGCTGCCGGCCGAGGCCGGCGCGCTGAATTTCGCCGCCAAGCCGGGCGGCGCGCCGGGGAATTCGGCCGTCGGGCTCGCCAAGCTCGGCCGCTCCGTCGCCATGCTGAGCAAGGTGGGCAACGATGCCTTCGGCCGGCTGCTGACCGGCACCATTGCCGCCTCCGGAGCGGCCGTCGGGCACATCGCCGTCTCTGACCGGCATCTCACCGGCGTCGCCGTGGTGACCCTCGACGCCCAGGGCGAGCGGAACTTCCTGTTCTACCGACATGACTGCGCAGACGCGAATTACGCGGCGGAGGACGTGCCGGCCGATGTGATCGAGGATGCGGAAATCCTGCACGTCAACAGCTTGGTGCTCTCCGCCCCCGTCTCCGCCCGGGCTCAGCGCCATGCCGTCAGCCTCGCTCAGAAGGCCGGCATCCTCATCTCGGTGGACCCGAATCTGCGTCCCCTCCTGTGGGAAAGCACGGACGCCATGGTGGCTGCAGCGCGCGAGGTCATCGCCGTCGCCAACATCCTCAAGATCGGCGAGGACGAACTGGCCATCATCGCCGGCATCGACGACCCCGACCGGGCGCTCGAATCGCTGTGGCATGAGGACCTGCGGGTCGTCGCCGTCACCGCCGGCGCGCGCGGCGCCCGCATCCTGACCCGTGAGGAGCGCGTGACGGTGCCGGGGGTGCCCGTGAAGGTGGTGGATACGACGGGCTGCGGCGACAGCTTCATGGCAGCCTTCCTGGCCGGGCTGATCGAATCGGACTTCGACCTCGGCGCCGAGAGCCTGAGCCGCATCGGCCGCTTCGCCTGCGCCGCCGGGGCGATCACCGCGACCGCACCCGGCGGCATGGACGCGATGCCCAGCCGCGCCGCACTGGATGCCTTCATGGCGGAGCGCGGGCTTTAGACCGGGGGCGGAAATGTCAATCGGCGGGCGCGTTGCAGAAGTTTGAACTTGTTGCAATCTGCTTGGCGTCCCCGGGGCAGCCCGCTATAAGCCGCGCCAACAGCCGGATCAGATCCGTCTCGGGTTCCGACAGCGCTAGCGGAGACTTCGCCGCATGATGATTACGCTACCAGAAGACTATCGTCCGAGTGAGGACGAAGAGTTCATGAATCCGATGCAAGTCGAGTATTTCAGGCGGAAACTGCTCCGCTGGCAGGAGGATCTCCTCAAGGAAGCCAACGGCACCCTGGCCAGTCTTTCCGAAGGCGGCATCATGGAGGCCGACATCACGGATCGGGCCAGCGTCGAGACCGACCGTGCCCTCGAGCTCCGCACCCGTGACCGGGCCCGCAAGCTCATCTCGAAGATCGAACAGGCTCTGCTGCGAATCGAAAATGGCACCTACGGCTATTGCGAGGATACCGGTGAGCCGATCGGGCTGAAGCGTCTGGAAGCCAGGCCCATCGCCACCCTCTCGATCGAGGCGCAGGAGCGCCACGAGCGCATGGAACGCGTCCACCGCGACGACTGAACGACCGGGACGACGGCCGCACCGCCCGCCGCTTTCTGGGGCCGGGGCGGCCGTTTCCCAAACGCAAGGCTGCCGCGCTTTGCATCCCGGCGAAGCTTCGCTAGAAGGCGCGCGGGTCCTCCCCCGAAAGGCTTCGCATGTTCACCGTCCTGCTCGTCATCCATGTTTTCGTCACCCTCGCGCTCATCGGCGTCGTGCTGATCCAGCGCAGCGAGGGCGGCGGCCTTGGCATCGGCGGTGGCCAGGGCATGGGTAGCTTCATGACCGGGCGCGGCACGGCCAATCTGCTGACCCGCACGACCGCCATTCTGGCCACTATCTTCCTGGCGCTCTCGCTCGTTCTCGCGCTGATGACGCGCAGCAGCACGAGCGGCGTCAGCGCTATCTTCAATGCGCCTGCCGGCAGCCCGGCCAAGACCATGCCGGCCACCCCTGCTGCCCCCACGCCTGCTCCGGCCCAGCCGGCCAAGCCGTCCGCCCCCGCGGCGCCTTGAGCTTTTCGCATTGAGCCTAATCGCCCGGCTGGGGTTCCCTCAGCCGGGCCTGAACCTGTATGAGGAAAGCCCATGACGCGATTCATCTTCGTGACGGGCGGCGTTGTGTCTTCTCTCGGCAAAGGCATCGCCGCCGCCGCCTTGGGTGCCCTGCTTCAGGCCAGGGGCTATTCGGTCCGCCTCCGCAAGCTGGACCCTTATCTCAACGTCGATCCCGGCACGATGAGCCCCTACCAGCACGGGGAAGTCTTCGTGACTGATGACGGGGCCGAGACCGACCTCGACCTCGGCCATTATGAGCGTTTCACCGGCGTGCATGCGACCAAGGCCGACAATGCGACGACGGGGCGAATCTATTCAGAGGTGATCGCGCGCGAACGTCGGGGTGACTACCTCGGCGGAACCGTGCAGGTGATTCCGCACATCACCGACGCGATCAAGGAGACGGTCCTCAACAAGACCGACGAGCTTGACTTCGTCATCATCGAAATCGGCGGCACCGTCGGCGACATCGAAAGCCTGCCCTTCCTGGAAGCGATCCGGCAGCTCGGCAACGAGCTTGGGCCGGAGCGGTCGATGTTCGTGCATCTCACGCTGGTGCCCTACATCCCCTCGGCCGGTGAGCTGAAAACCAAGCCGACGCAGCATTCGGTGAAGGAACTGCTCAACGTCGGCATCCAGCCGCAGATGCTGCTGTGCCGCTGCGACCGCCCGATTCCCGAAAACGAGCGGCGCAAGATCGCGCTCTTCTGCAACGTGCGCCCCGAGGCCGTCATTCCGGCGCTCGACGTCGACAGCATCTATGCCGTGCCGGCGCGCTACCATGCCGAGGGCATGGACCGCGAGGTGCTGCGCCATTTCGGCCTGCCCACCGATGCCGAGCCCGACATGTCGCGCTGGAACGCCATCATGGAGGCCGTGCGCTCCCCCGAGGGCGAGGTGCGCATCGCGGTCGTCGGCAAATATACGACGCTGCTCGACAGCTATAAGTCGCTCGCCGAAGCCCTGTTCCATGGCGGCATCGCCCATCGCATGCGCGTCAAGCTGGAATGGGTCGATAGTCAGGTCTTCGAAGAGCCCAATTCCGTTGCCCGCCTGGAAGGGGTGCATGGCATCCTGGTGCCGGGCGGCTTCGGCGAGCGTGGCTCGGAAGGCAAGATCGAAGCCGTGCGCTTCGCGCGCGAGCACAAGGTGCCCTTCCTCGGGATCTGCTTTGGCATGCAGATGGCCTGCATCGAGGCGGCGCGCAATCTCGCCGGCATGACGGACGCCTCCTCTACTGAATTCGGCCCCTGCGACACGCCCGTCGTCGGGCTGATGACGGAGTGGGCCCAGGGCAACGAGCGCGTCCGGCGCGAAGCGAGCGGTGATCTCGGCGGCACCATGCGCCTCGGCGCCTATCCAGCGGTCCTCGCCCCCGGATCCCTGGTGCGCGAGGTCTATGACGGTGCGGCCTCGATCGAGGAGCGCCATCGTCACCGCTACGAGGTGAACATCCATTATCGCGAGCAGCTGGAAAAGGCGGGGCTGCGCTTCTCCGGCCTGTCGCCGGACGGCGTGCTGCCCGAGATCGTCGAATACCCCGACCACCCCTGGTTCATCGGCGTGCAGTATCACCCCGAGCTGAAATCCAAGCCCTTCGACCCGCATCCGCTGTTCAAGGGCTTCATTGGCGCCTGCGTTCAGCAGGCGAGACTCGTCTGATGACCCATGTCGCCATCGGCTCCGTCACTGTCGGGAATGATCTGCCCTTCGTGCTGATCGGCGGCCCCTGCCAGATCGAAAGCCGGGACCATGCGCGGGAGGTGGCGAGCGAATTGGTCGCCATCTGCCGCAACCTCGACATCCCGCTCATCTACAAGTCGAGCTACGACAAGGCGAACCGTACCTCGGGCTCGGCCCAGCGCGGCGTGGGGCTCGACAAGGGTCTCGAAATTCTCGCCGAAATCCGTGAAACCTTCGGCGTCCCGGTGCTGACGGACGTGCATGACGCGGGCCAGTGCAAGCCGGTGGCCGAGGCCGTCGACGTCATCCAGATCCCGGCCTTCCTCTGCCGCCAGACCGATCTGCTGATCGCCGCCGGCGAGACGGGGGCTGCCATCAACGTCAAGAAGGGTCAGTTCCTCGCGCCTTGGGACATGAAGAACGTCGCCGCCAAGATCGCGAGCACCGGCAATACGCGCATCCTGCTCACCGATCGCGGCACCAGCTTCGGCTACAACACCCTGGTGACGGATTTCCGCGGCCTGCCCGAGATGGCGCGCACCGGCTATCCGGTGGTCTTCGACGCGACGCATTCCGTGCAGCAGCCGGGTGGCCAGGGCGGCTCCTCCGGCGGTCAGCGGGAGTATGCCCCGGTGCTGGCGCGGGCCGCGCTGGCCGTCGGCTGCGCCTCCGTCTTCATGGAAACCCATCCTGATCCGGATCATGCGCCCTCCGATGGGCCGAACATGATCCCGCTCGCCGAGATGCCCGCCGTCCTCACCCGCCTCAAGGCCTTCGATATTCTCGCCAAAGGATAGGACGGGCTTCGGTCCACCCTACATGGCACGCGGATGACAGTCCCGCCTGTTCGTGGCAGGCTCATCCCTATCGCCATTGGGGAGACTGCAGGTGACGCTCATCCTCTACACGACCCTGGGCGTGAGCGATCTGGCGCGCAGTGCCGCCTTCTATGATGCGGTTTTCGCGACCCTCGGCATCGGCCGCCATCCGGACTCCTCCGAAGACTTTCTCCATTGGGGTCCGGATTACGACGGTGGCGTGAGCTTCTGGATCTGCCGCCCCTTCGACGGTCAGCCGCCGACCGCCGGCAATGGCACGATGGTCGCGCTGCGCGCCCATAGCGAAGCCGAAGTGCAAGCCTTCCATGCTGCGGCTCTCGCCCATGGCGGCAGCGATGAAGGTGCGCCCGGCACCCGGCCCTATTACGAGCCGAGCTTCTACGTCGCCTATGTGCGCGACCCGGACGGCAACAAGCTTGCCTGCGTCTTCCATCACAACCAGGAGCCCGCCGCCTCGTGACACCGACCGAGCTTTCCGCGACCGGCCTTGCCCGCGCCATCGCCGATCGGAAGCTTTCTGCCGTCGAGGTGATGACGGCCTTCCTCGACCGCATCGACGCGATCAATCCCACCGTCAACGCCATCGTCTCGCGCGTTCCCCGTACGGCACTGCTGGCGGAGGCCGCCGAGAAGGACCGGCACCTGGCGGCCCATGGCCCGATGGGCGCGCTGCACGGTCTGCCCCTCGGCGTGAAGGATCTGGAGGATGTGCGGGGCCTGCCGAACACCCAGGGCTCCCCCCTGTTCAAGGAAACGGTGGTGGAGGCCGATTCGATCATGGTCGGCCGCATGCGCGCGGCCGGCGCCATCTTCATCGGCAAGACCAACGTGCCGGAATTCGGCTTCGGCTCGCATACCTACAACCCCGTCTTTGGCACGACGCTCAACGCGTACGACCAACGCCGCAGTGCCGGCGGCAGCTCCGGCGGTGCGGCCGTGGCACTCGCCACGCGCATGGTGCCGCTGGCGGATGGCTCGGATCACGCGGGCTCGCTGCGCAATCCGGCGGCCTTCAACAACGTCTATGGCTTCCGCCCGAGCTTCGGCCGCATTCCGGACGAGGCGGCGGATGTCTTCGCGGCAACCTTGGGTGTGGTCGGGCCGATGGCGCGGAGCGTCGAGGACCTCGCCCTCTTGCTCTCCGTCCAGGCCGGCCCGCACCCCGCGGCCCCGCTTGCCATTCGCGAAAGTGCCGCCGCGGTGACCGCCCCTCTGAACGTCTCGATTGCCGGCCGCCGCATCGGCTGGCTCGGCGACCTCGGCGGCTATCTGGCCATGGAGCCAGGCATCCTGCCGCTCTGCGAAGCGGGGCTTGGGGTCCTGGAAGAGCTCGGCTGCGCGGTGGAACCGGTCACCCTTGGCTTTCCCATGGAGGCGTTGTGGGAGGCTTGGACGCTGCTGCGGAGCTGGGGAGCAGCGACCGCGCTCGGCGAGGCCTATGCCGACCCCGCGAAGCGCGACCTGCTCAAGCCGGAAGCGCAATGGGAAGTCGCGCGCGGCCTCGCCGTCACCGGCACCGAGATCGCCCGTGCCCAAGCGGTGCGCAGCCGCTTCTACCTGCACATGCAAACGCTCTTCGCGCGCTACGACCATCTGGTGCTGCCGACGGCGCAGGTCTTCCCCTTCCCGGCCGACTGGACTTGGCCGCGCGAGATCGCGGGCCGCAGTATGGACACCTATCATCGTTGGATGGAGGTCGTGATCCTGGCGACCAATGCGCAATGCCCGGCGATCAACTTGCCCGTGGGGTTCAACGAGGCAGGTCTGCCCATGGGGATGCAGGTTCTGGCCCCCTACGCCCAGGAACTGTCCTGCCTGCAACTGGCCCAAGCCTATGACCGGGCCACTCGCTGGCCGGAGCGCCGGCCGGCGATGGGATAGCTTCGGCGCCCCTCGGGTGGGGCGCCGCGCCAGCTCAACGGCCCTAGGCCGCTGGCAGGCGAGCCCCCGGCGCCTCGCCCACGTGACGCGGGCTCGCACTCTGTCGAGACAATGCACCGCGCGCGAGGAAGAAGTAGATCAGACCTGCCGAGACGAGCCCGACCTCGAAGCTGAGATCGCCCCAGCCGAGATACGTCTTCATCAATGGGCTGGCAAAGGTCGGCGAGTTGGAAAAGGCCAGGGATGCGGCGGTGCCGACGACGAAGGCGATAACCCCGGGCAGGAACACGCCACCCGTATACCAGTAGGCGCTCTCCTTCCACGGCATCCAATCGGCACTGTCGTAGCGGCCATCGCGCATGAAGTAATCCACGATGACGATCGCCGCCCAGGGCGCCGTCCAATAGACCATGTATCCCAGGAAGAGCTCGTAAAGATCATAGAACTGGCCGTTCAAGACCGTGACGACACGCACGGCCACGGTGAAGAGCGTGATCACCGCCAGGGAGGTCAGCCGGTTGATCGGTAGCCGCATCGCGATCAGCCCCAGGCTCGCCGTGTAGCCGTTCGGCACGTTCGCGCCGATGCCGCCGAGGATCACGGCCAGAAGAAGGGGAACAATGAACCATGCGGGAAGAAAATGGGACAATTGACTGACCGGATCGTAGCCGAGATTGCCGCCCAGAGCCGCTGCGAAGAGGATACCGATGATTTCGCACAGGACGAGCGCCAAGAACTGCCCACCACCTGCCGCGAATGCGATCCGCTTCCAGCTGGTGTCGGGTGGCAGATAGCGGCTGTAGTCCGAGGCAAAATTGGCCCAGCCGAGCGGATAGGCAAAGGCGATCCCCATGCCGATCAGCCACTCGCTGACGTTACCCCCTGCGCTGTTGAACGACGTGATGGAGGCGAGATGGGATTTTGACAGCACGAAATATGCCAATCCGGCAAAGAGGACGGCAAGGACGACGGCCATCCATTTCTCGGATACGATGATCGTCGCATGTCCATAGGCGGCGAGAGCCACTTCTCCTGCCAGGATGATGACGAGCGATATCCACGGCAGCGCGTCACCGTGAGCGCCGACCATCTTCAGAAGCGCCGTCAGCGCGTCCGTCGCGACGAGGGAATTGATGGAAAACCAGCTGAGCGCGGAGATGAGGCTCACCGCCTTCGGCATGAATGACCCGAGCTGTCCGAAGCAGCTCCGCGACGTCATGATGCCGGATGTTCCCGTGCGCGGCCCCATGATGGTGGCCAATCCCAGCACGGTGCAGCCGAGGAGATTGCCGACCATGACGGCGGTGATCGCCTGCCAAAAGGAGAGGCCTTCCGCGAGGACCAGCGCGCCCGTGACGACAACGATGTAGTTGACGTTCGCACCGATCCACATTCGGAACAACTCCCACGGCGTTCCATGCCGATCCGCCAAGGGAATGGGATCGACCCCATGGGTCTCGATACGGCCGACCCGATCGGCCTCAATCAAGCGGTCGTGGTTCGACAAAACATCCGATTCCATCTCATTTCTTTCAGAATGTTTGATTATTCAGCATGAAATCCATCGACTGCGGACAGTGACTTCGATATCTCGCGCACGCAGACATCGAACAGCAGCGCGCCTTTGGCGGCAGTCGCGTCCTCGGGGGAGGACAAGCAGCCTGATGCGCACGTCCACGCCGGATGCGGGGGAAAATGGTCGTATGCCGGCATGGAAGCCGGTGGATGCGACGGGGCCCTGCTCATATCAACCAGATCGGGATGCAGATGCAGCATGATGGATGTCTCCAGGACGCCACCATGCTCGACCGCCCAGCCGGGAAATCCATCGGGATAGATGGTGTCGAGGGTCTCGGGACCGACGAAATCCCAATAGGACAGCAGGATGACTTTCACGTCCGTCTGCCCTTCCCAGCGCAACTCGCGCAACGCCAGGTCGATGCCTTCCGTGACGAATATCGAATTCTCGAAATGGCCGTTGATCATGCAGAAGTTTCGTACGCCGTGCCGCGCGAACTCCTTCAGGATGTCCTTGACGGTGGACGACAAGGTGGCGCCGTCCAGGCTGGTGGTTCCGATGAGATGGTTGCCGCCGCCACTGCGTTGCTGGGATTTGTAGCCATAGGCGAGAGGGGGTGCGACAAGCGCACCCACCTCCCCGGCGACAGCCTTGGCAATCGCGGTTGGGATGAGAACATCCGGATTCATCGAGAGATGCGGGCCGTGTTGCTCGAGCGCGCCCAGCGGTATCAGGATAGGCCGTCGCTGCTCCTGCACCTGTCGCGCGTACTCCGGCCAAGCGAGTTCGCCGATCATCACCGTTCTGGTCATCAATGCTGCCTTTCCTGTTGGCACCAAGCTCGTGTGCGGCCCTCGCCGCTCGCCTGTCCTTCAGGTAGCACTGATGATGTTGTGTTCGGGTCCGAAGGGAAAACGCGTGATGTTCTCCGCCCCATCCTCGGTCAAAACGAGAATGTCATGCTCGCGATAGCCTCCGGCGCCGGGCATTCCCTCCGGCAGCATCAGCATCGGTTCCATGGAGACGACCATGCCGGGCTCCAGCACGGTCTGAACATCCTCGCGCAGTTCGAGCCCCGCTTCACGACCGTAGTAATGGCTCAGCACGCCGAAGCTATGGCCATAGCCGAAGGTGCGATAGTCGAGCAGCCCGTGCGAGCGGTAGATCTCGTTGAGTTCGCGCGCGATGTCACCGCAACGATTTCCCGGGCGGATGAGTGTCAGGCCATGTTTGTGAACATCGCAGTTGACTTGCCAGATTTTCAGCTGCTCGTCACTCGCGTGATCGAGGAACAGCGTCCGCTCAAGTGCGGTATAGTAGCCGGCGATCATCGGAAAGCAGTTGAGCGACAGGATGTCTCCGCGCTCGACCTTCCGCGAGGTGACTGGATTGTGGGCGCCGTCGGTGTTGATGCCCGACTGGAACCAGGTCCAACTGTCCATGAGTTCCACATGGGGAAATGTCGCGGCGATTTCGCGCACCATGCGGCCCGTCGCATGCAGCGCGACCTCGTATTCCGGCACGCCTTCGTGCAGGGCTTCGACGCAGGCGCCTCCCCCGATATCGGCGATCCGAGCGCCCTCGCGAATGAGCGCGATTTCCTCAGCGGACTTGATCATCCGCAGGCGCATCGCAGGCCGTGCGATGTCGACCTGTTGAAAGGCAGGAAGAGCCGCCGCGATTTCCGCGGCACGGTCGAGACTGAGGTGATCGAATTCGAGACCCAGCCGACCTTGGGTGACGCCCGCACGTTCCAAAGCCGTGCTCAAGGCATGGGCATAGTTGTCGCGCCGCCAGTCGGTATAGACGATGTTTTCGCCATCGATTCGGCGCCAGGGCTGGCCGCCGTCGATATTGGCAGAAATGGTGATTTCCCGATCTTGCGTCACGACCAGGGCATAGGACCGCCCGAAGTAGCAATAGAGAAAGTCTTCGAAGTAGTTGATGTTGTGGTAGGACGTGAAAATCGCCGCCGCCACGTCGTTCTGCGCCATGTGGGCGCGCAGCGCCTGCAGACGACGCTTCATCTCGTCGCGCGAGAAGGTCCTTTTTACCTTGGCGCCGTTCTCGATCTGCTTGAGACGGGGGAGGGACTCAATGGTGTTCAGGTCTTCTGGCATCGGACGCGCGCTCCCAGGCTGAGTTGGAGCGTCCAGTTGCCTCAAAGAGCGAGACGACCACCAATAGGAACGTCAAATGCCCCATAGGCTTTGCTAATGTATCGCGTGCTCTAGGCCCCTGCCTGGGCGGGCTCAGCCCTCAACCTCGGCCATGACCTGGCCGAGCAGGGCTGCGAGGCGGCGTACCGGGCGGCCTTGCGCCCGGGGGGTCAGATAGACGCCCACCTGCACGCTGGGCAATGGCGGGAGGTCCGTCACGGGAACAAGGCTGGGCGGCACAAGGCGCGTCGCCATCGCGGTGACGCCGAAGCCGCTGCGCACTGCCGCTTCGATCCCGGTCAAACTCGCGGTCGTATAGACGACGTCGGCGGACTGCCCTTCGTGCTGCAGAACCGAAAGCATGAGGCGGCGGTAGAGGCAGCCTTCCGGTGCGGCGACCAGGGGAAAGGGTCGCCCGGCATCGCCCCCTGCCGGGGGCACGCGGCCAGGCGCGCCGACCCAGCTCAGGCTTTCGGGCCAGGAGATCACGGCGCCGTTCAGCAATTGGTCGGTCATGGCCACCACGATGTCGAGCGTTCCGTTCCGCATGTCCCGCAACAGGTTTTGGGAGATGTCCGACACCACCTCGAATCGCACGTCCAACCCGTCCGCATCGACGAGCGTGAGGAATTTCGGCAGGAAATGATCGGCATAGTCATTGGGAACGCCGATGCGCAGCCGGTTGCCGGCGCCATGCGTGGCTAATCTGCTCATCATCTCGTCATGCAGAGCGAGAATGCGGCGCGCATAGTCCACACAGACTTCCCCCGCCTCGGTGAGCTGTGCGACCCCCGTCTCCCGTTCCAGCAGCGTCACCCCGATCATCTCCTGCAGCTTCTTGATTTGCAGGCTGATCGTCGGCTGCGTCCGGCCGAGCCCTTCGCTGGCCTTGGTCACCCCCTTCAGATCGATGACCATGATCAGCGCGCGCAATAGGTTGGTGGGGATGTTGATCATTGCACGGAAGGTGGGCCTTTCGGCCGCCGGGACGCAAGGATTTCCTGGAAGCGGCGCCCGAGCGGCCCAGCGCGCCCGGGCCGTCGTGATCCTTCAAATCCGGCGGCGAGAAACTTCTGTAGCCAGGGCCGGCCGGCTCCCTATCCTCGGGCCGATTTTTCTTCATTTGAGTTAGGGTACCACATGAAGACCCAAGCGCGCGTTGTCGTCATCGGAGGGGGCGCCGTTGGCGTCAGCACGCTCTACCACTTGGCCCGGAAAGGCTGGAGCGACGTCGTTCTCATCGAGCGGCGAGAGCTGACCTCGGGCTCCACCTGGCACGCGGCGGGCCTTCTGCCGCTCTTCAACCTCAGCTATTCCGTCGGGCAGCTCCACAAGTATTCCGTCAATCTTTACAAGAGCCTGGAAGCCGAAACGGGTCTCAACGTCGGCCTCTCCACGGTCTCCAACATCCGCCTGGCCCGCACGCAGGACCGGATGGACGAGTACCGCTATTATGCCGGCATCGCGCGCACCATCGGCGTGAACGTCGATTTTCTGACGCCCGAGCAGGTCAAGGAAATCTGGCCGTTGATGGAGACGCACGGCATCATCGGCGCCATCCAGCACAAGGAAGATGGCTACGTGCAGCCGGCTGACCTGACCCAGGCGCTGGCGCGCGGCGCGCGCAACCTCGGCGCCGAGATCTACCGCTACACCACGGTGACCGGAATCACCCAAAAGCCGAACGGCGAATGGGTGGTCTCCACCGACAAGGGCGACATCACCTGCGAACACGTGGTCTCGGCCACCGGCAATTTCGCGCGCAAGACGGGCGAGATGGTGGGCCTCGACGTGCCCGTCATCCCCGTGGAGCACCAGTATATCGTGACGGAGCCGCACCCGCTGGTGCAGGAGCGCCGCGCGAAAGGCCTGCCTGAGATGGGCGTGCTGCGCGAAAGCGACAGCTCCTGGTACATGCGGGAGGAAGCCGGCGGCCTGCTGCTCGGCCCCTATGAAATCGGCGCCCCCTGCTGCTATGTCGACGGGCCGTCCGACCAATCCGAATACGAGCTGTTCCAGGAGGATCTGGACCGGCTGGCCCCCTATATCGAAACCGCCATCGAGCGCGTGCCGGCCTTCGGCGAAGTGGGTGTGAAGAAGGTCTATAACGGCGCGATCGCCTATACGCCGGACGGCAGCCCCATCGTCGGACCGGCCTGGCACCTCAAGAACTTCTGGCTCAACGAAGGCCACAGCTTCGGCATCACCGCCTGCGGTGGCGCCGGGTGGCAGCTGGCGGAATGGATCGTTGAGGGCGAACCCTCCGTCGATATGATGGGCGTCGATCCGCGCCGCTTCGGCCCCTATGCCGGCCGCGGCTATCTGCGGGAAAAGACCGAGGAGGCGTACGCCAAGGTCTTCACGGTGCATTACCCGGAAGAAGAGCGCGGCGCGGCACGCGGCCTGAAGCGCAGCCCCTGTTATGACCGCATGGCGGCGAAGGGTGCCGTCTTCGGCACCGTCTACGGCTGGGAGCGGCCGGGCTGGTTCGCGCCGGAAGGCTACGCCCTGAGCGAGACCGACCTCAACAAGGCGGATGTCCTCCTCAACGAGAATCACGCGGATGCCGACAAGAACGGTGTCATCCGCGAAAAGTGGAGCTTCCGCCGCTCCAACGCCTTCGCATTCGTGGGCCAGGAAGCCCGCCACGTGCATGAGAAAGTCGGGCTGCTCGACATGTCGGCCTTCGCCAAGATGGAGGTGACGGGTCCGGGTGCGGCCCAGTGGCTGGAAAGCATTCTGACCACCAAGGTGCCGAAGGTCGGGCGCGTTCAGCTCTCCTACCTGCTCACCAAGCGCGGCGGCGTGCGCTCGGAATTCACCATCTTCTCGATGGGCCCGAGTCAGTTCTACCTCGTCTCGGCCGGTGCGCTAGAGCGGCACGACCACGACTATCTGGAGAAGCTGGCACCCACCGACGGCAGCGTGAAGCTCGCCCGGGTGACGACGCAATATGGCGTGCTGGTGCTGGCAGGCCCCCGCTCCCGCGCACTCTTGCAGAAGCTGACCGATACCGATCTCTCCAACGCCGCCTTCCCCTGGCTGACGGGCAAGATGATCTCGGTGGGGGCTGCGTCCACCCTCGCCATCCGCGTCAACTATGTCGGCGAACTCGGCTGGGAGTTGCATCACCCGATCGAGATGCAGAACTACATCTTCGACAAGCTCTTCGAAGCCGGCGCGGAGTTCGATTTGAAGCCCTTCGGCATCAAGGCGATGGACAGCCTGCGCCTGGAAAAGAGCTACAAGCTCATCCCCCGCGAGATGTCGATCGAGTATTCGGCTTACGAATCCGGGCTCGACCGGTTCGTCTCGCTCAAGAAGGGGGATTTCCACGGGCGGGATGCGCTGCTCGCCTGGAAGGAAGCGGGCTTGAAGAACGCCTTCGTGACGATGGAAGTGCATGGCGTGACGGATGCGGATGCGCGCGGCTCCGAGCCGATCTATATCGGGGACGAACTCGTGGGCCGCACCACCTCGGGCGGCTATGGCTGGCGCGTCGGCAAATCGCTGGCACTCGGCATGCTGCGGCCCGATCTCGCGACGCTCGGCCAGGAGGTGGAGATTTCCATCCTCGGCCAGCGCCACACGGCGACCGTCATCGCCGACAGCCCCTTCGACCCGGCAAACGAGGTGCTGAGGGGCTGAGCCACAAAAGCGCCATGCCCTTCCGCTCCCATGATGTCACCCTCGGGCTTGTTGTCCCGAGGGTGACATCAGGAGGGACGGATGACCGCATCCAAGACCAGAAGCGCTCTTTTCGGAACGGCCCTGCTCCTTGCAGGGCTTTTTTCGTACGGCAGCGCCGCCTGGGCAGACACCCGGCTGAAGCTCACGGTGACGGCGAGCGTCACGGTCATGCCAGACGAATTGGTGGCGCAGCTGACGGCTCAGGCGGACGCGTCTTCGGCCGGCGCCGCCCAAGCCCAGGTGAACGACATGGTGGCCAAGGCGCTCGCGACGGCCAAGGGGCTACCCGGTGTCACGGCCAGCACCACGGCCTACTCGGTCTGGCACCAGACGGACCCGAAGGATCTCTGGCATGCGTCTCAGGGCATCGCGCTGCGCGCGCATGACGGGGCAGGCCTGCTGGCGCTCGTCGGGCAATTGCAGGAGGCGGGTCTCGCAGTCGGCGACCTCTCCTGGCAGCTCTCCCCGGCGCTCGCCGAGAAGAGCTACGAGCAAGCCATGGCGAAAGCGATCGACAAGCTGACGGCTCAGGCGGGAGTCGTCGCGACGCTCATGCATCTGCAGGCGCATGGCTTCAGCAGCGTGACGGTGGGCGACGACGGCGCGCCGCCCGGCCCGCGCCCGATGATGCGCATGATGACGGCGGCGGCACCCGAAGCGAAGACCTTGCCAAGCGCGCAAGCGGAAGAGCAGACGGTTTCGGCCACCGTCTCGGGCGAAGCGCGGCTGGAGACCCCGTAAAGGATATCTCCACAACCCGGCGCAGGGGGGAAAGCGGCCCTTCTCGCCGGCAGAGCGTGATCAGGCAACGGCGGTGCTGCGCTGCTGGATGGCGAAGCCAGCGACCATTGTGGCCGCGAGTGGAAGCAGCAGGCGCAAGATGCGGCAGGGCGCCGAGGCCGGGGCCGCAGCCAATGACCGCCCGTCCGGCCCCTCGTCACTCGATCCCGATCATGATCTCCACGAGGTTCGCGGTGCCTGAGGCGATGCCCGCCTCGATGGCGGGGGCGACGTCCTCAGGCCGTTCGACCCGCCGTGCCGGTAGCCCGAAGGAGGCGGCGAGCGCCAAGTAATCCACTGCAGGCTCCGCAATATCCATGGCGATGAAGCGGTTGTTGCGGGTGGAGAGATAATCCTTCTGCCCCTTCATGAAATTCTTCAGGATGTTGTATTCGCGATTGTTCATGACGACGAAGGTGACGGGCAGCTTTTCATGCGCCGCCGTCCAAATCGCCTGCGGGCTGTAGAGGGCCGCGCCGTCTCCGACCAGCGAGACCACGGGTTCACGCCCGAGCCCGAGCGAACAGCCGACGGCCGCGGGCATGCCCCAGCCCAGCGCGCCGCCGCGCAGAAAGGAATACTGGTTCGGGCTCTGGCTGTTGAGGAATCCACGCAAATGCAGCGCCGTGGCGATCGCTTCGTCCACGATGTGAATCCCGGGGCCGATGGCGCGCGCGGCTTCCTGGGCTGCAACCAGCGGCGTGATCTTCGGCGCATTCCATTCGGCGGCCGCGCGGGCGGCAAGCGACGCGCGATGTGCTGCGCGATGCTCGGCCGCTTTTGCGACCAGCGCATCATAGGCCGCGCGGCGTGGCGCCGTCGCCGCCTCCAGCAGCGGCTGCATCGCACGGAGCGAGGCCCGCACGTCCCCCACCACGGAGAGTTCCGTCGAATAGGTGCGGCCGAGATCACGCACGTCGGTCGACATCTGGTAGACCGCGCAACCCTTCGGAATGATCGGCCCTGCGGAATAGAGAATCGTGATCAGCGACTTTCCTCCCAGGGCGAAGATCGCGTCATACTGGGTGAGCTTTTCGTAGATCTCCCGCCCCTTGTTCGGCATGTTGCCGGCCCAGAGGGGATGCGCCGTGGGGAAGGGCAGACGTGACGGCCATGAGGAACCATAGACTTCGGCGCCTAGCGTCTCGGCCATCTTCGCCACTTCCGCGGCCGCTTCGCTGAAATAGACCTCGTCGCCGGCGATGACAAGGAGCCGCCCCGGCGTGACGGCAGCAAGCCGCCGCGCCAAATCGTCGAGGGAACCCGCCACCGTATGGCGATCGATCATGGAGGGTTCCGTGATCTCGACCGCGCTCATCTCCTCCATCACGTCCATCGGCAGCGAGAGGAAAACCGGCCCGGCCGGTGCCGCATTGGCATCATGAAAGGCGCGCCGCACGAGCACGGGCAGTTGGTCCGCATGCGCCACCTCCTGCGCCCATTTCACCGCGGGCCGCGCGATCTGGATGAGATCGCCGAGGAGCAGCGGGTCGGTGATGGTGTGGCGCGAATCCTGCTGACCGGCAGTCACCACCAGCGGCGTCTGCGATACCTGGGCATTGAGCAGATTGCCCATGCCATTGCCCAGGCCGCCGGCCGTATGCAGGTTGAGGAAGCCCGGGCGGCGCGCGGCTTGCGCATAGCCATCCGCCATGGCGACCGCACTCGCCTCCTGCAGCGCCCAGACATATTGAATGTCCGGCGAGCCGGTGAGCGCGTCCATCAAGGGCAACTCCGTCGTGCCGGGATTGCCGAAGATGTATTCCACCCCTTCGCTGCGCAAAACCTCCAGCAGAACGGCTGCGCCACGGCGATAGCGGGCCTCGTCGACGGCGGTGATGGGACCAGCGGACATGCGGCTCACTCCTGACTAGCGCCCGCGATAGTGGCCAAGCGCGCGAACGCTGGCCAGGGGCGGATGCCGCTTGGATGCGATTGGCAAGAATGCGCGCCTCCACGACGGCCTTATGGCACCATTGCTGCGCTGGCTTGCCCTCAGACGGAGACGATCTTGCGCCGCAAAGCAGGTGACCGGGCCGCCGCAACCGCCTTAAGATCGAATTCGCAACGGAAGGGAGCCTCGGGATGGCGGGCAGGAAGGACCGGGTCGTCCTGATCCTCGGCATGCACCGCAGTGGAACCTCCCTGCTCGCGCGCATCCTGCACCACCTTGGCCTTCCCCTGGGTGAGCGGCTGCTGACCGGACCAATGCCGGACAATCCCCAAGGCTATTGGGAGCATGCGGAGATCGTGGCCATCCAGGACGGGCTGCTGGCCGCTCTGGATCGCAGCTGGTGGGGCCGCCACGCCCTGTCCCCTCTCCCGCACGGGTGGCAGAACGCTGCCGCCACGCAGGCGGCCCGGCGCGCGCTGCGCGACATTCTCCGCGCCGAACTCGCCAGCGCCCCCGGGCTCTGGGGCTTCAAAGACCCGCGCACGCTCCGCTTCCTGCCCCTGTGGCAGGAGATTCTGGAGGAACTTGGCTTGGAGACGAAGCTCATCCTCGCCATGCGTCACCCGGCGGCAGTCGCGCAATCGCTGCGGCAGCGGAATGGCCACCGCCTCGGCTTCGCCCAAGCACTCTGGGCCTTCAACATGCAGGAAGTTCTGGCCACGGCTGGCGGCCAGCTGACCGCGGTCATCGATTACGACCTGTGGTTCGTGCGGCCTTCCAGCCTCTGCGCCCATCTTTGCGCGCATCTCGGCCTAGCTTGCCCGGCGGCATGGCCAGTGCATCTCCTCGACGCCGGGCTGCGTCACCACGGGCAAACGGAGGCGCCGTGTCACCCGGCAGCGACGGCCCTGCATACCGCCCTCGCCGAGGCCGCCCCTGCGGCACTGCCACCCGCGCGCCTCAATCCCCTGCTCGTTCCGCTTTCGGCGATGATCCGCCGCCAGCACGGATGGTTCCGTCTCTTGCCGCGCGGATGATAGACATTTCCGATGGGAGGGCGCAGATATCCTCAAAACGTTTCACCCTGGAGCGGCCGTGAAGCTTTCCTCAAGCCTCACTCTGAAGCGCCCGTTTCCCACCTGGCGACGAGGCTCCGCTCGTCCGGATCCGGACCCGCTGCCTTTGGCGGAAGGTTTCGGCACCGAGCCCGCGACGCTCGCCCAGAAGCTGATCTTCGGCAGCGTCGCACTGGCGATGACGCTCCTTTTCCTCGGCGCCGTCGCACAGGCCGCGCGGCCGATCGTCCCGATCCCCGGCTTCATGCCGGCCTTCCTCGCCGTGGTCTTCGTGACGGATCTGGTGACGGCGTCTCTTCTCTTCGTGCATGCGCCGCTTGCCCGCCGCCCAGACCTGAGCTGGCTCGCCGCCGCCTATCTCTTCAGCGGCGGAATCGCCTGCGTCCAATTCCTCGTCTTTCCCGGCATCGTGAAGGACACAGGTCTCTTCGGAGCGGGGCCGCAGACCGCCGTGTGGCTCTGGGTGTTTTGGCATGCAGGGTTTCCCGGCCTCTTCGCCATCGCCTTCCTGCGCCGCCTGTGGCTGGAGCGCCGCGCCCGCGCCGGGCTTCGGGATCAGGCCCCGCGCCCCACCATGCATGCGGAGCACGGCCTGTTGCTCGGGCTGTTCGTTCTGCTGGCCGTCGTGGCACTCGGCATCCTCGTCACGCGCTTCCAGGATCTGCTGCCGCCGCTGATCACCGGCCGCGCCTATGGCCATCTTGCCAATACGGCGATCGGCAAAACGGTCATCCTTATCAACCTCGCGACCGCAGCCCTCGTCCTGTTCGCGTCGCGCGGCCGCAGCCTGCTCGATCTCGGGCTTTGCGTGACCATCCTTGCCGCGACCTTCGACGTCGCCTTCACCCTGGCGGCGGGCGCCCGCTATTCGCTCGGCTGGTATCTGGGCCGCGGCTTTTCAGCCTCCTGTGCCTTGCCGATTCTGACGATCTATCTCGTGGAGCTGACTTGGCTTTATGCCCGCGTCACTCGACTGAACATGCAGCTCGCGGAACAAGCCCGGTTCGACGTCACCACCGGCATCTATAACCGGCGGTATTTCAACATAACGCTGTCGGAGGCCTTGAGCGCCGCGGCAACGAAACACCGCACGCTCGCTCTGCTCCTCATCGATGTCGACCACTTCAAGCGCTACAATGATGCGATGGGCCATCTCGCGGGGGACCGCTGCCTCCATCAGATCGCCCAAGCCGTCCAGGCGGCTCTGACGGAGGAGGGTGAATTCGTCGCCCGCTATGGCGGCGAGGAATTCGGCGTCGTCTTGCCCGCGGCCGACACCCAGATCGTGACGGCGCGCGCGGAATCGATTCTGCGCATCGTCCGGGCGCTCGCTCTGCCGCATCCGGATAGCCCGACCGGCTCCTGGGTGACAGTCAGCATCGGCGCCGGCCTCGCCTGGCCAGGCGCCCGCTTTGCCGACCTCGTGAACGCGGCGGACACCTCGCTCTACACCGCGAAAGGGTCCGGCCGCAGTCGCTGCGGCCCCGCCCTGACGGCAACACAAGCGCCCGGTGCCGGCGCGACGGGCTCATTGCCCTGATCGTCATCAAGGCATCACGCGGTGATAGCCTGAGGATGAGGCACGCTTTGACCTCTGAACCCTGCGGAGCCGCCGATGCCTTTTCGCCATGCCGAGACCCACCTCATCGCCCGGATCGGGTGGCTGCGGGCCGCGGTCCTCGGTGCCAATGACGGCATCATCTCGACCGCGAGCCTGATGCTCGGCGTCGCGGCCGCCGCCACCTCGCGGGGCGAGGTGCTGACCGCCGGGATCGCGGGCTTGATTGCGGGTGCCATGTCGATGGCTGCCGGCGAATACGTCTCGGTCAGTTCGCAGTCGGATACCGAGAGGGCCGATCTCTCCCGCGAACGGCGGGAACTCGCCGCCGATCCGGAAGGCGAGACGGTGGAACTCGCACAAATCTATACGGCGCGAGGCTTGGCGCCTGACCTCGCGCGCCAGGTGGCGGAACAACTGATGGCGCGGGACGCGATCGGGGCCCATGCGCGCGACGAACTCGGACTGTCGGAGCTGTCGACGGCCAAGCCGATCCAAGCCGCCGTGACCTCGGCCGCGACCTTTGCCGCCGGCGCCATTCTTCCGGTGATCGCAGCAGTGCTGGCGCCACGCGGCGCCGTTCTGCCGGTCGTCTTCCTCGTCGCGCTGATCGTGCTCGCGGTTTTGGGCGCAGTCGGCGCGCGGGCCGGCGGCGCCTCGATCCTGAAGCCGACGCTCCGCGTTGCCTTCTGGGGCGCCCTCGCCATGGGTGTTACGGCCGCCGTGGGGGCGCTCGTCGGCCATGCCGTCTGAACGACAAACCCCAGCCGTGGACCGGCTGGGGTTCGTTCTGTCTGCGATGCCCTCAGTTCACGAACCGTCGGGCAAAGCATAGGCGCGGATATAGTCGCCGATCTTCGTGCCGAAGGAGCCGTGCCCGCCATCGACCGTGACGATGTATTGCTTGCCGCCGACGGCGTAGGTCATCGGCGTCGACTGGCCACCAGCGGGCAGACGGTCCTGCCACAGCAGCGTGCCATTCTTCATGTCGAAGGCCCGGATGTAGTAATCCATCGTCGAGGTCAGGAAGGTGACGCCGCCGGCGGTTGCCAGCGGGCCGCCCAGCATCGGCGTGCCGAGGTTGAAGGGCAGCGGAATCGGCGTCTCGTCCCGGATGCTGCCGACGCGATGCTCCCACACCACCTTGTTCGTCTGCAGATCGAAGGCCGCGATATTGCCCCAGGGCGGCGCGAGGCAGGGCACGCCAACCGGCGAGAGGAAGCCGGTCAGCCGCACGCCGAAGGGCGTGCCAAACATCGGTTGTACCCCGGTTTCGGACCCGGCCGGCTGGTTCTTGCCGGGCTCAGGCGGATTGTTCGGCCCACGCGGGATGAGGCGCGAGACGAAGGGCATACCCATCGGATTGACGATCGCGATCTGCCCTGCCTGATCGACGGATATGCCGCCCCACTCGAACATGCCGAAGTCACCTGGAAAGACGAGCGTGCCCTGGACGGAGGGCGGGGTGAACGGCCCCTCGTAGCGCAGCGAATGGAACATGATGCGGCACATCAGCTGATCGAAAGTGGTGCCGCCCCACATATCCGCGCCCGTGAGCTTCTTGCGCGGCCGGAAGCTGAGTTCGGAATAGGGCTGGGTCGGAGAGACGTGATCGCCGGGGGCCGCCCCTTGTGGCACCGGCGTCTCCGGCGCCGGCACGATCAGCTTTCCGTTGCGCCGGTCGAGCACGAAGATGTTGCCGGTCTTGGCGGGCGCGTAGATCGCCGGCACGACACCGTTCTGCGTCTTCACGTCGGCGAGCGTCGGCTGGGACGGAAAGTCCATGTCCCACAGGTCGTGATGAGCATTCTGGTAGAACCAGACGAGCTTGCCGGTCTTGATGTCGAGCGCGACCAGGGAGGAATCGTAGCGCTCCTCATCCGGCGTGCGGTTGCCGCCCCAAATGTCGTCCGCCCCGGTGCCAAGGGGCACATAGACCATGTTGAGGTTCTGATCGATCACCGACGGCGCCCAGGCATTGGGCGAGCCCGCCGTAAGCGTATGCGTGGCGGAGGGCATTTCGTTCGGATCGGGATTGCCCGCGTCGAAAACCCAGAGCAGCTTACCGGAATAGACATCATAGCCGCGAATGGCGCCGGACGGCACCTTCTTCGACCAATTGTCGATGACCGATCCACCCATCACGAGAACCTGTGCGCCCACCGCCGGGGGAGATGTCCCCTCATAGAAGCCGCTGACCTGGTAAGGGCTGCCGTATTTCAGATCGACGACGCCGTGATCGCCGAAGCTCTGGCACAGAGACCCGTCATCCGCATTGATGGCGTAAAGCAGGCCGGTGTCGGTGGGCAGGAAGATGCGATGCGGGCAATCCGCGGGCGCTGCCGCCCCGTCCACCGTCGTCGCTCCCGGGGTCGTCTCATGATAGGAGACGCCGCGGCATGTCAGATGCTGGAAGGTCGGATTGTCCTTGATGTGCGGATCGAACTTCCATTTGAGCTTCCCCGTCGCTGCATCGAGCGCGAAGAGAATCTGATGGGGTGAGCAGGCATAGAGTGTATCGCCGATCTTGAGCGGCGTGTCCTCGTACGTGGTCTCCACCGGGTCGTGCGGGCCACGCATGTCACCGGTACGGAACTGCCAGGCGAGCTTGAGCTTGTGGACATTGGCGGGCGTGATCTGGTCGAGGCTGGAGAAGCGGTTGCCCCAATTGGTGCCGCCGTAAGCAGTCCAATCCGCGCCGGCGACGCTGCCGGGCGGCTGATTGGCGAACTGGGCGACACCGCGAATGGCATGGCGATCATGGCTGAGCGAGACGCCGAGCGTGACGACCGCGAGCAGCACCGTCGCGCCGAGCGCCGCCTTCCCGCCTCGGGCCGGGACGGCGATCCGATTGGCAACGAAGGGCAGCAGAAGCCAGACGCCGAGCGGCGCCAGAATGTCGCCACGCGGCGCGAGCTGCCAGAAGTCGAAGCCGACCTCGACCACCGCCCAGATCAGCGTGCCGAGCAGCACCGCGGCATAGACCCAGAACGCCGTCGGCCGGCGCATCCATGTCAGGATGGCGGTGATGACGATGAAGATGCCAGCGATCAGATAATAGGCCGAACCACCGATGGCGAGCAGCCAAGCGCCGCCGATTCCGAGATAGAGGCCGACCAGGGCCAGGATCAGACTTGTGATGATCACGATGATCGGGGGTCGCGCGCTTGCGCTCATCGCTCTGCGCTCCTTCAGGACTATGCGGTTTTGGCGTTGTGCCGGAAGACGAAGGCCGGCGGCTCGGGTGGACGGGCTGCGATCAGCTGCCGCAGATCCTCATGCCGTGACGATCGGACGCAAACGGGGTCGGTCGCAGCGGCATCGCCCGCAAGCACCAGCGCCTGGCAGCGGCAGCCGGCCCAATCCTCTTCCTTATGGGCGCAACTCTGGCAGGGTTCCGGCATCCAGTCGGTCCCGCGGAAGCGCCGGAACGCGGGATCATTCTCCCAGATGTCGGCGAGAGACCGTGCCCGGACGTTGGGGAAGACAAGATCGGAGATGGTTTCCGCGGCATGGCATGGCAGTGCCTGGCCGCGGGGCCCGATGACAATGAAGCGCCGCCCCCAACCAGCCATGCAGGGCTTAGGCCGATCGCCGTGATAATCCGGCGTCACGTAATCGATCGTCAGGCGGCCGGCATGGCGGTGGCGCGCCTGCTCCACGGCTTCCGTCGCCTGACGCAGATCCTCGGGATCGGGTAGGAGGGCATCGCGATTGAGCAGGCCCCATCCGTAATACTGGGTGTGGGCGATTTCGACCCGCTGCGCCCCGAGTTCCGCGGCCAGCGTCACCATGGCAGGAACGGCACGGGCGTTCTGCCGATGAATGACGAAATTGCAGGTGAGCGGCAGACCCGCAGCGATGACCTCTCGCGCCGCCATGATCTTGCGCGCCTGTGCCCCTTGCATTCCGCCGATCCGTTCTGCCTCCGCCGTGTCGGCGTGCTGAAAGGAGAGTTGGACGTGGTCGAGGCCTGACGCGGCGAGTTGCTCTATCCGCCGTGCATCGAGCAGAACGCCAGAGGTGATGAGGTTGGTGTAGAGGCCGACCTCGGACGCCGCCCGCACGAGTTCGGGAAGGTCGCCGCGCGCCATTGGCTCGCCGCCCGACAGATGCAGATGGAGAACGCCGAGCGCGGCCGCCTCGGCGAAGACGCGGGCCCAATCGCGGGCCGCCAGCTCCTCCCGGGCCCCGGCGATTTCGAGGGGATTAGAACAATAGGGGCAGCGCAAGGGACAGCGATGCGTGACCTCGGCGACGAGCGCCATGGGCAGCGGCGCCGTCACGCCGCCGCACCGCGCACGATCAGGACGCCCTGCTGCATCAGCTCGGCGACCATTTCCACCACATCCTGCTCGATGACCTTCGCCGGTGCCGTGAAGCGTGCGGCGAGCGTAGCGACGATGATCGCAATGCTGCGGCTACCGTCGATTTCCGCCAGAACGGCCTGCGCCGGCCCGTCGGGAATGAGGGCGCGCTCCGGAGTCAACAGCACCCAGCTGTTCCGGGCGGCATCGAAGCGATAGCGGACGCCTCGCGGAAAGCTCGGAACGGTTTCGGCAGTGGGTTGCATCGGATCTCTCAAACACCGGCGGGCCGGAAGCAACCAGGCGGCACGAGGCCCGGTGCCACATAGGCGAAGTAGAGCGCGTCAAGCTGGGCCCACAGCACGTCGCATTTGAACCGGAGCGCGGCGAGCACCGCCTCCTGCCTCTCGACGTCGGTCGCGTGCCGGCGCACGTAGTCCAATGCGAAGGTCACGTCCTTCGGCGCCTGGGTCAGCCGAGGCGCGAAGTAGGCGAGCGTCTCTTCCGTGACGAAACTATAATGCCGCAGCATGCCCGACACACGTTCACCGATGATCGACGGCGAGAACATCTCGGTGAGTGACGACGCAATCGCCTCGAGAACCGATTGTTCCTGCACGAAGTGGACATAGGCATCTACTGCGAAGCGCGTGCCAGGCAGGATCCCGACTGTCGATTCGACATAGTCGCGATCGAGATCGAGACCTTGCACGAGTTTCAGCCAGCGGGCGATGCCACCGGTGCCAGGGGCGTCTCCATCATGATCCAGAATGCGCGACCGCCATGCCAGTCGCAGCTCCGCCGTCGGCAGGCGCGCCATCAGGCTCGCATCCTTCGCAGGAATACGGCTCTGATAGTAGTAGCGATTGAGCGCCCACGCTTGCACCTGTCCCTTCGTCAAGTCCCCGTCATGCAGCAAGCGGTGGAAGGGATGCAGATTGTGGTACCGCTCGGCGCCAATGGCGCGAAGCGCCTCTTCCAGCGCGTCAGGCGACAGCGGCCCCGTACTCATGCGGTGATCTCCATTCCATCATGAGCGACATCCCACCCCGCCGCCCGCACCGCCGCGTGCTCCGCCGAACTGCGGTCCAGGATCGGATTGGAGTTGTTGATGTGGATGAGGATCTTTCGCGCAATCGGCAGATCCGCGAGGGAATCTAGTGTTCCGCCCTTGCCGTAGACGGGCATATGACCCATGCGCCGGCCTGTCTTCGGGCCGAGTCCACGTTGAATCATCTCATCGTCTTCCCAAAGCGTGCCGTCGAAAAAGAGGAGATCGGCATCACGCAGCCGCGCTCGGAGACTGTCATCGATGGAGGCGCATCCCGGGATGAAGAGAGCGCGCCGGTGTCCATCCGACAGCTCAACGCCAAAGACATCGTCCTCCGACGCGGCAGACGCCGTGCCACGTTCGAGATAGAGCGGCACCTTGCCCGGTACCGCGAACAGCGTCGCCTGCAACCCGCAGGGCAACACAAAGCGGGCGCCCGCCAAGACGCTCTGCCGCTGCACGATGTCTCTCTGCAAGACGTCGAAGATGGGATTGGCGGCGAGGATCGACAGCACCCGCTCGCTCGCAAAGAGCGTGAAGGGCTGCCGCTCGCGCAAGGTCAGTAGACCTGCGATCGCGTCCACCTCGCCGCTCGTCAGAATCACGCTCGCAATCGGCGAGGATCGGTCGGCTCCCTTTGGATGAAGCACAGGAGCTGCCAGGATCTGGCGGCCAATGTCGGGCGAAGCATTGAGAATCGTCCAAGCCTGACCATCGCCGCTCACCGCAAGTGAAGCTTGGGTTTGGACGGGGCAAGCAGCCTCACCGGCGCGTGCACGCCGGCAGTTCTCCGCATTGGAGTTCCATTGCGGAAAGCCGCCACCGGCCGCCGCCCCGAGGACGACGATGGAGATCATTCGCGAACGTGCCGCCCTTGTTGGGCGGACGGAGATCAGGCGGTCTTCGCCGAGACGTAGCTGTTGATCTCCGCGCCGAGGGCGATGGAGACGATACGGGGCTTGTTCCAGGACATGGCATGACCTCTCAATCTAACCACCCTGTAATTGGGCCTTTAGGCAATCCGCGCAACCCGTGGACCGGGCAACGACGGAGTGAACAACGGCGGAGCCTCGGAGCGCGTGACAAAGCTGCGCGAGCGAGGACCGCGCGAGAAGATCCGAACCGGCCGCGGGCAAGACACGCAAGATATGGACAGGCCCTCATCTTCATGGCATCGAAACCAATGTCACGGTTATGTGAAATTCCGGCGGGGTCGGCTTTCGATCTATTCCTTCCCCGAAAAGGCCCTTAAACGTGACGTTTCGGCAATAGAGGAGCAAATCCCATGCTGGATGTTCTCGTCGTCGGCGCCGGACCAGTGGGCCTCACGCTTGCCGCCGAGCTGGCGCGCTACGGCCTGTCCCTCCGCATCATCGATCGGGCCGCGCAAGCCACCACGACCTCCAAGGCGCTCGCGATCTGGAGCCGTAGCCTCGAACTTTTCGACCGCATGGGCTGTACGGAGGCCTTTCTCGCCGCGGGCATCCGCGGCCACGGCGCCTCCATCCGCGCCGGCGGACAGGTCCTGGGCCATGCCCGGCTCGAGGCGATCCCGAGCGCCTATAACTTCGCCCTCATGATCCCGCAGCGCGAGACCGAGCGGCTGATGACGGCCCATCTCGGCAGCTTCGGCGCAGCGGTGGAGCGGCCGGTCGAGCTTCTTGACTTCGAAGATCGGGGCGACAGGGTCGAAGCCCGGCTGCAGCACGGGAATGGCCAAACGGAAACCGTCGCCTGCCGCTGGCTGGTCGGCTGCGATGGGGCGCACAGCACCGTGCGCCATGCGCTGAACTTCACCTTCGCCGGCGCGCCGGAGCCGAATGACTGGGTGCTGGCGGACGTCACGCTCACCGGCCCTGCCGCCCCCCCGGCAGACGAGGTGAGCCTCTATCTGCACCGGGACGGCCTCTTCGTCGTTTTTCCTATGCCGGGTCCGCGCTTCCGCGTGGTTGCGACTCTCGGCCCAGCAGACCCCGCGCATCCGCCGCCGGAGCCGACGCTCGGCGCCATCCAGACCCTGATCGACAGCCGGGCCGGCGGCGGCTTCACCGCGGAAGACCCGCAATGGCTTGCCAATTTCCGGGTGCATGAGCGGAAAGTCGCGGACTACCGGCGCGGCCGCGTCTTTCTGGCGGGCGACGCCGCCCATATCCACAGCCCCGCCGGCGGCCAAGGCATGAACACGGGGATGCAGGATGCCATCAACCTCGCCTGGAAGCTCGCCATGGTGCGGGAAGGGGTTGCCGGTCCGGATCTGCTGCTGAGCTACAGCCCGGAGCGCAGCGCGGTGGGGGACGTCGTGCTGCGCAATGCCTCGCGCATGACGGACATGGCGACCCTGGCCAATCCTGCCGCGCAAAGCCTGCGCAATCTCGCCTTGCGCTTCGCCCTGGGCCTCGCCCCCATCCGGGACAGGATGGCTTTGCAGATGAGTGAGATCGAAATTGCCTATGGCGCAAGCCCGCTGTCACGGGGCTTGACCAAAGGCGGGCACGGCTTGGTCGCCGGCGCGCGACTGCCGCCCGATCTCTATGGCGGCAGGCCGCCAGGCAGCGGCGGGCGCGCCCGCTTCGTGCTCTATGCCGAAGAGAACGAGGGCAGTACCGCGCTGCTCAGCCGTTTCTCGGGCCTGCTGGACGAGAGCCTGCGGCCAGCACCCGAGGCCGGGCTGCTGCTGATGGTGCGGCCGGACGGCTATATCGGCTTTTGCGGCCGCCCCGGAGATTGGGCGGAAGCCGCCGCCTATCTCTCGGAACTAGCGGCCTAACCCTCAGGCCGCGGGACCGCGGAGATGATCACCTGCGCGAAGGCGTACGGGTATTCGTCGGTCATGGTGAGCGCGATCTGCGCCTCCATGCCCGGCGGCGTCAGGGCCGCGAGCCGCACCAGCGCGCCGCCGGTGAGCTTCAGCGTTGGCGCACCCGAGGGCAGGTTGACCACGCCGAGATCGGACATGAAGACGCCCTGGTTGAAGCCGGTGCCGAGCGCCTTGGCGCAGGCTTCCTTCGCTGCGAAGCGCTTGGCGAAGGTGCCCGCCTGAAGCTTTTCGGTCCGGCGCAGCGCCTTCCGCCGCTCCGTCTCGGTGAAGACGCGGTTGAGGAAGCGATCCCCGAAGCGCGCGATGCTGCGCTCCACCCTGCGAATGTCGCAGAGATCCGAGCCGATGCCGATGATCATCCCTTGGCGCGCTCCACCTGGGTAATGCCCGTCGTCGCCCGCAAGCCGGCGATGACGGTTGAGAGATGGCGCAGGTTCCGCACCTCCACGTCGAGCAGGATCTCGCAGAAATCCTGCTGCCGGCTGACGACGCGCAGGTTGAGCACCGAGCCGTCATGCTTGGTCACGGCATTGGAGATATTGGGCAGCAGATCCCGCTCGTTGCTCGCGATGATGCTGATGCGCCCGGAATAGGCCTGCCCGCCGCGCGCCGAGGCCGGCAGCGTGTCATCCCATTCCACGTCGAGGAAGCGTTCGGGCGTCGCCGCAAAGCTCTGCAACTGGGCACAATCCCGCGTGTGGATCGTCACCCCGCGGCCCGTCGCGACGATGCCGACGATGGGGTCCCCCGGCAGGGGGTGGCAACAGCCGGCATAGCTCACCACCATGCCGGTGATGAGGCCGCGGATTGGCGGGCCGGAGGGGCTGTCGTCGGATTTGGAGCCGAGGCGGCCGCCTGCAGGGCGCGGCGGCAGGCCCATGCCGGGCAGCAAACGCGGCGCCCGCGCCGCCTCCCGCATCTCGGGGTAGGCCGCATGCACCACGTCCTTCGGGCCGACATGGCCGGAGGCGACGGCGACATAGAGATCGTCGATGGTCGCGAATTTGAGGCTCTTGAGCGCCGGCTCCAGCGCGCGCTCCGACCCATCCAGCCCTTCCTGGCGGAAGGCCTTGGCGAGCACTGCCCGCCCCTGTTCGCGGTTGATCGTGCGCTGCTGCTGCGCCACGAAGCGGCGGATGCGCGCCCGCGCCTTGCCGGTGACGACGAAGCGTTCCCATTGCGGGGAGGGCGTGCCGCCCCGCGCCGTCATGATCTCAACCTGGTCGCCGTTCTGCAGCTCGTAGCGCAGCGGCATCAGCCGGCCGTTGATCTTGGCGCCAACACAGGTGTCGCCCACCTGGCTGTGCACGGCATAGGCAAAGTCCACCGGGGTCGCGCCGCGGGGCAGCTGGATCAGCTCGCCCTTTGGCGTGAAGCAGAAGACCTGGTCGTGGTAGAGTTCGAGCTTGGTATTTTCGAGAAACTCGTCCGGCGCCTGGCTGTTTTCCAGGATTTCGAGCAAGTCCTGCACCCAGCGGAAACGCTGCAGATCGGCCGCCACCTGCGGGTCCCGATCCTTGTAGAGCCAGTGCGCCGCGACACCGTTTTCCGCCACGTCGTGCATGTCGAAGGTCCGGATCTGGACCTCGATCTTCTGATTGCGCGGCTCGCGCAGCGTGACGCCGGTATGGATGCTCTGATAGCCGTTGGCCTTGGGGGTGGAGATATAGTCCTTGAAGCGCCCGGCGATGACGGGAAAGGCGGAATGGATGGCGCCGAGCGCGATATAGCACTCGTCCCGCGTGCCCACGAGGACGCGAAAGGCCATGATATCGGACAGCTGCTCATAGGCGACGTTGCGCTTCTGCATCTTCTCCCAGATGGAGAAGGGCGATTTTTCCCGGCCCGTCACCTCGATGCCGATCAGGCCGGCGGCCGCGCAGACGCGGATCAGCTCCCGCCGCACCTCCTCGATCACGTCCGCACCCTGGCCGCGCAGGAAGTTCAGCCGGGCCTGGATGCTGCCATAGGCCTCGGGCTCCAGTTGGGCGAAGGAAAGGTTCTGCAGCTCGCTCTTGATCGCATCCATGCCGATGCGGCCGGCGAGCGGCGCGTAGATCTCCATCGTCTCGCGGGCGATGCGCTGGCGGCGGCTGGGATTGGTGACGAAATGCAGCGTCCGCATGTTGTGCAGACGGTCCGCGAGCTTCACCAGGAGGACGCGGATGTCCTTCGACAGGGCGAGCACCAGCTTGCGGAAATTTTCCGCCTGCTTGGTGCGGTCGGACTGGAGTTCGAGCCGGGTGAGCTTGGTGACGCCATCGACCAGCAGGGCCACGTCCGGGCCGAACTGCTTTTCGATCTGGGCTTGGGTGACGCCAGTATCCTCGATGGTATCGTGCAGTAGCCCGGTGATGATGCTGCCGGGATCGAGCCGGTAGCCGGCGAGGATGTCGGCGACCGCGAGGGGATGGGTGATATAGGGCTCGCCATTGTCGCGCTGCTGCTCGGCATGGGCCGCGGAGGCGACGGAGAAGGCGGTGTCGATCAGGGCGACATCGGCCTTCGGATCATATCCCAGAATTTTTCGGGTGAGCGCCTGTTCGCGCTCGGCATAGGGCAGAGGCCTGGGCCCCTCAGCCCCGGCCGGCCCCGCCGCCACCCCATCAGGCAAGCGGCAGACGCCGGTCAGAAGACCATGGACGGAAGCTGTACGCCGTCCATCCGCCATGAGCGCTTATCGCCGACCGCGACCGCCGAGTTCCGCCTCGATCGCCGCTTCGATGTCCACAGAGGAGTCGTTTGCCATGGAGGCATTCTCTTCCTCGGCCGAGACATCCTGCAAGCCGAAAATGTTCTGGTCGGTCGGGATGAGGTCCATGACCTCCTCGTCCGCCGGCTCCGGCTCCGGTGCACGGGACAGCGAGCGCACCAGATCCCCCTCGAGACGGTCGAGATCGACCTTCTCCTCCGCAATCTCGCGCAAGGCAACGACCGGGTTCTTGTCGTTGTCGCGATCGAGCGTCAGCTCTTCGCCACGGGAGATGTTCCGCGCCCGCTGAGAGGCCAGGAGAACCAGCTCAAAGCGGTTCGGAACCTGCAAAATGCAATCTTCAACGGTGACGCGTGCCATCCGCTCAATCTCCGCTAGAAAGATGAGTGAAAGGGCTCACTAGCCGTTCGGGCTCCGCGGCGCAAGGATTCGCCGAGGCCGAGGCAGCATGGCTGGCATCCCACCTGCCTTATTCCGGCAGGCGCTGCACCTCGGCGACCGCAGCGGGCGGCAGGGCGGACAGCAATTCAACCGCTGTCTTGCCGAGCCGCGGGTGCCGCCAGGCAGGCGCGATCTCGGCCAGCGGCACCAGCACGAAAGCGCGATCCTGCATGCGTGGATGGGGCAGGACCGGGTCGGGCAGCGGCGGCTCCCGAACGAGATCGCCTAGGGCGATAAGATCGAGGTCGAGGCTGCGGGCCGCATTCGCGACGCTCCGCTTCCGGCCGTAGCGCGCCTCGATCGCCAGAAGATCGGCCAGAAGGGCGGCGGCCTCGGCCTCACCCTCCAGGCGCAGCACACCGTTGACGTAGGACGGCTGGTCGGAGGCCGGAACGGGCACCGTTTCATAGAAGGCGGAGACGGCGGCCAGTCGCAGGCCCGGCAGGGCCGCGACGGCGGCGATGGCGCGCCGGCAGGTCTCCAGCGGCGGCGTGCCGTCCGGTGCCGGCAGGTTCGCCCCAAATGCGATGAGGATCATCGCCGCTCCCTGCCCCATGCCCCGGCCGGGCGCAAGCCCGCGGCAAGCATTGGCCTGCCATAAATGCTGTGCCAGAACACATCTCGCCCTCTACACGCGTGAGTTGCACAGATGCCGGAATTGCAGTCGGAGCTTGAGACGCCGCCGCGGGATTGCCCGCTCTGCCCGCGTCTGGTCGAATACCGGCATGCCAACCAGGCGGCCAATCCCGACTGGTATAACGGTCCGGTGCCCGGCTTCGGGCCGATCGATGCGCCGATCGCGATCGTCGGCATGGCGCCGGGCGTGCGCGGGGCCAATCGCACCGGCCGGCCCTTCACCGGGGATCATGCCGGCATCCTGCTCTACAAGACGTTGCTCGATTTCGGCCTGGCGCGCGGCCAGTACGAGGCCCGCCCCGATGACGGGCTGGAACTCACCGGCGTGCGCATCGTCAATGCCGTGCGCTGCGTGCCCCCCGCCAATCTGCCGACACCGGCGGAAACCACCACCTGCAACCGCTTCCTGACCCGGGAATTGCAGGTCATGCCCAACCTGCAGGTGGCGCTCGCCCTCGGCGTCCTGGCACATACCGCCGTGCTGAAGGCCTGTGGCATCAAGCAGAGCCACGTGAAGTTCCGCCATGGCGCGCTGCACGAGCTGCCAGATGGGCTGATCCTCGCGAACAGCTATCACGTCTCCCGCTACAACACGAACACCGGCCGCCTGACGGACGAGATGTTCCAGGACGTGATCCGCAGCATTCTAGAGCGCGTCAGTCGAGGCTGAACCGCCGGCGGCGGGCTGCCCGCTTCAATGTGAACAGATCGTGCCCTAGCCATGGCCGACCCGGCTCAATAGGCTGCCGCGGCGACGAGCCAGCTGGGCGATGATCTATATCTGCACCGTTCACTTCGAGACTGAACGCTGGATCAGCCGGCAAAGCGCGTTCCTGCGGCGCCATCTCACGGATGCCCACCGCGTCCTCGCTTGCGTGCCGCCTGGGCGCACCCGCCGCAGCTTCCACGTCGAAAGCAGCTATGAGCCCGAGAGCAAGATCAGCTGGAACCACGCCGACAAGCTGAACTACCTCGCGCGCATCGCAGCGGACGAGGCCAAGCCGGACGACATCCTCGTCTTTCTCGACGGCGATGCCTTTCCGATCCGTCCGTTCGGACCTTACCTGCGGGAGATGCTCGCACGCCATCCCTTCATCGCGGTGCAGCGGCTCGAGAATGATGGCGACATCCAGCCACATCCGAGCTTTGCCGCTACAACCCTACGCTTCTGGCAGGAGATCGGAGGCGACTGGAATCCGGGTTTCGAATGGACCAATCATCTTGGCCAGCTGGTCACGGATGCCGGCGGGAATTTGCTGCGGATCCTCACTCAGCATGACGTCAACTGGCACAAGCTGCATCGCACCAACCGGCACAACCCGCATCCTCTGTGGTTCGGCATTTATGACGACGTGATCTATCATCACGGCGCGGGCTACCGGAAGGTGATCTCGCGGCTCGACCTGAATCGGTCGGGCCTCAGCCTGGAAGACTACGACAAGACCGCGGACTACCGCGCCATGGCGCGGTTGCAGGCCCGCATCTTCCGCCGCATGTGCTTCGACGCCCGGTTCTACGAGCGTTTCCTGTAGCCCAGGAGCCGCTCAGAAGCGCGCGGAGACGGCGACCGAGCCGAAGTCAAAGAGACCGCCCTGCTGCGTGGTGAATTCGTGCGTCTCCCAGGTCTGGCTGAAGGTCACGCGTACTCCGTGCCAGATCACGGCGAGCCCGAGGCTGAAATCCCCGACGAACGGCTTCTTGTCTACGCTCGGGCCATTCGCGAAGGAATTGCCTTCCAGGAGGGTATTGTAGGCGACGGCGCGCCCGTCCACGCCGCCGAAGACGTACCAGGCGAGGCCCGAATCCGGCAGATAGGCATCCCCACCATCGAGCCCTGGCATCAGGCGTCCGGCGCCGAAATCATCATCGAGCCCCTGGCCGAGACGCAAGGTTGCACCGGCCTGCGCGTAAATCTGTTCGGTGCCGACGAAGCCGGTGACGTCCGGCAGCAGTTCCATCGCAACCGGCCCGTCGTCGAGCATGCGATCCTGCGCCAGCGTGAGCAGCGGCACGCGCCAGGTGCGATCCGCGAAGAAGTTCAGCACCGGCCGGTTGTCGAGCTGATAATCCCAGCCCTGATTCTTGTCGTCGCCGATGAGCGTGTGGAAGCCGTTCTGCACGATCTCGCCGCCCGCATCCGGGCCAAGCACCCCCGCCTGCAGCCCCAGCCGGGTGCGCGTGAAGAGCGTATCCTGGATGAGCTGGCCGGTGAGCAGCAGCGTCGCCGCATAGGGCCGGTCGTTCGGGTCCGGCGGATCGAGCTGCGTGTCGCTCGGCGTGTACATCTGCTGGCTGAGGCTGATGCTGATGCGCTGGTTGCCGGCTCCCAGCAAGGCATGTCCGGCATTGGCGATGAAGCCAGGCACCTCACCCGTCGGCCCCGTCCAACCCAGTTCAAGTCCGCTCGTATAGTATTCGTCAGTCGACCCAGTGACGTCGTTTTCCAGTCGCACCGTGACGATGCTGCCGTGATCTTCGGGCGGTAGCACGCTCTGCGCGGCGGCGGGCTTCACGGCGGCAGCGGACGCCAGGGCCAATGCAGCCAAGACGGCAATCCGGGTCGATCCCGGCAGGCGGTATGCCCGGGCTATATCCACGTCCATGTTCGGCATGGGCCCCTGAGAAGGAAGAAACGAAAAGAGAAGCGGTTTGCAGTTCGGAACCTTTGCGCAAAAAACCGAACTTTCCAATAGCTAGACTTCGCTTATGTCTCTTCTGTCGCGGAGTTGTTGATCGCACGTGACACCAGGGCAACACGCACGGCACGCCCGAGTTCCGTTTGCCACAGGCCATCGGCGGCCGGCATCACCTTACGCCGCCAGTTCGGACGCTCCTGATCCGTGCCCGGCAGGTTCAGGGCCACCGTTTCCCTTGCCAAATCATCCGCCTGCACCAGGTCCAGCAGACAATCGGTGCGGCCAACATAGGCATGGAAGGCGACCGCAACCGCCGTCTCCATCGGCTTTGACAGGTCGATCGCATCGACGGAGGCGATCAGGCCCTGCGCGGCGAGCGCGGCGAGCGCCCCGCGCTTTTCTTCCTGGCGCGCAAGCCGCGCCGCCTCTGTCCCGGCTGCATCGGCCAGGCCCAAGCTCTGCCGCTCCTCGATGTCCGATCCCTCCCACCAGCCGGCGAGCGTCGGCAGGTCATGCGTCGAGACGCAAGCCGCAGCCAGGGTCGGATAAGCCGATGGCGGCTTGAACCCCTCGCCTTCCCGCTCGAACCAGAAGACCCGATAGGAGAGCAGGCCATGATCGGCCATCGCTTCGCGCACGCCATCCGGCACGGTGCCGAGATCCTCGCCCACCACCATGCAACGCGCCGCTTGGGATTCGAGCGTCGTCACCCCCAGCATGTCGCCCAGCGGATAAGCGAGGTATGCACCATCCGCCGGCTTGCCACCTTCCGGGATGAGGAACAGGCGGTTGAGGCCGAGTACATGGTCGATCCGCAGCGCCCCGGCATGGCGCATGTTGGCGCGCAGCAGCTCGCTGAAACCCGCGAAGCCCTGGGCGCGCATGGCGAGCGGATCGGGTGGCGGCAGATTCCAGTTCTGTCCCTCGACGGAGAAAGGGTCGGGCGGCGCGCCGACGGAAACGCCCGTCATCAGCAGCTCCTGCTCGGACCAAGCCTCGGCACCGATCGGCGCCGTGCCGACCGCAAGGTCGCGATAGAAGCCGAGCGCGAGCCCCGCCTCCCGGCTGAGGCGGGCCGCCGCCGCCAGCTGATGATCCGCGGCCCACTGCAGGAAGGCGAAGAAATCGACCTCGCCCGGGTGGTCTGCCGCGAAGGCGGCGGCCGCGGCGCTGGCCGGATCACGCAGCGCCTCCGGCCATTCCTGCCAAGACTGCGCCGGATAGGCGGCGCTGATCGCCTGGAAGGTCGCGAGCCGCTGCAGACTGCGGTCACCGGTCGCGCGGAAGCTGCGGAACGCCGCGGCCGCCGGATGCTCCGCCGGAAGGGCCGCAAGCCTCTCCGCCGCCACGCGCAGCACGCGTTCCTTCGCGGCCCAAACCTCCGGGTAGTCCACCGCCGTCAGATCATGGAACGCCGTGAAGCGCGGCGCTTCCGCCTGCACAGCCGCGCGCACCGCGGGATCATCCCCGAGGAAGGGCAAGGCTGTGACATCAACGAAGATCGGGTCGAGGAATCGGCGGTCCGACGGTGAATAGGGACTGACGAGGCCGCGCTTCTCGGGGAAGAGCGCGTGCAGGGGGTTGAGGCCGAGGACCGCCCCCCCGGCCGCGGCCGTGGCGGGCCCGAGGCGCGCGAGCGTCGTGAAGTCGCCGATGCCCTGGTCTCCATCGCGGCGCAGGGAATAGAGATGGGCGGCCAGGCCGAACCGCCGGCCACTGCCTTCGAGATCGGGCGGCAGATAGCAGCGGCGGGGCGCGATGATCAGGGTGCTCTCGAAACGCTTGCCGCCATCCTCGCAGAGCAGGCGATGCCGGCCTACCGGCTGCGGCGGCAGCGGAATGCGGCGCACCCGGCCGGTGCGGCCATCGGGCGCCGTGACCTGCCCCTCTCCGACACCGTCCGGCGGCACCACGAACCGGGCGCGGCTGCCGTCCTCGCGCTCCAAAATGAGGGCGAGCGCCCGCGGCAAGGAGGCGAGCGCGGGGCCGAGCGTGACGACCGGAGCCTCCCCGTCCCGCAGCACAAGGGTTGCGGGCAGCGCTGCGAAACAGGTGCGGAGCGACAGGTCGTGCAAGCTGCGCGCGATGTCCGCGGGGCCTGCGGCCGGCAGCCGCATGGTGCCCAGCAGGGCGCGCTGCGTCTCCTGCGGCACCATGTGGTGCGTGCCGGCGATGTCCCACCAATCGGGGGCAAGCCCAGCCGCCTGGGCCAAACGGGCGAGCGCCCCGCTTTCATCGGCGCGCACGCGGGCCAGCGTGCGCTCGGGAAGAACCGCCGGCGCCGCCTGCTCGGCCTCCTCGATCAGCAGCACCACGGTGCGCGGCTCCACACGCAGCAATCGCATGGAGACGACGGGTCCCGCCTCCGGCACTGCGCTGTCGATCTCGCGTCGCCAGACATGGCCCGGCCGCGGCGGCGGCAGCGTCAGGTCGAAGCTCTGCCATCCGGCATGCAGCACGACGAGCGCGCGGCTGCCGCCGCCCTCGGGCACCGGCCGGTAAAGGTCGGCGATCAGCGTCCGGTAGATCGGGTTGTTCCAATCCTCGACACGCATCTCCTCGCCCGTCCAGCGACGCCAGGTCACGTCGGGCTGCAGGGTCTCGTCCAGCGGCTCGCCGGAGAGATGCGCGAGCGCCGTCAGAGCCGGGCAATCCCGCCGCGCGCGGATGAGTTTGGCGGTGAAGGCAAGTAGCCCGGCGTCGGCCGATGCCCAGTCGAGCCAGGAAACGGGCGTATCCTGAGAATAGGCATTGTTGTTGCCATGCTGTGTGCGGCCGAGCTCGTCGCCCGCACACAGCATCGGGGTGCCATGAGCCAGGAGGAGCGTCGCGAGCATTGCGCGAACGTCCGAGAGACGCGCGGCACGGACCGCCGGCTCCTCGGTCGGCCCTTCGACGCCATGGTTCCAGGAAAGGTTGTCGTTGGTGCCGTCCCGGTTGCCTTCGCCGTTCGCCTCATTGTGCTTGGCGGCGTAGGAAACGAGATCGGCCAGGGTGAAGCCGTCATGCGCGGTGATGAAATTGATGCTGCGCGATGGCTGGTGCTTCGCCTGCCCGAAGATGTCGGAAGAGCCGGCGAAACGGGTGGCGACTTCACCTAGCATGCCCCCGTCGCCCCGCCAGAAGCGGCGCATGGTGTCGCGGAAGCGATCGTTCCATTCGCCCCAAGGCGCCGGGAAGCCACCGAGCTGATAGCCGCCCATGCCGACGTCCCAGGGTTCGGCGATCATCGCGACGCCATGCAGCGCCGAATCCTGCGCCAGCGCCTGGAGGAAGGGCGCACGATGCTCGAAGGCGGCGGGATTGCGCGCGATCGAAGCGGCAAGATCAAAGCGGAAGCCGGAGACGCCGGCGCGCCGCACCCAGAGCCGAAGGCTATCCATGATCATCCGCAGCACCATCGGATGATCGGCAGCCAGGGTATTCCCGCAGCCGGTGTCGTTCACCAGCACCGACGGGTCATTAGGATCGTGCCGGTAATAGCTGCGGTGGTCGAGCCCACGGAAGGAGACGGTGGGGCCCATCGCATCCCCCTCCCCCGTGTGGTTATAGACGACATCAAGCAGGGCAGCGATCCCGCGGGCGCGCAACGCGTCCGTCACCTGGCGGATCTCGGCAAAGCCACCGGGTGCGAGCTTCGGATCCGGCGCCATATAGGCGACGGGATTGTACCCCCAGTAATTGGTGAGGCCGAGCGGCGGCAGGTGCCGTTCCTCGAGCCAGGCGGCGGAAGGCAGAAATTCCACCGCGCCGACGTCGAGCGTCGTCAAATGGTCGATCAAGGGCGGTTCGAGCAGCCCGGCGTAGGTGCCGCGCACCGCCTCCGGAATGTCCATCCGCTGCTTCGAAAAGCCGCGGACATGCATCTCGTAGATCACCTGCCTCTGCCAGGAGAGCGGCGGCGGCGCCAGCACCGGGTCAGGCGCTTCGATCACGCATTTCGGCATGAAAGGGGCGCTGTCTTCCTGGTTCGGCGGCGCCCCCATCGGCGTGCCGGGCGGCCAGTCGAACATGGAGGGATGCAGCTTCAGCGGACGGTCCAAACGCGTCGCATAGGGGTCGATCAGCAGCTTTGATGGATTGAAGCGATGCCCCTGCTCCGGTGCCCAAGGTCCATAGGCGCGCAGGCCGTAGCGGGCGCCGGCGCGGATGCCGGTGATCGCACCATGGAAGATGTCGAAGGTGCGCATCGGCAGCAGAATGCGCTCAACCTCGGTCTCCCCTCTCTCGTCGAAAAGGCAGAATTCGATCGCCGTCGCATGCGTCGAGAAGACGGCAACGTTGATGCCCTCCTCCGTCAGCGATACGCCGAGCGGCTCGATCCATCCCGGGGAGACGCGAAGCCGGCTCATGCGCTGAGAGCCTGAACCGGCGCCGGATCGGCAAGCTCCCGATAGAGCTCCGCATAGAGCCGGGCGGACCGGCGCCAGGAGACGTCCGTGCGCATGCCGTTCCTCTGGATTCGCCGCCAGAGCGCCGGCTTACGCCACAGCGCCGCCACCCGGAGGGCCGCCGATTCCAGCATTTCGACGCTCGAGGGGTGAAACTGAAAGCCGGTGCCGATGCCCTCGGCCCGCGCCATCTCGTTGACGTCGATCACGGTATCGGACAGGCCGCCGACACGGGCCACGACCGGGATCGAGCCATAGCGCAGGGCGTAGAGCTGGGTGAGGCCGCAAGGCTCGAAGCGGGAGGGGAGCAGCAGCGCATCCGAGCCCGCCTGCATCAGATGGCCCAGTTCCTCGTCATAGCCGATGACGCAACCGACGCGTCCGGGATAGGCGGTGACGGCATCGCGCACCGCCCGCTCCATGGCGCGGTCGCCCTGGCCGATGAAGGCAACCTGGGCACCGGTGCCGAGGATGAGCGGCAGCGCGTCGAGCACCATGTCGATGCCCTTCTGCCAGGTGAGCCGGCTGACAAGGCCGAAGAGCAGCACGTCCGGGTCCTCCCGCAAGCCGACCCGGCGTTGCAGGCTCACCTTGTTGATGCGGCGGGGCTTGATGTGTAAACGGTCGAACTTCGCCGCGATCAGAGTATCGGTGGACGGGTCCCACACCGTCTCGTCGATCCCATTGAGAATGCCCTGAAGGTCGCCGATGCGGTCGCGCAGCAGGCCGCCGAGCCCCATGCCGCCCTGGCTGGTGGCAATCTCCTCGGCGTATTTGGGCGAGACCGTGGTGATGCGGTCCGCGAATTGCAGGCCGGACTTCAGAAAGCCGATGCCGCCGTAATATTCCACCCCATCGACACCCATCGCCTCCTCGGGCAGACCGAGCGCGCCGAGGAGTTCCGGCGCATATTGCCCCTGGAAGGCGAGGTTGTGGATGGTCATCACCGTGGCGGCCCGTCCCTCCGGTCCCGCGCGATAATGCATATAGGCCGGTGTGAGGCCGGCCTGCCAGTCATGCGCATGGACGATGTCCGGGCGGTAGGACGCAACCTCGCCCAGGCCGATGGCTGCCCCCGCTGCGGAAAGGGCCGCAAAACGCAGGGGATTATCCGGCCAGTCCTCCCCATCGGGGGTGAGGTAGGGTGTGCCGTCACGGTCGTAGAGATGCGGTGCGTCGAGAATGATGAGGTCGAGCGCGCCGCTGGTCGCGCGCAGCAGACGGGCGGGGCCGCCGAAAAGATCGGGAAAGCGATGGATTTCGCTCGCATCCGTGAGCTTCTTCATCACGGCGCGATAGCCCGGCAGAAGGGACGTGATGGCGATGCCCTCTTCCTTCAGGAAGGGCGGCAAAGACCCCGCGACGTCAGCCAATCCCCCCGTCTTCACGAAAGGGTAGAGCTCAGACACCACCGAAAGGACGGTCACCTGTGTTTTCACCCGAGGCCCCATCCAGTGCGCCGTCATCGGCCGCTGCCTTCATTCAGGATCATAGAGGAAGTAAAGGGTGGCAAGAGGCGGCACGGTAATGGCCGCCGAGGCCGGCAGACCGTGGCTGGGCACGGGCTCCGCCCAAATTGCCCCGCCGTTCCCTTTGTCACCGCCGCCATAGCATGCCGCATCCGTATTCAGGACTTCCCGCCAACGCCCCGGGAAAGGAAGGCCGATGCGGTAGCCTTCCCGCAGCACAGGGGTGAAATGGGAAACAACCGCCAAAGGCGCAATCCCCTCCTCGGCTGCAAATCTTGCCCAGACAAAGACTGACTGGTCACGGTCGTCGGCGACGATCCAGCGGAATCCCTCCGCCTCGCAGTCCCGCTGGTGCAGCGCGGGGGTGCCGCGATAGAGGTTGTTGAGGTCGCGCACGAGGGCGCGGACACCCGCATGCAGAGGGCGGCCAGCCAAATCCCATTGCAGTTCGCGCTCGAAATTCCACTCACCGATTTGCGCGAATTCGCCACCCATGAAGAGCAGCTTTTTGCCTGGATGACCCCACATGAAGCCGTAATAGGCGCGAAGATTCGCAAAGCGCTGCCATTCATCGCCTGGCATGCGTCCGAGCAGCGAGCGTTTCCCGTAGACGACCTCGTCATGCGAAAGGGGAAGGACGAAATTCTCACTGAAGGCATAGACGAGGCCGAAGGTCATCCTGTCGTAATGCCATTTGCGATGCACGGGCTCGTGGGACATGAAGTCCAGCGTGTCGTGCATCCAGCCCATGTTCCACTTGAAGCCGAAGCCCAAGCCGCCGGCATAGCTCGGCGCCGAAACGCCGGGCCAGGCTGTTGACTCTTCAGCGATCATGGTGGTGCCGGGATGGGTGGCGTAAGCCAGCTCGTTGACCCATCTGAGGAAAGCTACGGCCTCGCGGTTGTCGTTCGAGCCGTCTTCGTTCGGAATCCACTCACCAGGCCGGCGTGAGTAATCAAGGTAGAGCATCGATGCCACGGCATCGACACGCAACCCGTCGAGATGGAAGACCTCGAGCCAATACATCGCGTTGGACACGAGGGTGGCGGAGACCTCGCGTCGACTGAAATTGAAGATCGCCGTGTTCCAGTCGGGATGAAATCCGCGCCGAGGGTCCGCATGCTCGTAGAGATGCGTCCCGTCGAAGCGCGCCAGGCCGTGGCTGTCGGTCGGGAAATGCGCAGGCACCCAATCGAGCAGCACGGAAAGACCGGCCCGATGCGCACGGTCGACGAAGCGGGCGAAGCCCGCCGGGTCACCAAAGCGGCGCGTCGGCGCGAAGAGGCCGACCGGCTGATACCCCCAGGAGGCGTCGAGGGGATGCTCCGTGATCGGCATCAACTCGATATGGGTGAAGCCCAGATCGTACACATAGGGAATGAGACGGTCGGCGAGTTCGTCATAGCTCAGGAAGCGGCCACCTTCGCCCCTCGCCCAGGAGCCGAGATGTACCTCGTAGATCGCCATCGGCTTGCGGCGCGGATCTCCTTCCGCGCGGGCGGCCCGGTGCTGATCGTCCTGCCAGGTGAAGTCGTCGATCCGCGCGATGACCGAAGCGGTGGAAGGCCGCAGTTCCGCGGAAAATCCCACGGGGTCGGCCTTCAGCGGCAGCAATTCCCCGCCCGGTCCGACGATTTCGTATTTGTAGGCGGCCCCCGCCGCGAGCCCCGGCGCGAAAATCTCCCAGATGCCGGGGCCGTGGCGCTTGCGCATCTGGTGGCGCCGCCCATCCCAGCTGTTGAAATCGCCGACCACCGCGACGCGCCGCGCATTCGGCGCCCAAACCGCGAAATGCACGCCGTCCACGCCCTGGTGCGTCATCACGTGAGCACCGAGCCGTTCATAGACGCGGGCATGCGTGCCTTCGGCGAAAAGATAGTCGTCCACCGGCCCTAGCACGGGCAGGAAAGCATAGGCGTCGTAGAATTCCCAGCTGCCGCCGGCGTTGCTGGCGCGCAGCTTATATAGCTGTCCCGGAGCGAGACCAGGCACCAGCGCTTCGAAGAAGCCGTGGAGGTGCTTGCGCGCGAGCGTTGCCAAGGCCTCGCCCTCGGCCGTCACCACCAGCAATTGGTCGGCATGGGGAACGAAGGCCCGCACTGCCATGCCGGCATCCGTCATATGGGGGCCGAGAACGCCGAAGGGGTCCGCATGGCGCGCACCCAGGATCGCCTGAAGATCGCTGTCCGAGACGCGCCAGTCCTGAACGCGTCTCGGTCCCCGTCGGTCGCGCTCGGTCGCCACGGCCTTAGGCTACCGGTTGGGCCAGGTGGGCACGTTCCAGAGATCGGCCGCATATTCGCGGATGGACCGGTCCGAGGAGAAGAAGCCCATGCCCGCGGTATTCAGGATAGCCGCCCGCCGCCACTCGCTGGGCTTCCGCCAGTTGGTTGCGACATCACGCTGGCGTGCGTAATAGGCATCGAAATCCGCCGAGACCATGAAATAGTCGTGATAGCGGATCGCTTCGATCAGGCCGCGATAGCGGCCTGGTTCGTCCGGGCTGAAGTTGCCGTTCTCGACCGCCGTCAGCACTTCCTGGAGAATTTCCGACTTCGCGATCAGATCGGATGAGTCGATCGTCTTGGCGCGGCGTGCCGCCACTTCCTCGGCCGTCATGCCAAAGATGAAAATGTTCTCCGCACCCACATGCTCCAGCATCTCGACATTCGCGCCGTCCAGCGTACCGATGGTCAGCGCGCCGTTGAGGCCGAACTTCATGTTGCCGGTGCCCGATGCCTCCATACCGGCCGTCGAGATCTGCTCGGAGAGGTCGGCCGCAGGAATGACGACCTCCGCCAGACTGACATTGTAGTTCGGCAGGAAGACGACCTTCAGCGCATCGCGCAGCGTGGGGTCGCTGTTGATGACGCGTGCCACGTCATGCGCGAGCTTGATGATGAGTTTCGCACGATGATAGCTCGGTGCGGCCTTGCCCGCGAAAATCTTCACGCGCGGCGCCCAATCCCGCATCGGCTGGGCACGGATCGCGTTGTAGAGCGCAATCGTCTCCAGAATGTTGAGCAGTTGCCGCTTGTATTCGTGAATGCGCTTGATCTGCACGTCGAAGAGCGCATGGGGATCAAGCCGCACACCCACCCGTTCCCGCACCAGCCGGGCGAGGGCCGCCTTGTTCTCCTGCTTCACCGCCGCAAACTTCTCCTGAAAGGCGGCGTCAGTCGCGAAGGGTGCGAGCTTGGGAAAGAGATCCGCATCGTCGAGAATCTCGGGCCCCACGGCATCAACGAGCAACGACGTCAGCCCCGGATTGGACTGGTAGAGCCAGCGGCGGAAGGTAATGCCGTTGGTCTTGTTGTTGATCCGGTCCGGATACATCTCGTTGAAGTCGTGAAAGACGGTTTTGCGCATGAGATCGGTATGCAACGCCGAAACGCCGTTGACCTTATGCGAACCGAGAAACGCGATGTTGCCCATGCGCACCCGGCGGCCATGCGTCTCGTCCACCAGGGACAGATTGCTCATCAGCCCGACATCGTCCGGATGACGATGCTTCACCTCGTCCAGGAACATCAGGTTGAGCAGGTAGATGATCTGCATGTGGCGCGGCAGCAGCCGCTCCATCAGCGGCACCGGCCAGGTTTCGAGCGCCTCCGGCAGCAGGGTGTGGTTGGTGTAGCAGAAGGTCTTTCGCGTGATGTCCCATGCCTGGGACCAGGGCACCTTGTGGATGTCGACCAGGATGCGCATCAGCTCGATCACCGCAATCGACGGATGCGTGTCGTTGAGCTGGATCGCCGCCTTTTCGTGCAGCGTCTCGATGACCTTGAAGGATTTGAGGTGGCGGCGGATGAGGTCCTGCAGGCTGGCAGCGGCGAAGAAATATTCCTGCCGCAGGCGCAGTTCCTGCCCTGCCGCCGTCTCGTCGCTCGGGTAGAGTACCTGCGAGATCGCCTCCACGCGCGCGCGCTCGCTGAGCGCTCCGACGTGGTCGCCCTGATTGAAGGCGTCGAGACGGATGGGGTCGACCGCCCGGGCGGACCACAGGCGCAGCGCGTTCACGTGGCGGCCGCGCCAACCGACAATCGGGATGTCGTAGGCGATGGCGGAGACGCGCTCCGCCGGATGCCAGACATGTTCCGCCATCGAATCCGTGTCGGACACCATCGCGACGGCGCCGCCGAAACCGATGTCGTAAGAAATCTCCGGCCGTTCGAACTGCCAGGGATTGCCGAGTTCAAGCCAGTCCTCGGGATATTCGAGCTGGAATCCATTCTTCACGATCTGGCGGAACAGGCCGTGCTCATAGCGGATGCCGTAGCCGATGGCTGGGATGGCGAGGCTCGACATGCTTTCGAGATAGCAGGCCGCGAGGCGGCCGAGGCCGCCATTGCCGAGCGCCGCATCCGGCTCCATCCCGCGAATGGCATCGAAATCGACGCCAAGCTCGTCGAGGGCCGCCTGCACGACGTCCGAAAGACCGAGGTTGCCGAGATTGTCGCGCAGCAGGCGGCCGATGAGGAACTCCAGCGACATGTAGTAGACGCGCTTGGCGCCGGACTCATAGGTGAGGTCCGTGCTGCGATGCCACCCGTCGACCACCCGGTCCCTTACCGCGAGGGCGGTTGCCACGTACCAGTCCCTGTTATTGGCCGCGATCCGGTTCTTGCCCACCTGGTAGTAGAGCTTCTGCTCGATCGCGTCCCGCATCGCGGCGACCTCACGCTGCCGCACCTCCGCCGGCGTCTCGTCGCTATAATGCGGCAGCGAAGCGTGCAGGGAAGCGCTGTCGTCCTTGAGCGTCACGAAACTCTCTCCTCGGCATCGTCGGCCAGAACGGCCTATGGCAGGGGGTCCGACCGTCTTCGGCCGCGAGAGCCGTGACCAGTCATGGGCAACGCTAGCTTGCGCAGGATCGGCGGCAATGAAAAGAGGCATTCCGCAGGTGCAGCATGACGATGGCGTGGCGCCGCCCTTCTGGCGGCTGGCTTCGTTGAGAAAGTCCTTCCGCATTCCGAAGATCATTCATCAGAACAGTCTGGACGCGGGCCTGCCTCCCCCCAAGTAAGGGCAGCCGGGCCGAGAGAGCCCGGGGCCCGGTCCGGGTCGTTCCACACAGAATTGCGAGATCCGAGCCATGGCCGTCCCCCTCCGCGCGACCTACCGGCTGCAGTTCCATGCCGGCTTCACCTTCGCGGATGCGGCCCGCGAGCTGCCCTATCTGGCGACGCTCGGCATCAGCCATCTCTATGCCTCCCCCATCCTGATGTCGCGCGCCGGCTCCACCCACGGCTATGACGGAACGGATCCGACACGGATCGATCCGGAACTGGGTGGCGAAGCCGGCTTCCGGGCGCTGGCGGAAGCCGCGCGGACAGAGGGTATGGGCATCATCCTCGACATCGTGCCCAATCACCTTGCCGTCGATACCGCGAACCCGTTCTGGATGGCCGCACTGGAGTTTGGGCAAGACGGCCCGGCCGGCCGGATGTTCGACATCGATTGGGAGCAGGGACAAGTCATCCTTCCGGCCCTCGGCAAGACACTGACGGCCGCCATCGCAGAGGGCGAGATCACGCTTGCCGCTGATTGGGAGGCCGGGCGGCTCGTCGCCCGCTACTATGACAACGCCTGGCCGCTGCGCCCGGAAACGGTGGCGGCTGCCCTGCAGATCGCCGACGCGAAGGACGAAGGCGGGCTGTCCGGCTTGTCGCGGCGGTTCATCGCCCTCGATGGGTCTGGCGCCTCCGAGGAGGCCGCGATTGAGGAAGCGCGGCGCGGCCTCCGCGAGGTGGACGCCGAGCACCGCAGCCTGGTCGAGGCCGCCCTCGCCCAGATGGATATCGCCGGCGTCCTGCACCGCCAGCACTGGCGGCTCACTCATTGGCGGGCGGAAAGCGATAGTCTGACCTACCGCCGTTTCTTCAACATCACCGGGCTCATCGGTCTCCGTGTCGAAGACACTGCAATCTTCGACCTCGTCCACGCCCTGCCGCTGCGCCTGCTCCGGGAGGGGCTGGTCGACGGGCTCAGGATCGATCATGTCGATGGCCTCTCCGATCCTGCCGGCTATTGCACCCGACTTCGCGCCGCCACCGGCCCGCGCGCCATCCTTCTGGTTGAAAAGATCCTCGGCGCAGGCGAAGCGCTGCGGCCGTGGCCGATCACCGGCACCACCGGCTACGAGCGCCTGAACGACCTCCAGGGCCTTTTCGTCGAACCGGACGGCTACGAGACGCTCGACCGCTACCTCGTCGACCACCGTCTGCTGGCGGCAGACCGTAGCGCCCGCTTGGCCGAAGCTAAGGCCTTCATGCTGCGGACGAGCTTCGTCGGCGAGATCGACAAGCTGACGATGCTCGCGCGGTCGCTGGCTACCGCTGATCCAGCGGGGCAGGAATTTGGCATCGGCGCGCTGCGGGAGGCGGTGATCGCCCTGCTCGTCCGCTTCCCGGTCTATCGCAGCTACGGCACCGATACGGTCTCCGACCCCGTGGATGCCGCCTTGTGGCAGGAGACGCGGGAGCGGCTGGCCACCCAGGACCATCCCTGGGTGTCCGAAGCTGCGACCTATCTCCTCGAGCGCCTGGAACATGCGGCCCCTGGCTCGGCCGAGGAGGAGTTCATCCGCCGTTTCCAGCAGTTGAGCGGGCCTGCCATGGCCAAGGGCCTCGAGGATACGGAGTTCTACCGCAGCGTGGCACTCACCTCGGTCAACGAAGTGGGTGGCGACCTGGACGCGCCCTGGCGCAGCCTCGAGGGCTTCCATGCCATTCAGGAAGCACGGGCAAAGGCCTCGGCGGCCGACCTCATCCCGCTCGCGACCCACGATACGAAGCGCGGGCCGGAAACTCGCGCCCGCATCAACACGATCGCGGAGGATGCCTCGGGCTGGATCGCGCGCTTCGAAGCCTGGCACGCGCAGAATACGCCGCTGCGGGCGGAGGTTGCCGGGCGCGAGGCGCCGGATCCGATCGACGAGTGGCTGATCTATCAGACGCTGCTCGGCACTTGGCCGATCAGTGAGGAGCGGCTGGCCGAATACCTCACCAAGGCGATGCGGGAGGCGAAGCGCCACACCTTCTGGGACCATCCGAACGAAGCCTATGAAACCGCGGTGCAAGACTTCGCCCGGGGGCTGCTCACGGATCCGCGCGCCGCCAGCTTCCGCCAGGCTTTGGCGCAGATGGTGGCGGAGGCCGAGCCCCGCGCCCGGGTCAGCGCCATCGCGCAGCTGATCCTGCAGATGACCATCCCCGGCACGCCGGACGTCTATCAGGGAACGGAATTCTGGGACTTCAGCCTCGTGGACCCCGACAATCGCCGCCCGGTGGACTATGCGGCGCGGGCGGCAGCCCTTGCCCGCGGGGCTTGCCCGCCGCTTGCGGAGGATGAGACAGGGGAAGCGAAGCTCTTCATCACGCATCGCCTGCTGGCGCTTCGCGCCGCCCACCCGGCGCTCTTCGCGAGAGGCGATTATCAGCCTTTCGACCCCGGCCCGGACTGGATCGGCTTCACCCGCAGCCATGCGGGGGAGCATCTGCTGGTCGCCCTGCCCCTTCGCCGGCGGGCGGCGGCCCAGGCGCCGCAGCTGCCCCCGGCGGAGACAGGCGCCTGGCACGCCGTTCTCGTGGAGGAGACCAGCGCCACCGAAGGGCCGCTGCCCTATGATCCGCTCTTTCCCTTCGTCGTGGCCGTCGCCGGATAGGCTGACAGCTTCCTGTTGCCTTTGGCGCGCCGCAGCATGCAAAAATCGCAGGATATCTCCTGCCGCGGATGCGCCGATGACCCTGACTGATCTCGAAGCCCGCGTGCGGGCGGATCTTGCCTGCCTCGACTATCCCTCCAAACCTTGGCTACCGGCGCATTCCGTCGACGGCAAGCCGGTGCTGGACGTTCTGATCATCGGGGCAGGGCAAGGGGGGCTCGCCACCGCCTTCGGCCTGATGCGCGAGAAGGTCGGCAACATTCTGGTCGTGGACCAGGCGTCGCGGGGTGGCGAAGGCGTGTGGACGACCTTCGCCCGCATGATCACCCTGCGCACGCCAAAACATGTCTGCGGTCCCGATCTCGGCATCGGCAGTCTGACCCCCCGAGCCTGGTACGAGGCTCGATTCGGCGCCGAGGCCTGGGCCAGCCTCGGCAAGATCCCCCGCGAGGTCTGGCAGGACTATCTAGACTGGTACCGGCAGGTGCTCAGCCTGCCCGTCCGGAACGAGACGGGCATCATCGACATAGCCCCGGAAGGCCGCTTCCTGGCCGCGACCACGACGAGCGGCGAGGTTCTACGCGCCCGCAAGGTCGTGCTGGCCACCGGCATCGCGGGTTCCGGGGCCTGGCTCATCCCCGATTTCATCGAAAACAACCTGCCGCGGGCGCGCTACGCCCATACCTCGGAAGAGATCGATTTTGCGGCCCTTGCCGGCAAGCGGATCGGCGTGCTGGGGGCCGGGGCCTCCGCCTTCGACAATGCGGCGACGGCCCTGGAAGCCGGCGCCGCCCGGGTACAGCTCTGCGTCCGCCGGCGCCGCCTGCCCCGGGTGAACCCCTATCGCTGGATGGAACAGGCCGGCTTCCTTGGCCAGTTCGCGGAATTGCCGGACCTGATGCGCTGGCGCTTCATGCGGCACATCTTCACGATGAACCAGCCGCCGCCACCCGATACCGTCGCGCGCTGCGCCGCCTTCCCCCAGTTCTCCGCCCATCCGGGCACGCCCTGGCTCGATGCCCGCATGGAGGGGGACGAGATCCGGATCCGCACGCCGGACGGGGAACTTGCCTTCGACTTCGTGATCATCGGTGCGGGCTTCGTCATGGATGCTGCGCGCCGTCCGGAACTCCGCCGCTTCGCCCCCCATATCGCGAGCTGGGGGGACCGCTTTGCGCCGCCCGCCGGGGAGGAAGACCCGGTGCTCGCTACCTACCCCTACCTCGCGCGCAACTTCACCTTCACCAGCCGCGACGGTGCGCCGGTGCCCGGGCTGGACCAGCTCTACAACTTCACCTTCGGCGCCATGCCGAGCATGGGCCTGTCCGGCGCCTCGATCAGCGGCCTGAAATTCGGGGTGCGCCGCCTGGTGGACGCGATCACCCGGGACTTCTTCCTGGAAGATGCCGAGACCCATTACCTCGGGCTGCTGCGCTATGAGGAGCCGGAGCTGACGGCCGATGTCTGGCCTGACGGCGGGATTGCGCTCGACCGCGCCGGCTGACCGAACCGCCTGACCGAATGCACAGCGGGCGCACTGCACCTTATTTGCGCGTTGCAACGGGCGGCCTGGGGTGCCAGGGTCCGGCCGAAGACCGGCGGAGGAAGCCTGCCCACAGCCGGAGGGCGGCGACGTTTCGCCATCACCGACGACCACGGTCGCCCCGCGGCCACGCTTAACCCTGGCGGCCTGAACATCCGATTAGTAAAGACAGTGGAATGAAAAGCGACAGCCGGAAAGCAGCGCCCTTGACCATCAATCTGGCTCACGAGTCCGACGATGCCCTCATCGTGCGCACGGCCTGGCTCTACTACATGGCCGGTCTCAATCAGGAAGAGACGGCGACCCGGCTCGGGCTGCACCGCACCCGCGTCAACCGGCTGCTGGCCGAAGCGCGGGAACGCGGCCTCGTCACCATCACCATCCAGCACGAGAGCGCCCGGGAACTCGAGACCGAGCAGACGATCGCCGATTTCTACAACCTCGATTTCTGCCTCGCCACGCCCTTCATTGGTTTCGAGGATATTGCAGGCAATCCGGGCCTCGCCCGTGCCCAAGGCATGGTGAGCCGGCGCGCGGTGGGCAGCGCGGGTGCCAATTTCCTGCGCGGCAAGCTGACCCAAGGGCCCATCACCGTGGGCGTCAGCTGGGGCCGCACCATTGAGCAACTGGCCTTGCATCTGTCCGGCGTGCGCAACCCGGAAGCCCGCTTCGTCTCGCTGATGGGCTCGCTGACCCGCAATTCCGCGTCCAATCCCTTCGAGGTGGTGCAGGCGCTGGCAGCGCGCACCGGCGGCGAAGGCCACTTCATTCCCGTGCCCTTCATCGCCGATTCCAAGGCGGACCGGGACGTGCTGGCCTCCCAGCGGACCGTCGCCGATGCGCTGGAACTCGCACGCCAGGCCGATCTCTACCTGGTCGGCATCGGCGAACTGACCGAGCATTCCTCCCTGAGGGAGCAGAATCTCATCACCGCGGAGGAACTGCACGAAGCCCGCGCCGCCGGCGCCGTCTGCGACGCGCTGGGTAAGCTCTTCGGCCTCAATAGCCATCCGATCGAGCACGACCTCAACCACCGCACCATTGCGGTCGACATCGAGGACATCCGCGGCCGCGACATCGTCCTGCTGAGCGGCGGCTTGGAGAAGATCGACGCCCTTCAGGCGGTGCTCGGCAGCGGGCTGATCCGCGGGCTGATCATCGACGGGGACACCGCCCGGCTGCTCGCCCAGCGCTGCCGCCAAGGATGACCGGTCGCCTGCCGGCGGCGACCCCCGGGGTCCGCCTCGCGCGGCTGTCGGTCACCACCCTCGCCTTGCTCGTGGCCGGGCTTGGCGTGATCAAGGCAATCCCCAAGACCGGCCGGCCGCCGGTGCCCCGCCGCACGGTCGATCTCGATCGCTACCTAGGCCTCTGGCACGAATTTGCCCGCTATGAGAACCGCTTCGAACGCGGCCTGGAAGCGGTGACCGCCAAATATTCCCCCCGGCCGGACGGGCTGATCCGCATCGTCAACACAGGTCGTCAGGGCGGCGTCGCCGGCCGGCTGCGCTGGGCGGAGGCGCGCGGCCGCGTGGTGCCCGGCACTGGCAACGCCAAGCTCCGGGTCTCCTTCTTCGGCCCCTTCTTCTGGGGCAACTACTGGGTTCTGGACCATGCCGAGGATTATTCCTGGTCGATCGTCGGCGAAGGTTCGCGCCGTTTCCTCTGGATCCTGACGCGCGAGCCGCACCCTACCCCAGAACGCCAGGCCCTGTTGATCGCGCGCGTCCAGGCGCTCGGCTATGCCCCGGATCGGCTGCATCGGACGCAACATCCGAGGGTGTAATCCTTAGGGAAGCCCTTCTGTTCCTCGCCGGCCGCGCCTAGATTACGGAATCGGGAGGAAGACAATGATCGAAAAATGGAAATCGTCCTCGCCCCTGTCGCGCACGGCCATGGCCTATGTGCTGGCGGGCGGCCGAGGCAGCCGGCTGATGGAAATGACGGACCGGCGCGCCAAGCCCGCCGTTTACTTCGGGGGCAAGTCCCGCATCATCGACTTCGCGCTCTCGAACGCGCTCAATTCGGGCATCCGCCGCATTGCGGTCGCAACGCAGTATAAGGCGCATAGCCTGATCCGGCACATGCAGCGCGGCTGGAACTTCCTGCGCCCGGAGCGCAACGAGAGTTTCGACATTCTGCCGGCCAGCCAACGCGTTTCGGAAACTCAGTGGTACGCCGGCACGGCCGATGCGGTTTTCCAGAACATCGACATCATCAGCGACTACCGACCCGAACACATCGTCATCCTGGCCGGCGACCACGTCTACAAGATGGATTACGAACTCATGCTGCAGCAGCATGAGGACAACAATGCCGACGTGACCGTCGCCTGCCTCGAAGTGCCCCGCAGCGAAGCCTCGGGCTTCGGCGTCGTCGCCGTGGATGGCGACGACCGGATCATCTCCTTCCTCGAAAAGCCGCGCGATCCGCCGCCGATGCCGGATAATCCGGACAAATCCTTCGCCAGCATGGGCATCTACGTCTTCCGCACCAAGTTCCTGTTCGAGCAGCTGCGGCGCGATGCCGAAGACCCCAATTCCAGCCGCGATTTCGGCAAGGACATCATTCCCTATCTGGTCGAGCATGGCCGCGCCTTCGCCCATCGCTTCACCCAGTCCTGTGTGCGCAGCGAGGAGGATGCCGAGCCCTATTGGCGGGACGTCGGCACCGTGGATGCCTATTGGCAGGCCAACATCGACTTGACGGACGTGATCCCGCCGCTCGATCTCTACGATGCCGCCTGGCCGATCTGGTCCTATTCCGAACTCACGCCGCCAGCGAAATTTGTCCATGACGTTGGAGAGCGACGGGGCGAAGCCGTGGCCTCGCTCGTCGCCGGCGGCTGCATCGTCTCCGGCGCACGGGTACGCCGCTCGCTGTTGTCGACAGGCGTGCGCGCCCATTCCTTTGCCACGATCGAGGGCGGCGTCATCCTGCCCTACGCGACCATCGGCCGTGGGGCGCGCCTTTCCAACGTGATCATCGACGCCGGGGTCACCATTCCCGATGGCCTCGTGGTCGGCGAAGACCCGGTGCAGGACGCCGCGCGCTTCCGCCGCAGCGAGGGCGGGATCTGCCTCATCACCCAGCCGATGATCGACGCCCTCAGCCGATGACACTCGAGGTTCTGGCCGTCTCCTCGGAGTTTTTTCCGCTCGTCAAAACCGGGGGGCTGGCGGACGTGGCGGGCGCCCTGCCGGCGGCGCTTGCCCCGCACGACGTGCGGGTGACGACGCTGCTGCCCGGCTATCCGGCCGTGCTCGCCAAACTCGAAGCGGCAGAGCCGGCGCGCGCGATCGGGGATGTCTTCGGCGGCCCGGCGACGCTCATCGCCGGGCGCGCGGGGAGCGCGCCTCTCCTCGTCCTCGATGCGCCGCATCTCTATGGGCGGCCCGGCAACCCTTACGTCGATGCCACGGGGCGCGACTGGCCGGACAATCCGCAGCGCTTCGCCGCCCTTGCCTGGGTGGGCGCCGAACTCGCCCGCGGCCTTCTGCCGGCCTGGCGACCGGACGTGGTGCATGGGCATGATTGGCAGGCCGGGCTTCTGCCGGCCTATCTCCATTTCGGCGGAGACGCGGCCGAGCCGGGCACCACGCGCCCGCCCAGCGTGATGACCATCCACAACCTCGCCTTCCAGGGGCAGTGCGATGCCGCTCTGCTCGCAACCCTCAGCCTGCCACCCGAAGCCTATGGCATCGATGGCGTCGAATATTACGGCAGCATCGGCTTCCTCAAAGCCGGAGTTCGCCTCGCCAATCACGTCACCACCGTCTCGCCCAGCTATGCCGCTGAGATCACCACGCCTGAGGGCGGGATGGGGATGGACGGGCTGTTGCGGGCCCGAGGTTCTGCCCTTTCCGGCATCCTCAACGGCATCGACACCACGGTGTGGAATCCTGCAACCGATGGCGCTCTCGCGGCCACCTATGATGCGGGCAGCCTGGACCGGCGCGCCGCAAACAAGCAGGCGCTGTGTGCACGCTTCGGCCTCGATCCGGCCCGCCTGCTCTTCGGCGTCGTCAGCCGGTTGACCACGCAAAAAGGGCTCGACCTGCTGCCTCCAGCACTCGACAGCATTCACGCGGCGGGCGGGGCCACCCTCATTCTCGGTGCGGGAGATCCGGCGCTCGAAGCCGCCTTTCGCGCCGCCGAGCGACCGGGCGAGATGGCGCTCTTCCTCGGTTATGACGAGCAGCTCGCCCATCTGATCTATGCCGGCGCCGACGCCCTGCTGATCCCGTCGCGCTTCGAGCCGTGCGGCCTCACTCAGCTCTGCGCGATGCGCTACGGCTGCCTGCCGGTGGTGACGCGGGTGGGCGGCCTCGCCGATACGGTGATCGATGCGAACGAAGCCGCGCGTGCCATGGGGGTTGCCACCGGCTTCCAGATGACGGCGGCCGAACCCGCCGCTTTCGCGCGGACCCTCGGCCATGTCGCCGCGCTGTGGCGGGACCAGAAAGCCTGGCGGCGGGTGCAGGAGAATGCGATGCGAATGGAGGTAGGCTGGGGCCACTCCGCTGCCCGCTACGCCGATCTCTATCGCGGGTTGGTCGCTTAGGCGCCGTCGTAGTGACAGGGTGGGCTCACGCCGAGCCCACCCCACACCGTCATCGCCGTTTCAGCATCGGCCGCGCCCAGCCCCAGAAGCGGCCGAGGCCGGCGACGCCGAGGAGGATGGCCCCCCACAGCGCGAGGCTCAGGAACTGGCTGATGTTGAGCAGGTTCGCCGCCGTCGAAACCAGCTGCAGCACGATCAGCGCGAGAACGAGACCGCTCACCTTGCCGAAGCCACCCGCGGGGTCGATGCCACCCAGCACGGCGGCGAGGATGGTGACGAGCAGATAGCTCTCGCCATAGGCCGCATTGGCCGAGTTGAAGCGGGCCATCATCATCAGCCCGGCGACGGCGGAGAGCAGCGCCGACAGCAGGTAGACGCCCATCAGCACGCGCCGCGTGTCGATGCCGGAATAGCGCACGGCCTGCTGGTTCGAGCCCAGCATGGCGACCTTCTGGCCGAAAGGCGTGCGCGTCAGCATGACGCTCACCGGGATCGCGACCAGCACGAGGACGATGAGCACGACCGGCACATACAGGATGGAGCCGTTGCCGATGAAGACCATGAAGGGCGGAAAGCCCGAGATGACGCCGCCATGGGTAAGGCCCACGGCGATGCCCTTCACGAAGGTCATGGTTCCGAGCGTCGCCAGGATCGGTGAGACGCCGAGATAGGCAATGACGAAGCCGTTGAGCAGGCCGATGAGCCCGGCCACGCCGAAGGCCGCCAGCAGCGCCAGGATATGCCAGAGGACGGCGGAGGCACCGCCCCCCGTGCCGAAATGGGTGAAGAGATAGGCCGCGGCGAGCGCCGATAGATCGGCCGTCGCGATGATCGACAGATCAAGCCCGCCCGAGAGCAGCGGGATCATCATGGCGAGCGACAGGATGCCGAGTTCCGGCAGTTGAAAGGCCATGGAGCGGATGGCCGTCGCGTTGAACAGCCGGTCTCCCAGCAGCAGCGCGAAGAGAATGAGCAGACCGATGAAAAGCAGCGAGAGCCGCGTCAGCACCGGTCCGGGTCGGAGACGGGTTGCGCCGCGGCTGGGCCGCTGGGAGCCGTTCGAGGACATGATCCGCTCGCTCATGCCATCACCCGCCGTGTCGCCGCGCGCTGTCGCGTGCGCTCGATGGCAAGCGCGCTCACCGCGATGAGGATGACCGCACCGGTGAAACACTGCGACCAGTAGGAAGGAACGCCCAGCAGCAGCAGCCCGTTCTCCAGGCAGGCGAGCAGGGCGACGCCGAGGATGGTGCCCGAGACGGTACCGACACCACCGGTGAGGCTGGCGCCACCCAGCACCACGGCGGCCAGCACGTCGAGCTCCCGGCCGACGAGCGCATTGGGCGAGACCGACTGCGCATTCTGCGCCTGGATCAGGGAGGCCATGCCGGCGACGAAGCCCATATAGCCATAGACCAGCAGCTTGAGCCGGAAGACCTTGATGCCGACGCGCTTCGCCGCCTCGGCATTGCTGCCGAGCGCGTAGATCTGCCGGCCGATGTTGGTGCGGTTGAGGATGAGCGCGGTCAACACGAAGGCGCCGATGAGGCCGATCATTTGCAGGTTGAAGACGTACGGATTGCCGTTCGCATCGGTATAGACCACCCAGTTCGCCCCGTTCACGAACCAGTCCGGCAGAGAGAAGATCTCGTTGCCATGGGTTACGAACATCAGCAGCCCGAAATAGAGGTTTAGCGTCGCGATGGTCACGATGATGGTGGATAGGCCCAGGGTACCAATCAGCACGGCATTGATCAGGCCGCAGAGAATGCCGACGCCGCCGCAGATGGCGATGACGCCGAGCCAGCCGATATGGGCCGCATTCGCCACCGTCATCGCAACGTATTGCGCGATGGAGGCGGAAGCGGTGAAGGAGATGTCGATCCCGCCGGACACGAGCACGACCAGAAGCCCCGCCGCCAGCATGCCGGAGAAGGCATAGGAGGTGAGCATGTCGATCGCGTTCTGCGCGCTGAAGAAGGAGGGCGTCGCCAGCGACAGGAAGACCACAAGCGCGATCACGACGATCAGCAGCTTTCCTTCATGCGTGTGAAATCCGCGCTTGAGGAAATCAGGCATCGATCGTCTCCCTGAGGGCCGCTTCGGAGATTTCGGCCGGATGATATTCGCCCTTCAGCCGGCCTGACTGCATGACCAGGATACGATGGGAGTGATAGAGCACCTCGGGGATCTCGTCGGAGATCATCAGCACCGCCATGCCCTCCGTCGCCAGACGTTTGACGATGGCATAGATGCCGTCCTTGGCGTTGATGTCGACACCGACGGTCGGGCTGTCGAGGATGAGCACGCGCGGCTTGGTGGCGAGCCATTTCGCGATGACGACGCGTTGCTGATTGCCGCCGGACAGCGTGCGCACGGCGTTCTCGGGGTCGGAGACCTTGATGCCGAGTTGCTCGATCCAATGACGAACGGCATCGTCTCGTCGGTCCTGTCGCAATAGACCCGTCGCATCCGTCAGCCTATCCAGCGTCGACAGGATGATGTTGGAGGAGATCGGCTGCTCCAGCACGAGGCCGAGGGAAAGCCGGTCTTCCGAGACATAGGCGATGCCGGCCTCGATCGCATCCCGGTTGGATCGGAGGGAGACAGGCTGGCCGCTGAGCTGGATCTCGCCGGAATCCGCCGGCCGCATGCCGAAGAGGGACAGAGCAAGCTCCGTCCGGCCGGCGCCGAGGAGGCCGATAAGACCCAGGATTTCACCCTGGCGGATGTCGAAGCTGACATCCTCGAAATCGCCGCGCCGCGAGAGATGGCGGACGGAGAGGACGACGGGTGCGGCGCTCAGATCGGGCACCGCCACCTGATAGTCGAACTCGTGCCCGGTCATCAGCGTGCCGAGGCGCTTCGGCGTCATCTCCTGCGCGTCCCAGGTGCCGAGCTTGCGGCCGTCGCGCAGAACCGTGACCCGCTCGGCAATCTCCAGCACTTCATCAAGCCGGTGGCTGACGAAGACGACGGCGATGCCGCGGCGCTTCAGCTCGTGCGTGATGCCGAGCAGCGTGTCCACTTCGGTGCGCGTGAGTGAGGCCGTCGGCTCGTCCATGATGACGAGGCGGGCATCGGCCGCGAGCGCCCGACAGATGGCGACGAGCTGACGTTGGGCGATCGACAGCTCGCCCACGCGCGCTGCAGGGTCGAGTGCCACGCCGAGCCGCGCGATGACGGCACGCGCCGTCGTCTCCAGCTTGCTCCAGCGGGCGCCATGAAGACCGGAAAGATGCTGCGCGAAGCCGATGTTCTCGGCGACCGTCAGATCGGGAAACAGTGCCAGATCCTGGTAGATGACCTGGATTCCGAGCCGCGTGCTATCGGCTGGCGTCAGATGCGGATAGCGCACGCCGTCGATGGTGATCTCGCCGCCTGCATCCGGCGGCTGCACGCCGGAGATGATCTTGATGAGCGTGGATTTGCCCGAGCCGTTCTCGCCGGCGAGACAATGCACTTCCCCGGTGGCGATGGCGAAGTCGACCTCCGCCAGCGCCGTGACACCTCCAAAATGCTTGGAGATGCCGGACATTTCGATGAAATTGGGCAACTATCCCTCACCTTCCCTGGGGTCCGGCGGAGCGATGGGCACTCCGCCGGCTTGGCTGTCAGAGACCGGTCTTGGCGATCATCTCGTCGATGTTCTCTTTGTTGAAGGCGAGAATGCGATCGACGCTGATGAGCTTGTTGGCGCTGTCGACTGTCGCCTTGCCGAGGCCCGGGATTTCCATGCCGGTTTCGAACTTGGCGCCCTGCAGCTGCAGGCTCGCGACCGCCACCATGGCGTAGCCGGCGTCCTTCGGGCTCCACAGGAAGCCCTGGCGGATGATGCCCGCCTGGATGAGCGACTTCGCCTGGCTGGGGATGACCGTGCCGACGATGGAAATCTTCTTCTGCAGATGCCGCTGCCGCACCACGTTGCCGGCGCCGATCGGCCCGTTGGAGCCGAAGCCCAGAATGCCGCGCACCTGCGGATAGCCCTGGATGACGTTGCGCGTCACCTGCTCTGCGGTGTCGATCTCGTCGGCGCCGGGGAAGCGGGCGGTTGCAAGCTTCATGTTCGGATAATGCTGCTTCTGATAGGCGATCGCCGCATCGGCCCATTTATTGTGCAGCGGGGTCGTCAGCGTGCCGACGTAGATGACGTATTCGCCCTTTTCCCCCATGTCCTTGGCGAGGGCCTGCATCTGCATTTCGCCGAAGGCGGTGGAGTTGATCAGTTCCACGTCCCAGGTGCGGCCGTCCTGATTTGGGCCCTCCTGCGTGATGACGATGATGCCGGCCTTCTGCGCACGGTCGAGCACGGGCGCCAGCACCTTCACGTCCAACGGCACGAGACCGAGCACGTCGACCTTCTTGGCGATCTGGTCTTCCACCAGGCGCACCTGCTGCGCCGGGTCGACCGTCACCGGGCCGACCATCGTGGAGTTGATGTTGAACTTCTGGCCGCCTTCGATGAGACCCTTCTGCATGAAGTTGAACCAGGGGACGCCCTGGATCTTCACGACCGTGGTCATCACCTTCTGCGTATCGGCCCGGGCGACGCGGGGCAGGCCCGCCGCGAGTGCCGCGCCGCCGGCGAGCAGCCCCGCCGCCTGACGGCGACCGATCATGGGGTGGGCGAACTTCGTCATCTTGCGTTCCTCTGGATCGTTTCGATCGTTCTTGTTCTCAATCCGGGCCAGCGCCGATGTTTTTGTGCCGGTCGTCCCGCCCTGGACGCGCAGCAAACCACATGTCCCGCAGCACCGACAATCCGCGCGGCCGCCCTTTCCGCCTAAAAGTGCAAAAATTTGCCAGTGCGCTGCGACAATTGCCCCGAAGGCGTATCGCCCCTGCGCTTTTGCACCGCAGCCTGCCCTTGCCTGATAAGGGCGCGCCCACCAAGCTTCGGAAAACACCGGAGGAGAGCCCATGATGCCCGCCCATATCCTGCCCGAGGACCATGCCCGCGCCACGCTCGTCGGCCGCCTGCATGATCCGGCGCTCGGCGGCCCGGTCATCGTGCAGCTGCGCGAAGGCGCGCTGGCGGAGGTCACCGCCGCCGGTCCCACCGTCTCGGCGCTGCTTGAGACCACCGACCCTGTCGGCCGGCTGAAGAGCACGCCCGCTGCCCGCAGCTACGATCTCGGCGCGGTTCTGGAGGCAAGCCTCGCCGGCCGCCGGGATCAGCCGCACTTCCTCGCCCCGTGCGACCTGCAGGCCGTCAAGGCCTGTGGCGTCACCTTCGCCCGCTCGATGATCGAGCGGGTAATCGAGGAGCGGGCCCGCGGCGACTATCGCGCGGCGGAGACCATCCGTGCCCAGATCGGCCAGGCGATCGGCGGCCAGATTCGCGACCTGAAGCCGGGCTCGCCGGAGGCCGCGCGCGCGAAGGAGCTGCTGATGGAGGCGGGCTATTGGTCACAATATCTCGAAGTCGGCATTGGGCCGGATGCCGAGGTCTTCACCAAGGCCCCGGTCCTCGCTTCCGTCGGTCTCGGCGCCCCCATCGGCATTCTCGCGAAATCCAGCTGGAACAACCCCGAGCCGGAGGCCGTGCTGGCCGTCAACAGCCGCGGCGACATCCGCGGGGCGACCCTCGGCAACGACGTGAACTTGCGCGACATCGAGGGGCGAAGCGCGCTTTTGCTCGGCAAGGCGAAGGACAACAACGCCTCCTCCGCCATCGGCCCGTTCATCCGCCTCTTCGATGCCCATTTTGGCCTGAACGACGTCCGCGCGCTCGACATCACGCTGACCGTCGCCGGCGCGGAGGACGGCTACGAATTACGCGGCACCAGTTCGATGCGCGAAATCAGCCGCGACCCCGAAGAGCTGGTCCGGCACACCATCGGCCGCCATCACCAGTATCCAGACGGCTTCATGCTCTTCCTCGGCACGCTCTTCGCGCCGATCCAAGACCGCGACCATCCAGGGCAGGGCTTCACCCACAAGATCGGTGACCGGGTCGAGATCGCGGCGCCCTCGCTCGGGCGACTGGTCAACACAGTGGTGCACGCCGAGGATGCGCCGGCCTGGGAGTTCGGCATTGGCCGACTGATGGCGAATCTCGCCGCCCGCGGCCTGCTCGGCAGCAGCTAAGCGGCGACGTCTCAGCGCAAGCGTTCGAGCAGCGCGCGCAGCTGCCGTGTTTCCGCGGGGTCGAGCGGCGCCAGTGTCTCGCGGGTGATGGCCGCTGCTGCCGCCCGGTTGCGCTTGGTCGTCGCGCGGCCCGCCTCGGTGAGGGTGACGAACAGCTTCCGCCGGTCGTCCCCGTCCGGCGCACGCTGCACGAACCCCCGAGATTCCAGGCGGTCCACCGTGCCCTTGATGGTCGCGGCGTCCATATAGACGGCGCGGCCGAGCGCGGATTGCGAAGTCGGGCCAATTTCGAGCAGCTTCGCCAGAACGGCCCATTGCATGGGCGTCAACCCATCCCCGATCTTCTGCGCGAAGATGCCGGTGTGGCGCTGACTGACCTGGCGCAGCAGAAAGCCGATCTGCTCGTCCAGCAGATAGTCCTCGGCATCCACCGCGTCTGGCTTGCCGTTCAGCACGCTCACCGTAAGCCGTCCTCGCCGATGATCTCGTCCTGGTTGAGGCCACCGACTCGTGGCAAAGGCCGACCGTTCGCCGTCACCGCGACGACGACGAGAATTTCCTCCGCCCGCGGCGCATCGGCGATGCCTACTTCCATCGCGTCGAAGTGGGAGCGGACATAGGCGGCCTTGCGATGGCCCAGCGGCACGTCGATCACGCTGCCGGGCCGCCCACGCTTCTTGGCGGAAGGCACGAGGGCTGCGCCCCCGCCCAGTACGGCCCGCATCGGCGCGCCCATCTTGGGATGCAGAATGGCAGCCGCGTGCTCGATCTCTCCCGCCTCCCCTATGATGGCCGCCTTGCCGTAGCTCTCCGCTGCCTCGGGCGCGATGCCGAGAGCCGCCACTGCCCGTTCCGTCAGTAGCCGGCCCAACGCCTCGCCCAGTTCGGTCAATTCAGACAGATCGCTTTCGAAACGTCCAGCAAAAGGATTACGGATGACGGCCATCGCAGCGGCACGGCGCGCCGGGGGCGTCACCGGCTCGCCCATCTCCATCTGCACCGTCTCCGTCACCGTGACGATCTTGCGGATGGCGACGCCCGTCATCGTAAACCATCCTCCCCCCGGATGTCGCCGGCGGCGAGGCCGCCGACGCGGGCGTGGATGCGGGGGCCCGTCGTCATCACCAGCACGAGGGCGAGTTCGTCGGCCCGCGGCCCGTCCGGCACGCCGACCTCCATGGCATCGAAATGCGAGCGGACGTAGGAGGCGTTGACATGGGTGATCGGCACGTCGAGCCGGGTGCCCGGTCCGCCGACTTTCTTCGCCGACGGGACGATCGCCTTCGCCTCGCCCAAGGCGGCGCGCATGGCATAGCCACCGGGAACGTGCCACAGCGCGCCATGCTCCAGTTCGCCCGCGGCACCGACGATGGCGCCCTTGCCATAGCCTTCCACCGACCGCGGATCGCCCCCTAGCGCCTGGACCAGCGCCCGGGCCATCTCCTCGCCCAGCGGCTCCAGGTCCTTCATGAAGAAGGCGATATCCTCCACGTAGCGGCCGGCAAAGGGATTGGCGATGACGCTGATCACCGCCGCCCGCTTCAGCGGCCGGGCCGCGACCGGGCCGCCTTCGTGGAAGATCTCCTCCACCACCATCAGCCGCTTGCGTCGTTCGATCTCAGCCATGCCTCTCCTCCGTCACCCGTGTCTCGCCCGCCAGATGGAGGGCGGCGCCCAGGATCAACCCTTTGTCGCGCAAAGCCTCGGCGCGAGCGAGCCCCGTATCGAGCGCGATCGAAACCTCGGCCGGCCGCAGCGCCGCGACGTCCCGCACCACCAGCCGATCACCGAGGTCGCTGTCCGGCTGCAACTGGCGTGCCGGCACGCGATGAATGGCGGAGTGGCCGGGCAGGTCGACGGCATTGGCGATGACCGTCGCTGCCGCATCCGCTGCCGCGGCGGTCCGGGCCAGCACCGTGACTGCATCGGCAATGCCGAGAGAAAAGCTGCGGCCATGCCGACCACTGGTAGCGAGGCCACGGGCCGGACTGTCTGCGGTGAGCGTGAGGCGACCGAAGAGATCGGGTTGGCCGAGTTCAGGCCGGGCCACCATCCCGACCGCGATCCGATGGCCGGGCGCGAGATGCAGTGCGATGTCACCACCGTTGTTGACGGCCGCACGGTCAAGCGGTGCCGCCTCGCTCATCGCCGCCAGAACCGCCTCGGCGACGGCCCCCGCCACGGCGGCCATCGGCGTCAGAAAGCCCCATGGGCGGAGGGACAGGACCACCGCCCGCATGCGGCGGGCAATGGTGCCCGAAGGTGTACCACCCTGCCCCACGTCGCGTCGGAGCAGCGGTAGCTCCGCACAGAGTTCGTCCAGCACGGTCTCAAAGCGAGACCGCGCGGCGCGATAGGCGACCTCGACTGCCGTCGGCTCGCCCTCTGCGAGAATGACGAGGTCGATCGGCCCGTCCTGCAAGGCAAGTCGCGGCAGACCGCCCGCCCGGGGCAGCAGTCTGCACTGCGCCCGGGGCGCCCCGCTCAGTGCCGGATGAGAGGCCGGAGCGGCCATGGATTCTCCGGAAACTGGGGTTCGATTCGGTGCGGCAGCCCAGGGCCCAGCGCCGCCGCGGGGCGGATATGGTCCCGATAGCCGCCCATGGCCTCGTACAGATCCCGCGGCAGGGTGAATTCGATGGGCGCAACCAGCGCGGGGGTCGGCACGTAGCCGAAGGCGTTGTCCGGCAGCTTCGTCACATCCACCATGAAGGTGATGCCGCCGCCGGGCCAGAGATAGACGGGCGCTCCGCCGCAAGTGAGGCGGGTGATGCCGCGCGCGACGGATTGTGTCAGCCGCACCGGATTGTCCGTGACCCCAGCCCGCAGCGAGCCCCCGGCGCCGCCGACGAAGAGCACGCTGGCACGCGCGGGCTCGCAATTCTCGGCAATGCGCTCCACCGACTGCACCAGGGCCTCCGGCATCTCCTGCTGCACGGGGCGTAGGCTCTCATCGAGCACGTAATAGCCGAAATGCTCGCCCGTGGTGCTGACCATGAGCATGCGCAGGCCCGGCCGCGCATGTTTGGGATCGAAGGGATCGAGGATCGACAGCGGATCGGCGATGTCCGTGCCACCCCATCCGGTGCCCGGATGGGCGACCTGAAAATAGCGGCCGGGGGTGGAGCGTCGGCCGCGCAGACGGATCCCCGTCGGCGAGACGCCGAGCAGCTTGCCTCCCTGATGTTCGGAGAGCACGCCGGTGATGTGGTCATCCACCACTACCACCTCATCCACGAGGCCGAGCCATTGTGGGGCGAAGATGCCGATGGTGGCCGACCCGCAGCCCACCCGCATCCGCGTCTCCTGCACGCCGTTGACGACGGGCGCCTGGCCGGCGGCCACCACGATCGTTGCTCCGTCATCGATGGTGAGCTCTACCGACTGCTTGTTGCAGAGGGCGAGCAGTGTCTCGCAGGTGACGCGGCCTTCCTTCTTGCTGCCGCCGGTGAGATGCGCGACGCCGCCGAGGGAGAGCATCTGCGAGCCGTATTCCGCCGTCGTGACGTGCCCCACCGGCTCGCCCGCCGCGCGCACCACGGCACGCTCCTCCCCCAGGTGGCGATCGGTGTCGATCTTGATCTTGACACCGCAATAGCTGAACACGCCTTCGGTCACGACCGTAACCATGTCGACGGCGTCGACCTCGGTCGAGACGATGAAGGGCGCCGGCTTGTAATCCGGATAGGTCGTGCCGGCGCCGATGGCGGTGACGAAGGTCTCCGCGCCACGCACCAGCCTGCCGTCCCACGCCTCCTCCGTCCGAAAAGCGACCATCGGCGCGCCCTGCTCCCGCGCGGCTTCCAGCAGCACCAGCGGATCGACGCGGACCAGCACGCCGTCCGCATTGGCGTAGCGATCGCACGCGCCGGCGAGGCCGGGGCGGATGTTGCACATCACCGGGCAGGCATCGCAGCGGATGGTGGAGACAGCAGCAGCGGGTTCAGCCATGGCGTTCTCGTTCATTGATGTGCACCGCGCAGCCGAGCAACGGTTGCCTCCACATCGCTCCAGGCCGGGCGGCCGGGCGCATATTGGTGGCGGAGAAAGGCCACGAGATCGGCGATCTGACGGTCCGACAGCACCGGCCCGAAAGCCGGCATCGCGCCCATGCTGGCGATGGCGGGCTGCGGCACGCCGCCCAGGATGATGCGGATGAGATTGTCCGGTCGGTCGCTCTGCAGATTGCTGTTGAGCGCGAGATCGGGTTTCACGCCGAAGAGCTGCGGCGCGGAGGGTGCGTGACAGGCGGCGCAGGCGCCTTGGAAAAGACGGCCGCCAGGCCCTGCGGAAGGCAGCATGGCGCCTGCATTGCGGGCTTGCGCCTCCTCCCGCGCCGTCACCACCGCTTCTGGCGAAGGCGGTGCGGAGAGCGCGGCGAGATAGGTCGCCATGGCGCGTAGATCGGTATCCGGCAGGGCCTGCAATTCATGGATCACCGGCGCCATCGGTCCTGTTGCCGGCCCATGGTCGGGCGAGAAGCCGGTGCGCAGATAGGTGTAGAGCGCCTGCTCTGTCCAGGGCACCGGCGCGTGCGAAAGGTCGGTGAGCGGTGGGGCCTCCCAGCCTTCAGCCACACCGCCGGCATAGGCGCGGGATTTGATTTCAGCGCCCAGCGCATTGCGCGGGGTGTGGCAGGCGCTGCAATGGCCGAGACCTTCGACCAGATAGGCGCCGCGGTTCCATTCGGCGGAGCGCGCAGGATCGGGGGTAAAGGGTCCGGGTTTGAGGTAGAGCGCGTTCCAGCCGGCCATCAGCGCGCGCTGGTTCAGGGGGAACGGCAGGCCATTCGGCTTCGCCGGCGCCGAAACCGGTGTCTGCGCCATGAGATAGGCATAGAGCGCTTCCAGATCCTCGTCCGTGACCTTGGTGAAATGGTCATAGGGAAAGACGGGGTAGAGATGCCTTCCATCCCGCGCGATACCCTCGCGCAGCGCGCGGCGGAAGGCTTCGAAGGACCAGGTACCGATGCCGGTCGCCACGTCCGGGGTGATGTTGGTGGAATGGACGATGCCGAAGGGCGTCTCGATCGCACGGCCGCCGGCATTCACGGCGCGCCCCGGCGCGGTGTGGCAGACCGCACAATCGCCCACGGCGGCGAGCAGCTTGCCGCGCGCGATGGTCTCCGCGGAATAGAGGCCGGCGGCAGGTGGCGAGACGGGCGCGATGGCACCACGCCAGGGCAAAGCGACCGCGCCCAGTCCCACCAGTCCGGCGAGCCCGAGGCCGAGCCCGGCCCAGATCCCACGCCGCTTCACGGGCGGCGGCCCGAGCGCCGGCATCGCGGCCGGGGCCGCGATACCCGCCGCCTGCAAGCCCGCCAGGACTCGCTCGGGCGTAAAGGGCACTTCACGAAAGCGCACGCCCGTCGCGTCATAGATCGCATTGGCAATGGCCGCCGCACTGGGGACGGAGGCGGATTCCCCCACACCCAAAGGCGGCTGATCCTGCCTGTCCATCATCACAACGTCGATGGGCGGAATCTCGGGGAAGGTAATGATGGGATAGCCGCCCCATTCCTGCGTTTCCACCGCACGCGGCCCGACCGCCACTTCCTCCTTCAGCACGCGGCTGATGGATTGGATGACGTTGCCGTGGATCTGATGCTGCACGCCAGCGGGGTTGATCATCAGCCCCGAATCCTGACCGACGGTGACGCGGGTCAGCGCGACGTCGCCGGTCGCCCGGTTGACCTCGACATCCGCGACCCAGGCCGACCAGGCGGCCGGCACGCCGGGAAATTGCCCATGGACATAGACGGCATAGGCGAAGCCGCGGCCGCGCAGGATGTCCCCTTCCCCGCCCAGGCTACCGGGCTTGGTATGCGGCACCCAGTCCGCGCGTTCGGCGACCGCCCGCACGAGGTCTCTTGCCCGCGTGTCTTCGAGATAGCGCAGGCGGTATTCCACCGGATCGACACCCGCTTCCGCCGCCGCCTCGTCGATCCAGCTTTCATGCGCAAAGGAATTCGGCATGGACGAGACGCCGCGCAGCCAGGAGGCACGGAGGATCGGCGGCATGTCGTGCGCGGCGACCCGGATCGTCTCGTACTGATACGGGGGGATCGCCGTGCGGTCACCCATGGTGAAGACGGCCGGCACCGGCGGCACCCGGCCTGTCAGCAGCGAGGCGAGCAGCGGCGCGCCGTTGGACGGGTAGCGGACGGAGAAGTCGTACGCCGCAACAGCGCCTTCCGCATCCAGGCCGCCGCCGATCTCCATCAGTTGAGCCGTGCCCTTCGGCTCCCAAGCGGTTTCTTGCGCACGCGTGAGTTGCACGCGCACCGGCCGGCCAACTGCGCGGGACAGCAATGCCGCATCGCCGCCCACGTCGTCGGCGCAGTTGCGGCCATAGCAGCCGGCCGCCTGCAGGCGGATGATCTCGATCCGAGCCTCCTCCATGTCGAGGAGACGAGCGAGATCGGCGCGCAGCATGTGCGGGTTCTGCGTGCCGGACCAAAGCGTCAGCCCATCCTCGCGCCAGTGGGCCAGCGAACAGGAAGGGCCGATGGAGCCATGCAGCTGGTACGGCCAGACATAGGTGCGGTCCATCGGCACGGCCGCCGCCGCGCGGGCCGCCTCGACATCCCCGCGGTGGAGCAATTCCCGACGGGTGGAGGGGTTGGCGCGCAAGGCCGTCGGAATGTCCGACAGGTCCGGCAAGTGCGGCGTCTGCCGCCAGACCACGCGTAGCTGCTCGGCCGCCTGAGCCGCCTGCTCCTCACGCTCCGCGACGATGCCGATGAAATCGCCTATGACGACGAGCGTCACGATGCCCGGAATATCGGCGATCGAGGACTCATCCACCGAAATGAGGCTGGTACCGACGAAGGGGCCGGCATCCATCCCTGCATAGGGGGGCCGCACGACGCGGCCATGCAGCATGCCCGGCACCCGCATGTCGTGGACGTAGACGAGACCACCCGTGGCCTTCGCAGCCAGATCAACGCGCGGAACCCTCTGCCCCACGATATGATAGGCGGCGACGGGCTTGAGCGCCGCTGCCTCATCGAGGATCAGCACGATCCGCTCGGTGCCGATCAACGCGCCGAACGAGACGGACCGGTTGTCGGGTGCCGCCGCCGATATCACCCCCTCCGTGATCCGGAGCGACGCCGCGGGCACGCCGAGCTGGGCGCTGGCGCGAGCGAGCAAAGCAGCGCGAGCCGTCGCCGCCGCGCGCGCCAGCGGCTTGGACGCGACCTGGATCGTCTCGCTCGCGATGGTGGGACCCTGGTTCGGTGTTCGGTCGGTATCGCCCAGCACCACCGTCACCTGGGCGAAAGCGACGTCCAGTTCCTCCGCGACGATCTGGCCGAGCGCCGTGCCGATGCCGGTGCCGAGATCGACATGGCCATTGAAGGCCGTGACGCGACCATCCGCATGGACGATGACGAAAATCTCGACGTCATCTGGGCTCGCAGCGGCGGCCCGCGGCCGCACGACCAGAAGCTGGCCTGTTTCGGCCAGATAGTCCTGCACATGCCGCTTCGCGCTCATGCCCGCCCCGCCGCGCGGCGCGCCGCCCGCATGATCTCGACATGCGCCCCGCAACGACAGAGGTTGTGCTGCAAGGCCTCGGCGATCGCGGCGTCATCGGGTTGCGGATCACGCCGCAGCAACGCGACGACCGCCATGATCATGCCGTTCAGGCAGTAGCCGCATTGCGCGCCTTCTTCAGCGATGAACGCCGCCTGGACGGGATGGGGCTGTTCCGCGGTGCCCAGCCCTTCGAGCGTGGTAATCTGCCGCCCCTCGACAAGGCCGACCGGCAGGCAGCAGGAACGCGCGGCCTCACCGTCGACCAGCACGGTGCAGGCGCCGCACTCACCCAGACCGCAGCCGTATTTGGGTCCGTTGAGGGCGAGATCGTTGCGAAGAATGAAGAGAAGGGGCGCCGCTGGGTCCAGCGTCAACCGGTGGTCCGTGCCATTGACGTGCAGCCTTAGCGGCCGCATGCGCGGTGCCCCCGAGGCTCCGGTCCCGTCTCACCGTCCGAGCTCATGGCCTGCCCGCATCCGATCGTTTGCACACATATGATCATGCGAGTCCGGTCACGCGGCTGTCAACGACTTTCCAGCCAGACGGCGCCCTTCAGGCGACGAGGCGGAAGCCGACGACGAGGAGCACTGCGGCGAGCGCCACGCGGAGGGCGCGATCCGGCATACGGGTGGACCAGAGGCTGCCCAGAATGACGCCCGGAATCGAGCCGAGCAGCAAGGCGCCGACCAGCTCGAAATTGACGTCACCCAGCCACCAATGGCCGATGCCGGCCAGCAAGGTGAGCGGCACGGCGTGCGCGATGTCCGAACCGACGAGGCGCGCGGGCGCCAATGTCGGATACAGGACGATGAGGGCGGTGACGCCAATGGCACCCGCCCCGACGGAGGTCAGCGTCACCATCACGCCGAGGATGGCCCCGATCAGGACGGTGAGCCACAGGCGCTGGCTCTCGCCGATGGTGCCCAAGGCGCGGGAAAAGGCCCGTGTCACCTGCGCTTGGAAGATCACGAAACAAGCGGTGATGACGAGCACGACGCCTAGCGCTTCATTGAGGAAGCGGGCATTGTGGTGGGTAAGTCCGAAGACAGAACAAAAGAGCAGAGTGAGCACGGTAAGCGGCACGCTTCCGGCGGCCAGGCGCCCGACCACTTTCCAATCCACGCTGCCACGAAAGCCATGCACGCCGGTGCCGACGGCCTTGGTCGTCGCGGCATAGAGAAGATCGCTGCCCACCGCTGTGGCCGGATGAATGCCGAAGAGCAGGATAAGCAGCGGCGTCATGAGGGAACCGCCGCCGACCCCGGTGATGCCGACGAGCAGGCCCACGAAAAATCCCGAAAGCGTATGGGCGAAGGAGAAAGACATAGGCTCACCACTCCCGAGACCGGGCGCAAGCGGCGGCCTTCGGAGCCGCCACACATCCCGTCATTGATGCAGTGTCTATCCGCGCAGGCCGGTCACAGACCGGCCGCGCCGTAGGCCACAAAATGCGGATTGCGGAAGTCCGGCTTGCCGTAGAGGAACGGCGCGCCGTCGAGCGTCACCACCCCACCGCCGGCCGCGGCCAGCACCGCGTGGCCGGCAGCGATGTCCCATTCCATCGTTGTGCCCAGACGCGGGTAGAGGTCCGCCTCGCCGCGCGCGATGAGGCAGAGCTTCAGGGAACTGCCGGCCGCGCGGAAGGCGGCGACGCGACGGCCCCTGAGGAAGGCATCCATCGCGTTCGCATCGCCATGCGAGCGGGAACCCACGACGGTCTCGCCCTCTTGCGGGGGGCGCCGGCACAGGATCGGCCGCTCGCCGGCCGTATCGGTGAGATAAGCCCGGCCGTCCGCGCCAGCATAGGTTTCCCCCAAGGCGGGCGCCACGACCACGCCGAGCACTGGGCATCCCCCCTCGATCAGCGCGATATTGACGGTGAACTCACCATTGCCACTGATGAATTCCTTGGTGCCGTCTAGCGGATCGACGAGCCAGAAGCGGGCGCCGACGCTGGTGGGGGCAAGCCCGTTGGCCGCCTCCTCTTCCGACACCACCGGAATATCGGGTGTGAGCGTCCGCAGCTTGGGGAGGATGACGGCTTCGGCCGCTTCGTCGGCCAGTGTCACCGGGCTACCATCCACCTTGTCCCGTACGCCGGCATGGGCGCCGTAGAAAGCAAGCGTCGCCTGGCCCGCCTCCTCCGCGATCGGCCGCACCGCGGCCAGCAACGCCGAGAGAGCGAGGCTATCCGTCACCCGACCGCTCACAGGCCGGGGCTCCGCAACAAGCCGCGCTGATCAAGCGCGTCGATGATCCGGGCCGCCGCCTGTTCGGCTGAAAGCGCCGTGGTGTCGATGCGAATCTCGGGGTTTTCCGGCGCCTCATAGGGGCTGGAGATACCGGTGAAGTTCGCGATCTGCCCGGCCCTCGCCTTCTTGTAGAGACCCTTCGGATCGCGCTGCTCGGCAACCGCCAGCGGCGTGTCGATATGCACCTCGAGGAACTCGCCCTCGGGCAGCAATTCGCGCGCCATCTGACGCTCCGACCGGAAGGGAGAAATGAAGGAGACGAGCACGATCAGCCCCGCATCGGTCATCAGCCGCGCGACCTCGCCGACGCGCCGGATGTTCTCCACGCGGTCGGCCTCGGTGAAACCGAGATCGCGATTGAGGCGGTGACGCACGTTGTCTCCATCGAGCATGGTCGAATGCTTGCCGAGTTCGAAGAGGCGCCGCTCGACGATATTGGCGATGGTGGATTTACCGGCGCCAGACAGGCCGGTGAACCAGAGCACGAAGGCCTTCTGGCTCTTTTGCGCGGCGCGGGCCTGGCGATCGATCTCCATCGCCTGCCAATGAATGTTCTGAGCCCGGCGGAGCGCGAAATGAATCGTCCCGGCGGCGACCGTCTCGTTGGTGAAGCGGTCGATCAGGATGAAACCGCCGGTCTCACGGTTCTTTTCATAGGGGTCGAAGGCGACCGGCTGGCTCAGGCTGAGGTTGCAGAGACCGATTTCGTTCATCGCCAGCTGCTTGGAAGCAACCTGCTCCAGCGTGTTGACGTTGACCTTGTGCTTCAGCGTGCTGACGGCGGCGACGACGGTCTTTGCCCCCAGCTTCATCAAATAGCTGCGGCCCGGCAGCATCGCCGTCTCGTTCATCCAGACGAGGGTCACTTCGAACTGGTCGGACACCTCGATCGGATCATCCACGCCGGTCAGCACGTCTCCACGGCTGCAGTCGATCTCGTCCTCCAGGCAGATCGTGACGGACTGGCCCGCCACCGCGGCGGGCAGATCGCCATCGAGCAGGATGCGGGAGACGCGGCTTTCACGGCCCGAAGGCATGACACGAACCGTATCCCCAGGCTGCACGGTGCCTGCCGCGATAAGCCCCGAGAAGCCGCGGAAGTCCAAATTCGGCCGGTTGACCCACTGAACCGGCATGCGGAAAGAGGCGCCGCGATCGGATATACGCGTCGGCACCGTCTCGAGATGGTGCATGAGCGTCGGCCCCATATACCAGGGCGTATTGCCACTCTTCTCGATGATATTATCCCCGGCCAGCGCCGACATCGGGATCGCGACGATGTTCTCGAGGGCGAGGCCGCTCGCGAAATTCATGTAGTCGCCGAGGATGCGATTGAAGACCTCCTGGCTGTAGTTCACCAGGTCCATCTTGTTGATGGCGAGGACGACGTTCCGGATGCCGACGAGGGAGGCGAGGTAGGAGTGGCGGCGCGTCTGCGTCAGCACGCCGCGGCGCGCGTCGATCAGGATGACGGCCGCATCCGCCGTGGAGGCGCCGGTCACCATGTTACGCGTGTATTGTTCGTGGCCCGGTGTATCGGCGACGATGAACTTACGCTTCTCGGTCGCGAAGAAGCGGTAGGCGACGTCGATAGTGATCCCCTGCTCGCGCTCGGCAGCCAGGCCGTCCACAAGCAGGGCGAAATCGATGTTCTGCCCCTGCGTGCCCATCTTCTTGGAATCGGCTTCGAGGGCCGCAAGCTGATCCTCGAAGATCATGCGGCTGTCATAGAGCAGTCGGCCGATGAGGGTGGACTTGCCGTCGTCCACCGAGCCACAGGTGATGAAGCGCAGCAGGCTCTTCTGCTCGTGCTGCTTCAGATAGGCCTCGATGTCAGTCGAGAGCAGGTCGTTCTGGGCGTCCATCAGAAATACCCCTCCTGCTTCTTCTTTTCCATGCTGGCGGCGCTGTCCTTGTCGATGGCGCGGCCCTGGCGCTCGCTCGTCGTCGTCAGCAGCATCTCCTGAATGATCTCGGGCAGCGTGTCCGCCTCGCTCTCCACCGCGCCGGTGAGCGGGTAGCAGCCGAGGGTGCGGAAGCGGATGCTCTTCATCACCGGCTGCTGGCCTTCGGGGATGCGCATGCGCTCGTCATCCACCATCACCGTCATGCCGTTATACTCCACGGTCGGCCGCGGCTTGGCGAAATAGAGCGGTACGATCGGGATGCTCTCTTTGTAGATGTACTGCCAGATATCGAGCTCGGTCCAGTTGGAGAGCGGGAAGACGCGGATCGTCTCCCCCTTGTTCTTGCGGGTGTTGTAGAGGTTCCAGAGCTCGGGGCGCTGGCTCTTCGGATCCCAGCGGTGGCCGGGGGCGCGGAAGGAGAAGATGCGCTCCTTGGCGCGGCTCTTCTCCTCGTCGCGCCGGGCGCCGCCGAAGGCGACGTCGAACTGGAAGTGGTCGAGCGCCGCCTTCAGCGCTTCGGTCTTCATGATGTCGGTATAGGCGCCGCCGTGATCGAAGGGGTTGATCCCCCGCGCCAGGCCGTCGTGGTTAATCCATTCGTGCAGTTCGAGGCCGAGTTCCTTCACGCGTGCGTCGCGGAAGCCGATCATTTCGCGAAACTTCCAGGTCGTGTTGACGTGGAGCAGCGGAAAGGGCGGCTTGCCCGGGGCGAAGGCCTTCATCGCCAGATGCAGCATCACGGCGCTATCCTTGCCGATGGAATAGAGCATCACCGGACGTTCGGCCTCGGCCGCGACCTCGCGCACGATGTGGATGCTCTCGGCCTCCAAGCGCTGGAGATGCGTGAGGTCCGGCGCCGCCAGAACAGCCTCGCGGACGTCATTCGGCATGGTCTTCTCCCAGAGATCAGGACGCAGAAGGTAGCGTGGAATGCCCGTGAATTCCTCGATGCGGAGGACGAGATCGGCGGGAATTTCCCGGTCACCATTGACCCATTGACTGACAGCGCCCTCGCTCCGGCCGACGGCCTCGGCAATGGCGCGCTGGCGCCTGCCGCTCTGCCGAAAGAGGGTTTTGAGGTCGGTCATCCGATATCTTTAGACAAACTAAAGTTTGGAACGCAAGGGAAAAACTTCTCCGCTCTGCGCCAGTGAACCAAGGAAACCCCTCGTTTTCTTTGGATAAAATTTTTAGCATCTCGACCATCGACAGAAGCCCTAAACCTCTACCTATGCCGCTGATTGACCTCGATTTTTCTTTGCGAGATCCAGCGCTGCTGCGCTCCCGGCGGGCACTGCCATGACAGCTGAAAGAAGTTAAGAATTTTTTGCAACTCGGCACGACATTGATGTTGTTAAGCCGACGTTAGCGTGGTGATAATCCAGTTCGCTGCGGTGCGGCATAACGCGACGCAATCGCGCCTTAGGAGAATTTCGCCTCAATGGACCTGAGCTGGGTCTCAGAACTGGCCGAAAAGGCACCGGATGTCACCGAATCGGGTGGGAACGCGATTGCACTGTGCAACCGCTTGCTCACCGTCGAGGACGGCACGCTGGCCCTGCGAGGGGAGATTACCCGGCTGCGCCGGGAGATCGAGAGCGGCGGTGGCGGAAGCGCGGGGACCGGAGGCTGGTTTGAACCGCCGCGGGCGCGATTTCCGTGGCGCCGCGCGGAAGAGCCAGAAACCCCCTTCAGCGAATTCGGGCCCTATGACCACCGTGTGGACGATGTCGTCATTGCCGAAGGCGAAAGAGGAAAAGCCTTTCTCGCGCGCTTTGATCTGGACGGGGACGCGCCCGACTTCGCCGGCGCGGTAGCAGCCCTGAACGCGATGCCGCGCCGCTTACGCGTTCTGGGCGGCACGTCGTCGGACCGTCCGGATGTGTCGATTGTCATCCCCATTTATGGGCAGCTCGCCTACACGCTGAACTGTCTCGAGAGTCTTTTCCTTCACGAGTCCAACTACAGCGCTGAGCTCATCATCATTGACGACCGGTCGCCTGATGTCAGTGGCAGCTATCTGCCTGAGGTCACTGATATCCGCTACCACCTGCAGCCTCAGAATGGCGGGTTCATCAAGAGCTGCAATACAGGCGGCGCCATGGCGCGCGGTCGTTATGTTCTCATGTTGAACAATGATACGCGGGTCGTTCCGGGATGGCTTGACGGGCTCCTCGATAGTTTCGGTCTTTTTCCGAAAGCTGGCCTCGTCGGCTCCAAGCTGTTTTATGCGGACGGCAGCCTGCAGGAAGCAGGCGGCATCATCTGGCGCAGCGGGAACTGCTGGAATTACGGGCGCAACGATGACCCTAACCGTCCCGAGTACAGCCACGCCCGACAGGTGGATTATATTTCGGGTTGCTCCATTGCCCTTCCGACCGCACTTTGGCACGCCCTTGGCGGCTTCGATCCGCTTTTCACTCCCGCTTATTGCGAAGATGCCGATCTGTGCCTCCGCGTCGAAGCACTTGGCTACGAAGTTTGGATGCAGCCGCAATCCCGCATCGTCCATTACGAGGGAAAAACCTCAGGGACGGACACTGGAAAGGGCGTCAAAGCCTATCAGGTGACGAATACCCGCAAGCTTTACCTCCGCTGGCGTGAAACCCTGGAAAGCCATCGACGCGATCCAGAAGCCCCCTATTTCGAGCGCGAGCGGGCCGTGCAGCGGCGTATTCTTCTTGTCGACGTTTCCGCGCCGACGCCCAACCAGGACGCGGGTTCGGTCCAGACCGTCCTCGCCCTGCGGGTCTGCCATCGCCTCGGCTACAAGGCCTACTTCGTACCGGAAGACAACTGGTTGTTCCAGGATCGCTACACGACCGATCTGCAGAAGACCGGTGTCGAATGCGCTTATGCTCCGTATGATCTGGGTTTCACCAACTACATCCGCCGCTACGGCCACCTGTTCGACGCCGTTCTCGTCTATCGCTACCATGTTCTTGAAAAGATCATCGATGACATCCGCGCCCATGCGAAGGATGCCGCGCTGCTCTTTCACGTGGCCGATCTGCACTTCCTGCGTCAGCAGCGCGAGGCGGAACTCGCGGACGACGCCGAGAAGCTGGCGGAGGCAGCGGAAGTGCGGGTGCGAGAGCTGGCAGCGGTCGCGGCGGCCGATTGCACGATCACGCACTCGACGGTAGAGGCCGAAGTCCTGGCCCAGGAAATGCCGGATGCGCCGGTGGCCGTCTGGCCCCTGATGTACGAAGTCTTCGGCACGACGGTCCCCTTCTCGGCACGGCGGGACATCTGCTTTCTCGGCGGCTATCGGCACACGCCGAACGTGGACGCCGTCATGTATTTCATTAACGAAATATTCCCTCTTCTCAGGCGCGCGGACCCATCGATTCGCTTCATCATCGCGGGCGCCAACGCGCCGCAGTCGATCCGTGAGTTGACGGGGGAAGGCATTGAATTCCTTGGCCTGGTCGAGGATCTGCGTGACCTCTTCGACCGGTGTCGCGTCTTCGTATGCCCACTACGCTACGGCGCCGGCGCAAAGGGAAAGGTGATGTCCGCCTTGTCTTACGGCCTTCCGATCGTCTCCACGACCATCGGTGTCGAAGGCGCGGGCCTCGAAGATGGGAAACACGTTCTGGTTGCAGATACACCCGAGGAATTTGCTGCCAGCACGCTACGGCTCTACAATGACGAGCGTATATGGAACCAGTTTTCCCGCGCCGGCCAAGTTCTCCTCGAAGAGAACTTTTCCACCGCAATGGGAGCAGATGTCCTTAATTCCGCCATCGAGCGTGCTCATGCTCGGCGGATGAGTCAGTCCCCTGATCTGGATGTCGGCTTCGACATTTCGGCCGTTCGTGCGCGGCTCGACGAAGACGAGATCGTGTGAGGCGGTCTCGTCAAGATAACGATTCTCTGTAGAAGGGATTTTTGGAATGGCGACCATGACCAAGCTTGCGCGGAAGGAACAGGACATGTCCTGGGAGGTCGGCACAACCCGACTGTTCGGAAATTTCGATTTGGGGACCGCGGGTCTGATCTCCGGCTGGTCGACACCCGAGGACCCGCATATCTGGAACGACGGCCCGGAAGCGGTCATGCAGATCGTGACGGAGCCCGTGCGGCGCACTCTGCGTATCACTGTCGAAGCCATTCCGTTCATCGGCGGCAGCATCACCTCGCAGGACGTCACGCTCTACATAAACGGGGTGCGTATCGGCTTCTGGCGCCTGCGCGAATCGAAGTCTCACCTGCTCACGGGCACGATCGAGCCGGAGCAGATGATCGAGCGCGACGGCAAGGCCATCCTCACCTGCGCCTTCCACCTTCCCAACAGCGCGAAGCCCGCTGACGTCGGCGCCGGCAAGGACAGCCGCGAACTCGGCCTGTGCTTCCGCTCGATCACGCTTGCCTGATCGGGCGAGCCGAGGGTCGATAAGGTCCGGGAGGGTGATTGCCCGCGGCAGGTCGCTCCGCTAGTGGAATCATCCTCCTGTCCCATCTGCTCCGGTTCTGCATGCAGTCGCATTTGAACTTGCCCCTCCTGTCTTCTCTCGCCCGCGCGTCGTGAGCACCGATAATTTCGTCCGCTTTCCCGGCATGGCGTTTCGTTCTGCCGAGGAGTTCAAGCGATTCCGCGCCGACCACCGAGACCAGTTCGACGAGCGCTACCGCCGCGAGCAGTCCTTGGGGGTGGAAGGAACTTCGCTGACCCTCGGCGGAGTGTGCGCACCCTGCTTGCAGGTGACGGAGTTCGTCTCGCAGACGCATGGCGGGGACAGGTCGGCCGGCGGCCGGTGGGTGCCGCATTGGCGACTGACACAAAGCTGCGGCTGCCGCTTTGCCCTCACCAGCCACGAGCGCGCCTTGCTTCACATGGCGCTGCCCCGCCTTGGGCCGCCTGCGTGGTCCCGCGGTGGCATTCTCGGCCGGGGCGACCGCCTCGCCGCCTATCTAGAGGATCGTGGCTTCGACTTTGCGCTGTGGCCGAGGCTGACTCGCGCACCAGCGGGCGACGTGGTCCTGCCGGTGCCGAACGGCAGCCTGCACATGGTGCTCGCGGCCGACGAACTGGCGCATCTCCCATCGCTCGACGCCACATTGGCCGCCGTGGCCCGCAGCCTGGCGCCCGGCGGGTGCTTCCTGTTCTCGACCCCCTTCGACGTCGAAGCGGAGGCGAGCGTGACGGCGCCCGAGATCGCCGCCCTCGCGCCCGCCGCACGGCCGCTCTTCTCCATCGATCCGGTCCATCGGCTGGGGTGGGATCTCATCCCCCGACTGCAGGAGGCAGGCTTCGAGGAAGCCGCCGGCCATTGCTACTGGTCCGAAGAACTGGGCTATCTCGGCCCCTACAATATGATTTTCCTGGCCTTCCGATGAGGGGGCTGCCGCGCTATCGATGGCGTCATGCCGCGCGCGGCTCCCTTCCTGGCAAAGCGAGACGGAACTGAACATGGCCTTGCAAGGGCATCTGGAAAGCATTCAGGAAGACGGGCTGGTCGGCGGCTGGTGTTGGAACGCGGCCAACCCGGCGGAGCGTGTCCGCCTCGAGGTCATGGTCGACAACGACATCGTGGGCCACACGCTCGCCAATGTCTTTCGTGCGGATCTGGAAGCAGCTGGCATCGGTGACGGCGCCCACGCCTTCTCTTTCCTGCTGCCGTGGTCCGCCATCGCCAGCAAATCCGTCTGCACCGTGCGCGTGTGCGAAGCCGGCAGTCGCCACCCCATCGGCGGCGCGCTCACCTACCGTCGCGGCGCCCTCATCCCCCTCGAACAGCGGATGATCGAACTCGAACGCGGGATGCGGGTGCTGCACGCCCGGCTCGCGGACGCGAACGAGCGTGCCGCGCGCGAGGCGAGCCTGCTGCGTGGGATGCTCGGCACCATCGGCAGTTTCTTCACCCAGCTCTCCGACATGCCGCCCGATGCGCTTTCCGTGGAAGGGGCGTTCGGCATCGGTGCCCTGCTGGCCCAGACGCGGACTCAGCACGAGCCTTTCGCCCTCGCCGCCCCCGAAGCGCCGGCGGTCACGATCTGCGTCACCGGCGAAGGAAGCCTCGCCGAGGCCTATGGCTGCCTGCGCGCGCTGCATCGCACCGGCGTCGACGCAGCGGCCGAGATCGTTCTGCTGGACACGGGCCTGTCCGCCGAACTCGCGCTGCTGCCGAGCCTCGTGCAGAACCTGCGCACCTGGCGTCTGGCCCCGGGGGAATCCGCCGTTTCCGTGTGCAATCGCATCGCCCGAGCGACGGCCGGCGCCCGCGAGGCGGTGATCCTCCTCTCGCCCGGCGTGCGCATGACGGAGGGGTGGCTCCCCGCCCTGCACGCCGCCTTCGCGGCCTATCCCGATTGTGCCGTCATCGCACCGGCGGTGCTGCGGGCGGACGGCACGGTGCAGAGCTCCGGTCTGCTGCCGGACCGCGCCGGCCGTCTCGCTGACGTCGCCTATGCCGAGCGGGCGGACTTCCCCTGGCTCGACCGCGTGATTCCGGTGGCCGCCGCCTCCGAGACGGCGGTCGCCATCCGCGGCTCCGCCTTCCAGGCTCTGGACGGGCTGAGCCCCGACTTCGGGGAATTCACGGCGAGCCTGACCGATTTCTGTCTGCGCTGCTGGGAGGCCGGACAGAGCGTGCTCTATCAGCCGCAGTGCCGCCTCGGCTGGAGCGAGACGAGCGGGCTCGGCGGCTTCGGCGCCGCGGCGCGGGATCTCGGGCTCGCCGCCGAACTCGCTGCGCGCTGGGACGGGACGCCCCGCCCCGCCTGGCCTCGCCCCATCGGCCGCGCCCTGTTGCTCGAGGAGAGCGGCGCAGGAACGGAAAGCCAGATCCTCGGCCGCGCCGCAACGCTGCAGCGCATCGGCTATGAGGTGGTCTTCGCGGACACCGCCGGGCTGGACCGGGAGCCCGCGGCGGGCGGCGCGCTGCGCGCGATGGGGGTTGCCGTGCTGCGGGCACCGATGGTCCCCTCCCTCACCACCGCGATCGAGACGGCGCACCCCGCCTTCGCCCTCGCCGAACTGTCCGGCGCCGCCGCCCTCACCCTGCCGCCCGAGACGCTCCGCCCCCTCTCGCCCACGACACGCATCGTGCTGAACCTTGCGGGCGAAGGGGAAGCGGTGCCGCAGGCCGCGATCGACACGAGTGATGCCGTCCTCACCGGCGATGCGGCGCTTGCCGCGACGCTCGGCCGGGCGAAGACGCGCGGCCCGGCGGTGCTCAGCCTCGCGCCGCGGGGCCCGGAGAGCCGGCGCGGACTATGGCTGCTGCTGGAGGGCGAGGAAGCGGGCCAGGCGAGCGCCGAGGACTGGCTCGCGACGCTTCTGCCCGCCCTCGCCAAGGCGCTGCCCAAGCTGCAGATCCACACGATGCGCCAGACCGGCGCCAAGCTGCCGAAGGGCGTGAAGCAGCACGCCGCCGCGGCCGCCGACGCGGCGCTCTTCGGCCAGCTCCGCCTGGCCCTCGCCCCCTTCAAGAAGCCGGCAGCCGACCCGGCAGCGATCGCCGGCTGCCTGGCCGCTGGGCTGCCGGTGCTGGCGACGGCCGCGGCGCTGGGCGAGACGGCCCCGCCGGCCGGCGTGCAGACCGTGGCCGCGACCGCCCAGGCCGTGACGCGTGCGCTGCGCCAGCTGGTGGAGGAGGATGACGCCTGGGCTACGCTCGCCGGCCCGCTCCAGGGCGGCCTCGCCGGCGAGCCGCTGGCCGCGGCCTATCGCGCGATGCTCGCGGGCCTGCCGCCGGTGAAGGCCCGATGACCGCGCCCGCGCAGGAAATCTACGAGGTTCAGGGCACGCTCGCGCTGCAAGGGGTGATCGCCCATGGCTGGTGCCATTCGCCGGAGCGCCCGGGCAAGGCCTTGCGGGTGGAGATTCTGGCGGACGGCGCCGTGGTGGCCGCGGGCGTGGCCGCGCGGCTGCAGCTCGAACTGGTGCGCCCCGGCATCACCGAAGGCTATCACGGCTTTGCCCTGCCCCTGCCGCCGGAGGCGCTGGCGGGCTGCATGCTGGAGGCGCGGGAGAGCGTGACGGGCCAGGTCTTCGCCCGGCGCCTGCCCGCGCAGCCGCGGGATCTCGCCGGCTGGCAGCGCGACATCGCGCTGCTCGAACGCGGGCTCCAGGCCATGCACCGGATGATCGACCAGCAGCCGTCCGCCCATGCCGGCCTCGCCGCGGCGTTCGAGGCGGTGGGCGGCGTGCACTTAAAAAAAATAGATGTGGGTATCCTAAGATAAGAAACCAGAAACGACCACTGGTTCGATCTAGACTACTATGACACAGAGGAAAGGCGATTGGAGAGTAAAATGAAGGCTATGGCTTTCGGATCATGTATGTCAAACCTAACAATAGCTTCATTAGTTTCTTTGTATGACTTTGAGCAAAGTCACAGTATCCATCACAATAGAAGCGACAACTTTATTAAATACTATATAGATAAAACTGCATCAATGATACCAGAGGAACACATTGACCAAATTTTGGTCTACAATCCGTCCTCCGAGAAACAAGCTAAGCAATTCTTGCAAAATCAGTACGAGAACCATATCGGATTTCATGACCTGGCTCACAAAAAATCGCCAGGCAAATCTTTTTTTGTGGATTTTAGAGAGCAGAAGATCGACGTAATCCTATTGGATAACTTCATGGATGTTGCCGCCAGATTAATGAAATCCAAAGACCCTCTTTACCCAGATTCGCCGCTGTTTCTAAATCCTGGATTTTACGAAAATCGAAATGATATAGAGTCAAAATTTTCCTGGGAGCCCTACTTGACGCCTGAAGAGTCCGCGAGAAACTGGGTGAAAATCTATCGTTGGTTGCGAGGAATTCAGCCCGAATCTAAAATCTTCTTCTTGCCTTATCATTATTGCACAAGCAAATCTGTGCCCGACCGCTTTAGGCGTATTCGAGACTTTTATCCAGTGCTAAAAGATGCCAGCGCTGGCGAAGACCTTCACATAATTCCGCCCCTGTCTCCACCTGTACATCTTACTAAAGGCGCGGAAGATTGGCCTCACTTTCAAAAGCCGGTTTACAGAGGTTTAGCTGGCTACATCTATCTTCATACCATTGGCGGTTTCGAATCTAGTTCACAATTAACTATAAACACCTAAGATGTATCAGCCCCAAACGCAAGAACAGGCTCTACTGCTAAGAAAAATCACGGCGGAGTTTCGTAAACACAGATGGGTAGTTAGCCGATCAACAGACTATCGCTATGACTTGATAGTCTCAAGCTCGGAGATAAAATTCAGTATCAAGGTTATCTCCGCCTCCCCACTGGTCTATCAAAGTGTCTCCAACCTTCTCCAGCAGATGGAAACTGATAACAACGCCTTAAAGATCACTAACCATGCGCCATTACTTTTTTTACTCGGCTTTGCGGTTGATGATACATTTTTGACCAAAGCTAAGGAGCGCGGAGTTCTTGTAGCTACGATGACCAATCTGCCTGAAGTGGTAGAGGTGGAAAGATTTCAGGCTGAACTGCCCCACACTACTACTTATCTTGAAGCTTCCCTTTTAGAAAGCCAATGGAAGGCGTGCCTTTCTATCTCAGATAGATTTAAAACGGCTGACGATCTTGACTCCGCTTTGCGCTGGGCTAGAGCGGCAGCCAAAATAACGCGGACACGAACCGCGGTTCCCCATCGCCGTCTTATCGGTCTCTTACTAGAGGCGCAGAGACTTGATGAAGCAAAGAGCGTCACCGTTGCAGCTTTGGATCTATGGCCAAACGACCTTGGACTGTTAAAGACCATGGCCCTAATCGTTCGTAGGGAGGGAATTCCTGTGATGCCTTCTCCGTGGAAAGAGCGCCTTGATATCGCACTTGAAGAGCAGCAAAGGATGCAGGCCGTCACCGATAGAATGGCCGACAAACCAGGCACAATTGTCAAGGCACCGGACTATCTAAAAAAACCGAAGAAAGTCAAACGTGGCTTGCTCGAAATTCTATCAAAAATCATGTCTGGCTGAACTAAAGGATGTGCATCACACCTCGACTATTTCGCGCATCTTAATTCTAATAGGTTTATATTCCGCTAAGTCTCCGCTTCGAAACTCGCGCAAAAATAATTCAGGATCAGACACATTAAGGCCAGCGAAGTCGGTAAATTTATAATTCCACCATTGAGATTCGAGTAATGCCTCAATGATTTCTTGCGGAAACCGCTTCCGAATTAACTTCGCCGGGTTTCCCCCCATGATGCTGTAAGGGGGCACGTCTCTCGTGACAACCGCTGCGCTCGCTATTACGCTGCCAGTCCCAATATTAACTCCGGGCATAATAGATACATCGCGGCCTATCCATACGTCGTGATTTATTGTTATTTGTTTTTTTTGAGTGGCAACTTTGAACGAGTTATACGGAGATTGATTCTCCGCCATTACACGAGTCACTAGAGAATTCCGACGATCGTAAGTAAATATCGACGTCGACAAATATTCAACCGGGTGTCTGAATCCACCAAATCTTATGTTTCCTGCAAGAGAACAGTAACGGCCAACATTTAGATCTTGAGGGACCTGGGAGTTTGTGTAGGACAAAAAACCCATGGCGCATATCGCGAAACCGGCATTGAAGCCGACATAGGGCTCCACTTCGACTTCATCGTCAAATGTCAAAATATCTCCCACTTTGATTCGAGGCTGTTCAGTATTAGAGAACAAGATCTGCTGGGCTGATAGCCACTTTAGCTTCTTTTCAGTCAGCTCTATCCGGACTAATGCCACCACTCTAATCCCTGCTTCTGGTCGTGCCATCGCATCATTTTGTCATCCAACGTAGATCGTAGGGTGGAGGCGCATTGATCCCGCAGTTGGTCAGCGTTTTGGTCAGAGGCCAGAGAAGTATGGGAGCATATGATTGGTTTTGAAGGAAGTTGGCGAGCAGGTGTATGTCGCTAGGGGATTCGTACAATGTTTCCCCTACTGATACTTCTAGTTGATCCTCCCGCAGAGATTTCAAAGTGCTTCGAATAGTAGAAAATCTTGTCTCATCAGCATGATACAAATGAAATTCCCAATAACTTGGATCGCGCGATGCTTCATGGAAGGTTTGAGCTACGAAGTGAAGCCGCTCATCCATAAATTTGTCTTGTACAGATACCGTGATACGATCGGTTGGAAAGCTCCTTGTGTAGGCACCGATTAGCTCGGCAAGATAACTTTCCATATTTCTTCGCATATTAACCGGATGAAACTGGGTAAGCCCTCCTTCATTCTGAAGATCAATGTACAGGAAAGAGGCATCCTGAGCGGCAATTCCCCTCCTTACCCCAAGAATAAAATCAATATTCTTTGCTTTATACGCTTGGTCAAAACAATCACCATAGTTAAACTTACGGCAGCTAACTGAAGAACGGCCGAGTGGCCCAAAACTCAAATACAACCGAGAAAAGCCCGCTTCGTGAACATCGTGCGCGAAATTTCTGAGGTTCAACGCGGCGGTATTTGGATCTTCTTCAGAAAATGCATCCGGCCCGATGTGACCTTTCGGGCCGAAAAAGATCAGGGTTCGAATTGCTTCAAAACCTGCCTCGCGCATCTGTGCAAGAGCTGCGCGCACTTTCCCTCGAACTGACGGATCTTGATAATGGGACAAAAAGGCATAGCCTCTGGCGGGCGCATTTTGATTGCCGGGTCCACAATTGGCTTCACGCGTCTTGTCAAGCTGGGTATAGTTGTAGTTTATACCAAGAAGTAGCTTGTCCTGCGCCGAAGCCGTTTCTATCCGTGACACACATAATGCCGCAGCTACACAAGCGACGCCGACAAATTTTCGTTGAAAGTACATACGGCCCCGCGCCTTTGCCTACTGCAGTTCGGCTAACCTAATCCGAACAACTACATGCACTGCAAAGAGTGTAAGTGGACAAACACAGTACCCTGCTCACGCCAGCTAGCGGTGACTTCGATGACCGCACGTGAAAAGCGGGAATCTTCCAAAAAGCCTTCAGCTTTGACATCTATGCCTTCGCAGGCAACCATAAGCGATTGCGCTCTTAAAACGTTGTCAGATCCAAGAACAAGCAGTCGAGCCTTCCATTGTCCAGCATTGGCATTGGTCTGCCATTTTATCGCTATCCCGCCCTGATTACATTTCGACAACATAGCCGATATGTCGATCGCGTGAGGGACGCCTTTCGCCAACGCTCGATAATTCTCTGGTCGATCTGGCACAACGTCTTTCCAAGCCGACATAAAATCTTCAAATGTCTTGCCCAGGGCTCCTCTTTGTGGCTCAGGAACATCGAGAGTTACAACCTCCCGTCCCTCAAGCGACGGCAGCCCGATAGTTATGCTGTGCCCGAGAAGATACCGGTTAAATTCGTCAACCTGGACGGAGTTCACCAAATCTTCAAGATCGATAGATCCTTTCTCAGTTGAAGCTGGAAGCCAAAATGCCTTTCCACTCTCCCTTATCGCATTTATGACGTAGAAGCGGGCGCGATGGACCGCTGTTCTGTGAGTCCGCAAAAGAGTAGCATGATAGTTATATCCTAGTGGCTCCGGGAACGTCTGAGCCCCTTTTATAGGCGTGATCTTTTTCCGTTCTTTCTCAGGAACAACAAGCCATAGAGCTCCTAGATGTTCCGAGGCTGTCAAGGACGCGCGTTTTAACATCGCGTTTTTGATGCCAAAACCTTCCCGGTCCTGACGTTTGAACGCCTGAGTGTCTGTAAGTAGAGTCGGAGCAAAAAAGCCAGCGACCAACCGATCTGATTTAGCGAAAGAAGCTAGCGCTGTTTGATCGACCAAAAAAATTTCATCAGCATCGATCAGCCAGATTATGTCGCCAACACACTGTTCATAGGCGAATTTTCTCTTTTCAGATTCATCTTTCCATAGTCCAGAGAAATACTTTATGGTTACCCTGGATTTGAATTTATCGATGATGCTCAAGCATTCTGCGGCAGATTGATCTGCCCGATGTCCCACTCGCTCAAAAAATGGCGCTAGCCACGTGTATGCTCCGTCTACGACGACGATTTCGTCCACGTAACCAACTACGGACTCCAAAGACGCTTCAAGGATGTCGTAGTCGTTATATATAATTAGATAAGCACTGATCTTCATCGCGAAGCTCCGACCTCAATCATTCTTCGCTAGCGATGCTTAGTCTTTCGGCCAGTAGTTCTCGATATAGCCCGAATGGTGCTGTCGTAGCGATGTGATAGCGCTGCTGCGATGTAAGACCATCCCCGCGTTGCGAGTTCAGTTCCTGTGACCTGGCCATCAGCCCTCTATAGTCCGCCGACACTGTCGGTGTCACATCAAGATCAAGAGCAGAAAAAATCGGCGACAAGTTTGCCAGTTTCAAGAACAAGTCTTCATAAGACAAGATAGTCAACTTGGTGCGCCGATTTTGAAGTCGCGCAAAAGCTAACGTTCTGCGGAGAGACTCCTGCCAATCTTGGACGGCGACACGATAGTCTCGCTGAGCGTCCCAGGTCTCATCATTCGCGTTTTGCGCTCTTTTTTGGTATGAGGCGGCGACATCGATGATGTTTCTCACGATGAAGATCACATGAGCGCCATCAAAATTCCGCTCAATGGTTTCATACTGCTTGTACGCGGGCGGCGACTTATCCCCTATCCATTCAGCGCCCTCATAGCGCTCCATCGCCTTTCCGTAGTACGAGTTAAAATTGTTCAGATCGTTGTAGAACGTATCGCCCTGCTGTAAGTTGAAGAAGCGTTCCTTAGAAAACAAAGAAGGATGGAAGGTCCCGTCGTTGAAGGAGAACCAGACGTATCTTTCGACGCCGAGAACGATTTTCTGATGAGCGACGAGCAGCCTCCAGAGAGCGGTGGTCCCAGAACGTGGGCAACCACACACGAAAAGAAAGCGTTTCTCTGAGGCCATCGGGCGTTTACCTAAAATTAAGTGTCTAACGAATAATCTTAAGGCGTCGGGGTCGGATGCTATGTGGGTAGGTCGGAGACCGTAGCCAAACGCGCTTTGCTCCACGTATCTGTTGATACTGTGGTGTGTCACGCCCATAACTACGCATATAATGTGAAAAATTTGCGGCGCATGGTCAAGTAGCCGCCTCGAATCCGTGCCTCAGGCAGAGTTCGTTGCAGTTTTGTTTTTTAGAAGCCGATCACCGGCAGGAAACGATCGTCAACTTTGGTTGGCGCCGCAGGATCTGCGCCTCCACCCAGGGCACCGGCATGTGCATCGGCTCCGCCGCCTCCACCGGCTGCGGCAGGCCTTCGATATGCAGCGACAGGGCCACGGAGGCGGAAAGATTGGCGAAGCGGCGCAGGCCGGCCCCCTCCGCCGCACCATGCCGCAACTGGCCCGCCGCAAGCGCCGTCTGCCCGGTGGCGGAGCGAAGGGCGGCAGGTCCCGTCAGCGCGCCCGGCGCCTGGCCGTCGGGATAATCCAGCTGCACCAGGCGTCCCTCGGCCACGCCATACGCGAACCAGTCCATCATTCGGCGCAGCGGGCCGAACTGGCCCGGCTGCCAGCGGCGCGCGAAGATACGGTAGTGGCGGGTCTCGGCCAGCGTCAGCCGCGCCGGGCCGGCGACCACCGCCTGCGGCCAACCCAGGCCTGACAACAGGTGCGGCGCTGCCAGGGCCTCCCGCAGTCGGCAGGCCGCCACCGTGTGCAGCGCCGCCGGCGCCTCCCCGCTCGCCGCATCCAGCGCGGCCAGCAGGGCCGCCCCTGCGCGCGATGCACGAAAGCTCTGCCCGTCCGCGCCGGAACGCCGCGCCGCGTAGCCCGCCTCGGGGCGCCATGCGGACAGTTGGATGATGGTCATCGCCTCGCCTCTCCCCAGAACATCCACACCCTGGTCATCTTGCCGCTCTTATTTCCTATCAGTCTAGTATAAATTACGGAAGGCGGCACGCTCGTCGCAGAGCGCCGCGGATTTTCTACGGAACACCGCGGCTGGCGGATGCATTTCCCTTGCCGCCGGGCCGGGGCCTCCGCTTTAATCCTTCGCATACAAACGATCTGGGGATGCCGATGGCGCGGCGGCTGGCGGGAATCGATGTCGGGGGCACCTTCACCGACGTGCTTCTCTATGAGGAGGCGGCCGGGGCTGGCCGTGTCCGCTTCGCCAAGGTCCCCTCCACCACCGCCAACCAGGCCGAGGGCGTGCTCGCCGGCATCGCCGCCGCGGGCGCGAGCCCAGCCGAGCTGGATCTGCTCATTCACGGCACCACCGTCACCACCAACGCCGTGCTGGAGCGGAAGCTCGCCCGCGTCGGTCTCATCACCACAGCCGGGTTTCGGGACACGCTGGAGATCGGCCGCCGGACGCGTCCCACGCCCTACGGCTTGTTCGGCGTGTTCGAGCCGGTCATCCCGCGCGATCTCCGCCTCGAGGTCACGGAGCGGATGGAGGCGAGCGGCCGGGTGCATACGCCGCTCGATACCGCGGGGGTCGCTGCCGCGATCCGGCAGCTGCGCGCGGCCGGGTGTGAAGCCTTGGTCATCCACTTCCTCCACGCCTACGCCAATCCGGAACACGAACTGGCGGCCGGCCGCATCGCGGCCGATCTTTGGCCCAATGGCTACGTCACCCTCGGGCATGCCCTCCTTTCGGAGTATCGTGAATACGAGCGCGGAACGACGGCCGCCGTCAACGCCGCCGTGCAACCCATACTAGAACGTTACCTGCAACGCCTGACGGAGGAGCTGCGCGGCCAGGGCTTCCGGCAGGATCTGCTGGTGATGAACGGCAATGGCGGCACCATCGCCGCCCCACTCGCCGCCCGGGAAGCGGCGAAAACCGTCATGTCCGGACCCGCCTCCGGCGTCATCGCGGCGGCGGCGACGCTCGCCCAGTCCGGCGTCGGCGACGCCGTGACCTATGACATGGGCGGCACCTCGAGCGACGTCGCGCTGATCAGCGGCGGGCTGCCGGAGGTCTCGGCGGAACTCACCATCGATTACGGCCTGCCGATTCACGTGCCGATGGTCGACGTGCGCACGGTGGGCGCCGGCGGTGGCTCCATCGCCTGGCTGGATGCGGCCGGCATGCTGCGCGTCGGGCCGCAGAGCGCAGGCTCCACCCCCGGCCCCATCTGCTACGGGCGCGGCGGGCGCCAACCCACGATCACCGATGCCAATCTCATCCTCGGCCGGCTCGACCCGGCGAAGCTCGCGATCCAGGGGACGGAGACGGTCAGCCTGGAGCGGGTGCGCGCGATCTTTGCGGAGACGCTGGCGCAGCCCCTCGGCCTCACCGTGGATGAAGCGGCCGCCGCCGTCATCGCCCTCGGCAACGTCCATATGGCGGGCGCCATCCGTATGGTCTCGCTCTCCCGCGGGCGGGATCCGCGCAGCCTCACCCTCTTCGCCTTCGGCGGCGCGGGGCCGCTGCATGCCGTCGCCCTCACCGCCGATCTCGGCATTCCCGAAGTGCTGATCCCCGCGCGCCCGGGGCTGACCAATGCCCTCGGTTGCCTCGTCGCCGATCTGCGGCAGGATTTCGTCAACACCCTCAACCAGCCGCTCGACACGCTGGAGATGGCCGAGGTCCATCGCATCCTCGCCGAGCAGGTGGCACGGGGCACCGCCATCAACGCCGCCCAGCAGGACCAGATCGAGGCGACGGAGATTCGGCATACGGCGGACATGCAGTTCCACGGGCAGACCCATCTCATCCGCGTCACCCTTCCGAGTGCGACCGTCACGCGCGCCGAGCTGCAGCGCCTCTTCGAGGAGGCCTATTTCGCGCGCTTCCACATTCAGATGCCGGAAATCCGCGCCACCCTGGTCAATCTCAACACGGCGGTGACGGGGCGGCGAAAGCCCTTCCCCGTCGCCTCCCTGCAGGACCCGGCGCTGCGCGCGGCGGAGGCGGAAGGTGCGCGGCGCGGCAGCCGCCCGGTTTTCGCCGGGGGCGCCTGGGTGGATTGCCCGGTCTACGCACGCGATGCGCTGCCCCTCCATGCGACGCTGACGGGCCCGGCCGTGCTCGAGCAGCCGGACAGCACCATCTTCCTCGAGCCAGGCGCCGCCCTCCGCGTCGACCCGATCGGCAATCTGCGCATCACGACCGCAGGCATGTCGCTCGGCGGCCGCGCTGAGGAGGGGACACTCGATCCCCTGACCCTCGCCGTCATCGAGGCCGGCCTCGGCCAGGTCTGCAACGAGATGGACCTCGCCTTCTCACGCGCCGCCTTCTCTCCCGTCATCGCCGAAGCCGATGACCGCTCCGACGGCATCTATGATGCCGAGAGTGGCGCCTTGATCGCGCAAGGGGAACTCGGCCTGCCCGTCTTCGTCGGCGTCATGCAGTATTCCACGGGCGAGATCACCCGGTTGATCCGCGAAGGCCGGGTGGCGCCACCCGAGCCCGGGGACATCTACATCGTCAACGATCCTTATCTGGGCGGCACGCATCTGATGGACGTGCGCTTCGCCATGCCCTTCTTCCATGAGGGTCGCCTGCTCTGCTGGCTGCAGAACACCGGCCACTGGCCCGATACGGGGGGCATGACCCCCGGCGGCTTCTCGGCCCATGCGACGGAGGTGGAGCAGGAAGGCCTGCGCCTGCCGCCGGTGAAGCTCTTCAAACGCGGCCAGATGGACCAGGAGATCTTGGCGATCATCCAGTCCAACATCCGCGTCGCCGATCAGCGCATCGGGGACATCAAGGCCCAGGTCTCGGCACTGAAGATCGGCGAGCGGCGGCTCGAGACCTTGATCGGCCGCTTCGGCCTGGCCACCGTGACGGCGGCGATCGCGGAGATGCGCGGACGCGCCGCCCGGCTGATGCGCGCCAAGATCGCGACCATGCCCGATGGCGCGTACCGCAGCGAGGCCTTCGTCGATTCGGATGGCGTGGTCAACGAACCCTTGCGCATCGCGCTCACGGTGACGAAGGCGGATGAGACCCTGACATTCGATTTCGCGGGGTCGAGCCCGCCCTGCCGTGGGCCGATGAACTCCGTCTTCGCGACCACCCTCTCCTCGGTCTATCTCGCGGTCCGCCACGTCTTCCCCGACGTGCCGCTGAACGCCGGCGCCTTCGCGCCGCTCGTCATTCCCCGGCCGGAAGGCACCTTCCTCGATGCGCGCTATCCCCGCCCCGTCTCGGGCTGTGCGGCGGAAGTCTCCCAACGCATCGCCGAAGCCGTCTTCCTCGCCCTGGTGCAGGCGATCCCCGAGAAGGTAACGGCAGCCCCTGCCGGCTCCTCGGGCAATTTCGCGCTCGGCGGGGCCGATCCCAAGACCGGCGCCGGCTACGTCATGTATCAGATCTCCGGTGGCGGCTATGGCGGCAACGCTCTTCATGACGGGCTGACCAACGGCTGCTCCACCATCGGCATTTCCAAGACAGCGCCGGTCGAGGTGATGGAGCAGAAATTCCCCGTCCTCTTCCGTCGCTTCGGGCTGCGCGAGGGTTCGGGCGGCGCCGGGCTGCATCGCGGCGGCTTCGGCGTGCATTACGAGGTCGAAATTCTCCGTGGCGAAGCGGTGGCCAGTTTCGTGATGGACCACGGTCGCTACGGGCCGCCCGGTGCGCAAGGCGGCGCGCCCGGCGCAGCGAACATCGTGCGCGTGCATCGCGGCGGCAGCGTCTATGTGCCGGAGCATCTCTCCAAGGACCAGAACATCCGCGTCCAAGCCGGCGACCGGGTGGAGGTGATGACGCCGGGTGGCGGCGGCTACGGCGATCCGCAGGCGCGGCCGGCCGCGCTCGTAGAGCGAGACGTCGCGCGCGGCTACTACACGCGGGAAGAAGCAGCGCGGCTCTGGCCCGGCGTCCTGCCGGGCTGAAAATGGCAGACGCTCAGCTGGCGACGAGCACCTGCACGCGCTGACCCGCGGCGCGCGCCATGCCATATTCCACAGGGCGGCCCGTCTCGTCCTGGTCCACGGTCTCCATCACCAGGATCGGCTCGGCCGTCTTCTGATGGAGCAGCACGGCCTCCTCCGGCGTCGGCAGGCGTACCCAGATGCGGGTCGAGCGCCGCGTGTAGTCGGCGACGCCGAAGCGGCCCAGGGCGGCGGTCAGCGAATTGGTCTCACGGAAGACGCCCTCGATGCCGCGGAAGCGACTGCTGGGCAGATGCGCGGTCTTGAGGCTGACCGGCTGGCCGTCGGCCCGCCGCAGGATCTCCAGGATCACCACGGCCTCGCCCTCGGCGATCTCGAGCGCCCGGGCGACGTCGGCGGAGGCCGGACTCTCGCGGAAGGCGAGCAACTCGCCTTCCGCGAGACGGCTTTGCTGGGAGAGAATCTCGCTGAAGCGGGTGCGCGGGCCCACCGGATATTCGATGACGGGGGCGGGCCGCACGAAGGTGCCACGTCCATGCTGCACGCTGACGAGGCCGGCATCGGAGAGCGCGCCCATCGCCTGGCGCAACGTATGGCGGTTGACGCCGAAGCGCTCGGCAAGCGCGGTTTCGGTCGGCATACGGCTGCCGGGCGGATAGGTCCCCGCGCTGATCTCGGCCGCCAGAACCTCGGCGATCCTCTGCCACATGACGACGCGGGGTAGCCGCATGACCTCTCCTGCCCGCGGAGGAGTCCGCAGTCTCAGCAGGGGCTAAGGCAATCAGACCGTAAAGACAACCGTCCGCGCTGCTTCGGCAACGCGGACGGCGGTCTCCGATCAGACGAGATGCTTGCGGAAGAAATCAAGGCTGCGGCTCTGCGCCAGGTCGAAGGCGGCCTGGTTGAAGCTCGGCCGCTCCTCGCAGCCGAAGCCATGATCGGCGCCGTCATAGACGAAGACTTCGACACCCGGCTGCGCGGCGCGAATCGCGTCCACGTCCGACAGGGTAATGCCGTGGTCCTCGGCGCCGAAATGCAGCTGCACCGGGCAATGCGGCGTCTCCGTCCGGGTCGCGGCGATGCCGCCGCCGTACCAGCCGCAGGCCGCCTTGAAGCGCGTCGAGCGGGTGGCACCCCACCAGGCGATGGTGCCGCCCCAGCAATAGCCGATGATGCCGACGGAAGAGAGGCCCAGGGCGGCGGCCGCCGCCTCGATGTCCATCATTACCTGCTCTTCGGTGATCTTGGCGCGGAGTTCGAGGCCCTTCTGCACGGTCTCGGAGGTGTAGCCGAGTTCCACGTCGCGCTCGACGCGGTCGAAGAGGGCGGGCGCGATCACCGCGAATCCGGCCTTCGCCAGAGTGTCGGAAGCGAAACGCATGTGGCTGTTGACGCCAAAAATCTCCTGCACCACCACGAGACCCATCTTGGCGTCCGCGGGGCCGGCCTTATAGGCCGAGAAGCTGTGGCCATCGGCCGCTGTCAGTGTCACCGTGCTCATGTTGATCTGTCCTCGTAAGGGTCAGGCGGGAATGGCGAAGCGCGCGAAAGAGGTCGCGAGCACGGCATAGATATCCCGCTTGAAGCCCACGGCAAGGGACGGAAGGTTTGCAAGCTCATCCCACCGCCAGGCGTCGAATTCCGGGTGCGGATCGAGGTCCAGACGGATGTCCTGATCTTCGCCGAGGAAGCGGAGCGCGAACCAGCGCTGCCGCTGGCCGCGGTAGCGGCCGCCCAGCGCCCGGCCGATCAGCTCGGGCGGCAGGTCGTATTGCAGCCAGTCCGGATGCTCACCGAGGATCTCCGCCCGGTCGGTGCCAATTTCTTCCCTGAGTTCGCGGAAGATGGCGACCGCGGGGTCCTCCGCCTCGTCAATGCCGCCCTGGGGCAGCTGCCAGCCGCCAGCCGGGCCTTCCGCATTCGGGAAGTCGGCGCGGCGCGCGACGAAGATGCGCCCATGCCGGTTGAAGAGAACCGCGCCGACATTCGGGCGGTAGGGCATGTCCTCGGGGCGCATCCTCTCTCCCTTGCCGAGCGCCGTCAGTTCGCCGCGCTCTTCACGGTCTGCATGGCATCGACAACCTTGATCGCCTCCTGCAACTGGAAGTCGGTCGCAGGCTTGCTCGGGTCGAACTTGGGCCAGTTGGCCGGCGGCTGCTGCGGAATGGATTTGGCGATCGCCGGCAGGTCGGTGCGCGGCGGCAAGGGCGGCAGTTCCTTGCTGTTGGGATTGGCCATGGCGTGCTGCAGATCGCTCTCGCGCAGCGGCTTCAGGGCATTGGCCTCCTGATCCGACTCAGCCACCTGGATGTCGGGCGTGATGCCGAGATCCTGGATGGAGCGGCCCGAAGGCGTGAAGTAGCGCGCCGTGGTCAGACGCATGGCGCTGTTCATGGGCAGCGGAATCACGGTCTGGACCGAGCCCTTGCCGAAGCTGCGCTCACCCATCACGACGGCGCGGCGATTGTCCTGCAACGCGCCGGAGACGATTTCCGAGGCCGAGGCCGAACCAGGATTGATCAACACCACCATCGGCAGGTCACCGGCGACGTTGCCATCCGGCTTCGCGCTCCAGACTTCGCTGTCTTCCGGGTGGCGGGCCCGGGTGGAGACGATCTCACCCGTGCTCATGAAATCATTGGCGACGGCGACGGCCTGGTCGAGCAGGCCACCCGGATTGTTGCGCAGGTCGAGGATATAGCCGTGCAGCTTGCCATGAGACTCCGCCTTCAGCTTCTTGATCGCGTCACGCACGCCCTGGTCGGCGTTTTCGCTGAAGACCGAGAGGCGGATATAGCCCACATCGCCATAGAGGTTGGCGTGGACGGAGGGCACGTTGATGACCTCGCGGGTGAGCTTCACCACCGTCGGCTTGGCCTTGCCCACCGGCTTGATGGTCAGCGAAATGCTGGAGCCGGGCGGCCCGCGCATCTGGTCGACGGCGCTATCCAGCGGCAGACCCTGCACGGATTTGCCGTCGATCGCGATGATCAGGTCGTTCGGCTTGATGCCGGCCTTGGCCGCCGGCGTGCCGTCGATCGGGCTGATCACCTTGATAAAGCCATTCTCCTGGCTGACTTCGAGGCCGAGGCCACCGAAGGCACCATCGGTCTGGGCCTGCATGTCCCGATACTGCTGCGCGTTCATATAGGCGCTGTGGGGATCGAGCCCTGCGAGCATGCCGTTGATCGCATTCTCGATCAGCGACTGGTCGTTCACCGGCGTCACGTAGTCCGCCTTGACCTGGGCGAAGACGTCTCCGAACAGGCTGAGCAGCTTGTAGGTGCTCGAGCCGTTATCCTCGGCGGCCATCGCTTTCGTGATCCCGAAGTCGCCCCCGAAGCGATGGAGGAGAACATCCGAGACCGGCGCCAGTGCGAGACCGGCGAGGAAGGCGGAACCGAGCAGCAAGCCAGAGCGAAACTTCATCCGAACTTTCCTATAGCCGCCCCAAGGGGCGCGGTCGAAGGGGCGGTGAGGCAGTATAGCGGCGCCTCAGGTGAGCTGAACACGTCCAAAAGCGGAACCATTGTGAGAAGCAACGGCGCCAACAATCAACCCTGCGCACGAAGCCATGGCGTAGGATTCACCGGGTTCCCATCCCGGCGTAATTCAAGATAGAGCTTCGGACGGTCGGCGGGATGGCTCGGGTTCCATCCGGCCATGACACCCACCGGCTCCCCCGTCTGCAGCCGTTGTCCGACGCTCACGTCGAGCCGGTCAAGCCCTGCCAGGACGAAGTCGTAGCCCTTGCCGCAATCTACGATCAGCAGCAGCCCGTAGCTGCGGAAGGGCTGTCCAAAGACGACGGTGCCTCCGCAGGGCGAGATCACGCGGGCGCCTGGCGGCGTGGCGTAGGAGAGGCCGGTGGAGGGACCGGCCAGCGTGCGGTCGCCCCACCCGCGAACCAGCGTACCGGCGACCGGCGCCAGAATGTCACCTTGGGGCGTGCCGAGGCCTGCACCGGTTGGAGCGGAGAGTGACGCTTCCTGAGCCTCGGCCGCCTCCCGCCGCGCCTGCTCGGCATGGCGGGCGGCCCGCGCGGCCCGCTGGGCCTTGAGCAGCGCCGCCTGCCGTGCGGCCGCGATGCGCGCCAGTGCGTCCTTCAAGGTGCGCGCCCGGGCGGCATCGTCGGCTGCCGCCTGATCCGCCGCTGCCGCCGCATCTTCGGCGCTCTGCCGGCTCGCCGCTGCATTGGCGATTTCGGCGTCGAGCGCCGCTTCCTGCTGAGCCTGCACCGCCTGGGCCTGGGCCAAGGCGGGCGCCGCCGCCTGCATCTCCGCGGTCAGCTTGTCGAGCTCATCCTGCTGCTTCTTGAGTTCCGCCGCCTGGCGGCCGATTTCCCGCGACAGGCCCTGCAAGACGAGCAGGCCGCGCAACGTGTCCCGCGGCGGGGCCGGCACGGCGAGCAGCGTCTCGGAAGGGTAGAGCGCCAGCCGCTCGATCAGCGGCAGCATGGGGCCGAAGGCCGCGGCTCGGGCCGCGAGATCGGCCGAGACCTTCTTCTTCTGTTCGGCGAGGCTCGCCATGCGGTCAGCGGCCGCGGCCGTCGCCTCTTCCGCGGCGCGCAGCTTGGCCGCCGCTTCCACACGCTGTTGCGCGAGACTGGCTTGCATCGCGCTGATCGCAGCGGCCCGCGCCCGGGCGGCAGCAGCCTGGGCCTGATGCAAGGCACGCTGCGCCTCCGCCTGCTTGAGGTCGGCGGCGGAGGGCTGACCGGCCGCCCAAGCAGCGCCACCCACAGCGCCAAGCAGGGCAGCCGCGAGCAGCAGGGTCCAGGCGCGTCCGGAGAAGCTAGGCGGTGGCGGCAGGGGGCCCGCTCCTCAGCAGGCTCTCGCCGGTCATGGCCGCGGGCTGCGCGAGCCCCATCAGGGCGAGGAGCGTCGGCGCGATATCGGCAAGCCGGCCGTTTGCGAGGCTGACGCCGACAGGCGCGCCCATCAGAACCGCCGGCACGACGTTCAGCGTATGGGCGGTATGGGGCACGTGGGTCACCGGGTCGCGCATCAGCTCGCAATTGCCATGGTCGGCCGTGACCAGCAGCGCGCCGCTCTGGGCCGCCACGGCATCGGCGATACGGCCGAGGCCGGTATCGACGGTCTCCACCGCCTTGATGGCGGCCGCGAGGATGCCTGTGTGGCCCACCATGTCCGGATTGGCGAAGTTCAGGATGATCAGGTCGAAGCGGCCGCTTTCGATGGCGGCAACCGCCTTGTCCGTCAGTTCCGGTGCGGACATTTCCGGCTGCAGATCATAGGTCGCGACCTTCGGAGAGGGCACGAGGATGCGCTCTTCGCCCTCGTTCGGGGTCTCCTCACCACCGTTCAGGAAATAGGTGACGTGCGGATACTTCTCCGTCTCAGCCATGCGGAGCTGGCGCCGCCCCGCCCGCGCCACCACCTGGCCGAGCAGATCGGCCATGCTGATCGGCGCGAAGAGGGTCGTCTGGAAGGCGTCGAGGGCCGTGCTGTACTGGGTCATCCCGGCGGCGCCCGAAAGCTGCGGCACGCGGCTGCGGGCGAAACCCGTGAAAGCGGGGTCGAGCATGGCCATCAGGATCTGGCGGATCCGGTCGGCGCGGAAATTGAAAGTCAGCAGCGCGTCACCCGGCACCATGCCCCTGTAGTCGCCGATCACCGCGGGGATGAGGAACTCGTCGCCCAGTTCATCGGCATAGCCGGCGGCGATCGCCTCGGCCGCCGTCTCGAAGCGCGGCCCCTCGGCGGAGACGATGACGTCATAGGCGCAAGAGACTCGCTCCCACCGGTTGTCGCGGTCCATCGCATAATAGCGGCCGCTGACGGTCGCGATGCGGGCGCCCACCGGCAGCGCCGCTTCGAAGGCGGCGACGAAGCCGAGGCCGGAACGCGGCGGCGTATCGCGCCCGTCCGTCACCACATGGACGAGGACGCGGAGGCCGGCTTCGGTGAGGATCTTGGCGAGCGCCACGGCATGGTCCTGGTGCGCATGCACGCCCCCGGGGGAGATCAGACCGAGCAAATGGATGGTGCCGCTGCCGGCGCGGGCCTTCACGATCAGGGCCTGCAGCTCGGGATTGTGGCCGAGCGACCCATCCCGCGCCGCGCGGGTGATGCGCGGCAGATCCTGCATGACGACGCGCCCCGCGCCGATGTTCATGTGCCCGACTTCGGAATTGCCGAACTGCCCGTCCGGCAGACCGACATCCTCGCCAGAGGTCTTCAGGAAGGCATGCGGACAGTTGCCCCAGAGGCGATCGAACGCCGGCGTATGGGCCAGGCGGACAGCGTTATCCTCGTTCGATTCGCGCCAGCCCCACCCGTCCAGAATGACCAGCATCACCGGGCGGTGCTGTTGTTGGGGCATGGCGCAGGTCCTCCGTTCTCAGCCAGGCCCTGCTGGTATCACGGTCGTCCATCCCGATGGTAGGGGTGGCCCGTCAGGATGCCATGTGCGCGAAAAAGCTGCTCGGCGAGCATGGCGCGGGCCAGGAAATGCGGCCAGGTCATCGGGCCGAGCGACAGCGTCGCATCGGCCCGTGAGAGGACCGTGGCATCGAGGCCCTCGGCGCCGCCGATCAGGAAGCAGACGGGCCGCCCGAGGGTCTGCCAGCCCGCCATCATGCGGGCGAGGCCGGCGCTGTCCGGCATCGCGCCGCCAAGATCCATGGCGACGACATGGGCCTGGGCCGGCAGGGCGGCAAGCAGCGCTTGCGCTTCCCGCCGCTTCACCTCCACCGGTGCGCCGCGCCCCTCCGGCAGTTCGGTGAGCGCAAGCGCCGGGCGCAGCCGGGCGGCATAGCGCGCGAAGAGCTCGGCTTCCGGGCCCTGGCGCTGCCGCCCGATGGCGATGACGCGCATCACCGTGGTGCGTCCTCAGCCCTCGCCGAGGCTCTCGCCCGCTTCGTCCAGCTCGGCGCCCCACATCTTCTCCAGACCGTAAAGCGCGCGCGCATCCGGCTTGAAGAGATGGACCACGATGTCCCCGGCGTCGATCAGCACCCAGTCGGAGCCGCCCTCGCCTTCGATACGGACACGGCCGAAGCCTTCCTCCTTCAGCTTCTCCTGCAGATGCACCGCCATGGCGCTGATCTGCCGGTCGGCGAGGCCGCTCGCGATGATCATCCGGTCCGCGAAGCTCGCCTTGCCGGCAAGATCCAGGGTCACGATCTCTTCGCCCTTGTCGTCTTCCAGACTGGTGACGATCAGAGTTTGCAGACGGTCGAGATCGGACGGCGCGGCCTGGGCCTTACGGCTCTTGGCGCGCGGTCCGGAAATGACGGCTTTCTTGCGGATCGTGGCGGCGCCAGCGGGGGCCACGGCGGCGGCACCCGTGGCGCTGCGCGGGGTGGCTGCGGCCCGGCGGCGGGGGGCGGCCGGTTCCGTCGTCGGTTTGCGGGCTATGGGCCTTCTCCATTCTTGGCAGAGCTGCAGGATGCAGGTGGATGGGTAACCTCCGCGTTCACGGAGGCCGATGATTTCGCAGCCCGAAGCGCCGTCGCGGACAACGCATTCTGGGCCGCCGGCAGAAAGATCCAGGCGGGCGCCGGTGCGGCGGCCAGCAGCCGCGCCTGCCGCGCCGGCAGGCGCGCATGGCGCAGGCGGTGCGCCGCCTCCCCGGCCAAAGCGGCCATATTATGCTCGGGGCGCGGCAAAACGCCCAGCACCGTTTTGGACACGATCCGGTGCCAGTGCTGCCAGCGTGCGAAATCCTCGAGATTGTCGGCGCCCATCAGCCAGACGAAGTCCACCCGGGGAAACAGCCGGTGCAGCTGCCCGAGCGTCGCCCAGGTATGGCGCGTGCCGATCGCCCGCTCGATGCCGGTGGCGAGGATGCGGCGGCCATCGGCAATTTGCCGCGCCGTCGCCAGACGTTCCGCGAAGGGCGCCATGCCGGCCGCAGGCTTCAGCGGATTGCCCGGCGAGACCATGAGCCAGACCTGGTCCAGAGCGAAGCGGCGCCGCGCCAGACGGGCGACGTGGCGATGCCCCTCGTGAGCCGGGTTGAAGGAGCCGCCGAGCACACCGATGCGCATGCGCCGCCGGTCGCCTCGGCGCGGCAGGGGGTCGGCTTTGGTCTGCATCGGAGGTGGCGTCAGCTCCGAACCTGGCCGGTGCCGCGCACCTGGTAGCGAAAGGTCGTCAGCTGCTCAGGCCCCACCGGGCCGCGGGCATGGATGCGCCCGGTCGCGATGCCGATCTCCGCGCCGAAGCCGAACTCACCGCCGTCGCAAAACTGGGTCGAGGCGTTCCACAGCACGACGGCGCTCTGCGTTCCGTTGAGGAAGATTTCGGCCGCCTGCGCGTCCTCAGTGATAATCGCCTCGGTATGCTCGCTGCCGTAGCGCAAGATATGGGCGATCGCCTCCTCCACCCCATCCACCACTGCGATGGAGAGGACCCGGTCCAGCCATTCCGTGTGGAAATCAGCTTCAGTGGCCGGCGGCAGGTCGGCAAGAATGGCACGCGCCCGCTCATCGGCCCGGAAGCTGCACCCCTTGGCGGCCAAGTCGCTCACGATCAGCGGCAGCAGGCTGGGCGCGATCGCTGCATCGATCAGCAGCGTCTCCGTGGCGCCGCACACATCCGTCCGGCGCATCTTGGCATTCAGCATGAGCGCCCGCGCCATATCGGGGTCGGCGGCGGCATGCACGTAGGTATGGTTCAGCCCCTCTGCATGCGAGAGGACCGGCACCCGTGCCTCCGCCTGCACGCGCGTGACCAGCCCCTTGCCGCCGCGCGGAATGATGAGGTCGATGAGGCCGGAGGCGCGCAGCATGGCGGCGACGAAGGCCCGATCCGTGCCGGGAGCGATCTGGACCGCGGCTTCCGGCAAACCGGCGGCGCGCAGACCTTCGGCGATGGCGGCGTGGATGGCGACGGCGCTGTGAAAACTATCCGACCCGCCGCGCAGGATGACGGCATTGCCCGACTTCAGGCAGATGCCCGCGGCATCCGCGCCCACGTTGGGGCGGCTCTCGTAAATCATGCCGATCACACCGATGGGTGTGGCGACGCGCTGGATCCGCAGCCCGTTGGGGCGCGTCCAGTCGGCCATGACGTGGCCCAGCGGATCGGGAAGATCGGCAATCTCGTCCAGCCCGACGGCCATGGCCTCGACCCGCGTCTCATCCAGGCGGAGGCGGTCACGCAGGGACGGCACGCCCTGATAGCTCTCCAGATCGCGGGCATTGGCAGCGATGATCTCGGCCTGGTGCCGGCGCAGCGCGGCGGCCGCTCCCCGCAGCCCGGCCTGGCGCTGCGCGTGGCCGCTGCGGGCGAGGACGCGCGTGGCCTCCCGGGCGGCCAGGGCGGCGGCGCGCAGGTCAGCGGCAGCGGGATCGAATTCGATATTCATCGGCGGGCCTGCTTGGCGAAAGTCGAACTGACGGGAAGTTCTGCCCCCGCCCGGGCGGCAAGGCAATGGCGGCCGGCGCGCGGCTGCGTCCCGAGCGGACCGCCCGCCGGCGACCGCAGCAAAAGACCGACAGAATATGTGACATCGTTGACCACACAAAATACCGATCGAGGCACAATAAGGCAATCAGGGCAGAAATGTGGCAAGATCATTGAGTCCTCGCCGAAGAACAACTTAACCCCCACGAAGGCGTTACTGAGCGGTTTTACCGGGAGACTCGCGCAGTAAGGCTTGCAATGCGCGCCAGATTGCGGTTTATCGAGATTGTGACTGACACAATCCGTCTGCCTCTGCCTCGCAATTCTTATTCCACTCAAGCAGTTAGCGAGGCTTCCTTCGATGCGACTTTCACAAGTCGCGGTAGATTGAACCCTGATCGAGCGCATGTGCGCATCAGTCAGGGCTCAAACGGGGGCGTGCACCTTCAGCACCGTGCGCCCCCCAAAAACGGGAGAGCCCGGATGAACGCGCGCTTCGCTCTGTCGATCGCACCGATCCTGATCTTGGCGCTGGGCACTCAGGCCGAAGCCGCCACCACCAAAAGTGAGGTGCATCACGGCAGCCACGCGCGCACCACGGCCGCGGCCTCGCGCCACACCAAGACACGCACGGCCGCTGCCCGCGGGCATCAGGTAAAGGCCCGCCATGTCGCCGTCCGCCATGTCGATGGTCGGCATATCGCCTATGGCAAAAGCAGCCGCCACGGCCTGACCGATGCCGACGGCTGGAACCCGGTCACCGCCGGTATCTCCTATCCCAACGGCAAGCCGATCGGCGCCACGGTGCAACTCGCGAGCCTCACCGAAGCCGATGACGCGAGCAGCAATGTCGGCGCTCTCACGGACGCGGCGCCGCTGCAGCGTGGCATCGCCTCCTATTACGGCGGCCGGCATAATGGCCGCCGCGCCGCAGATGGCAGCATCTTCAACCAGCATGCCCTGACCGCCGCCCACGCCACCCTGCCCTTCGGCACCAAGGTTCTCGTCCGTGTCGCCGGCACCGACCGTACCGTGACGGTGACCATCACCGATCGCCTCTATGCCCGGCATCGGGTGATCGACCTCTCCGAAGGGGCCGCGCAGCAGCTCGGGATCGTCCGCCAGGGCCTGGCCATGGTGACCCTGACCCCCCAGAACTGAGCCTGCCGACCGCGGGTTGTGCTGCCTCGAGCCGGCACACAAGCACGTGAGGCCGACAAATGTTGTCCCTCCGTGCGCCCGCGTCTCCGCCCCCAGCTTCGCTTTGTGCTAGTCTCCATCATAATGTGAGGCCGACGGGCGGCATTCCGCCCGGGATCGTTTCCTTATGAAGATTGCACGAAACCGGCACGCCCGGTTTCAGAGCGGCCCAAGCCGTGCCATACCGGCGGCGTGGATGACCTCGCGAAGAAGGATATCATGACCATGGCAGACGCCACCCCGGGCTCCGCGGTGAAGACCGTTCCGGCTCCCAAAGACCAGCACCTGCGCGACCTCGCCGACTGCATCCGTTTCCTGTCGATGGACGCCGTGCAGCTGGCCAAAAGCGGGCATCCGGGCGCGCCCATGGGCATGGCGGACATCGCCGTGGTCCTCTTCAAGGAATTCATGAAGTTCGACGCCTCGGCCCCCAAGTGGTTCGACCGCGACCGCTTCATCCTGTCCAACGGCCATGGCTCGATGCTGCTCTACAGCCTGCTGTACCTCACCGGGTACCAGGACATGACGATCGAGGACCTGAAGCAGTTCCGCCAGGTCGGCGCCAAGACCGCCGGGCACCCGGAATATGGCCATGCCGCCGGCATCGAGACCACGACCGGCCCGCTCGGCCAGGGCATCTCGAACTCCGTCGGCTTCGCGCTCGGTGAGGCCATCCTCTCCGCGAAGTTCGGCAAGGACCTGGTGAACCACCATACCTACGTCTTCCTCGGCGACGGCTGCCTTCAGGAAGGCGTCAGCCAGGAGGCGATCTCGCTCGCCGGCCACTACAAGCTCGGCAACCTGATCTGCTTCTGGGACCACAACTCCATCACCATCGACGGCGACACCAGCCTGTCCACCTCGGAAGACGTCATCAAGCGCTTCCAGGCCGAACAGTGGCACACGCTCGAGATCGACGGCCATGACACGGACGCCATCCGCGCCGCCATCAAGGAAGCCCAGTCGGTCACCGACAAGCCGACCCTGATCGCCTGCAAGACGATCATCGGCTTCGGCTTCCCCACCAAGGCCGGCACCCACAAGGCGCATTCGGATGCCCCGGGCGAAGAGGAAATCGCCGGCGCCCGCAAGCTGCTCAACTGGGATTCCCCGCCCTTCGTCATCCCCGAGAACCTGCTCAAGGAATGGCGCGAGATCGGCGCCCGTGGCGCCAAGGAGCGTGCGGCCTGGGAAGAGCGCTTCAAGTCGGCGCCTGAGGAATTCCAGCGCCGCGTGAAGGGCGAGCTGCCGGCCAACTGGCGCGACGCCATTGCCGCGGCGCGCAAGGAATTCATCGACAGCGGCAAGGAACTGGCGACGCGCGCGGCCAGCGGCGCCGTCCTGAACCATCTCTTCGACGCTATCCCCGAGCTGCTCGGCGGCTCGGCCGACCTCACGCCGTCCAACAACACCAAGGCCAAGAACCAGACCGAGATCCATCCCGGTGAGTTCAACGGCTCCTACGTGCATTACGGCATTCGTGAGCACGGCATGGCGGCGGCCATCAACGGCCTCGCGCTGCATGGCGGCCTGATCCCCTACGGCGGCACCTTCATGTGCTTCTCGGACTACTGCCGCCCCTCGATCCGCCTCTCGGCCCTGATGGAAATCCGCTCCATCTTCGTCATGACGCATGACAGCATCGGCCTCGGCGAAGATGGCCCGACCCACCAGCCGGTGGAGCATCTGGCCGCGATGCGCGCCATGCCGCACCTCGCCGTGTACCGCCCGGGCGACCCGGTGGAGACGGCCGAATGCTGGGAGCTGGTTCTGGAACAGCCGCGCAACCCGGCCTTCCTCGCGCTCTCCCGCCAGCCGATGCCGCTGCTCCGCAAGGAGTCCGGCGCCGAGAACAAGTCCGCCAAGGGCGCCTATGTCCTGCTGGAAGCCGAAGGCGGCGAACGCCAGGTGACCCTGCTCGCCACCGGCTCCGAACTGCATCTCGCGGTCGAGGCCCGCACGGCGCTGCAGGCCGAAGGCATCCCGACCGCCGTGGTCTCCATGCCGAGCTGGTTCCACTTCGAGCAGCAGGACGCGGCCTATAAGAAGTCCGTCCTCGGCGCCAACAAGGCGCGCGTCGCCGTGGAAGCGGCGGCGGAACTGGGCTGGAGCCGCTACACCGGCGATTACGGCCGCTTCGTGGGCATGCACAGCTTTGGCGCCTCCGGCAAGATCGGCGACGTCTACAAGAAGTTCGGCATCACCACGGACGCGGTGGTCGCCGCCGCGAAGGACAGCCTGGCCGCCGTCAAGGCCGGTTGAACCTCCGCACACTGATCCATGAGAAGGCCGGCAGGAGCGATCCTGCCGGCCTTTTTCTTTGAGAGGACAGACCATGACCAAACGGATCATCGATCTCTCGATCGCGCTCGAGAACGACGTGCCGGCCGATCCGCCGATACAGAAGGTCTCCATCACCTATTACCGCCATGGCGAGACTGCGGCGCAGATTGCGAGCTTCTTTCCCGGTCTCAAGCCCGAGGACCTGCCTGAAGGCCAGGGATGGGCGGTCGAGACGGTCGCCATCTCCACCCATAACGGCACGCATGTGGATGCGCCCTGGCACTACCACCCGACAATGGACGGCGGCGCACCGGCGAGCACGATCGACGAGGTGCCGCTCGACTGGTTCTACCAGCCGGGCGTGAAGCTGGATTTCCGGCATTTTCCGGACGGCTATCTGGTGCAGCCCGCGGATATCGACGCCGAACTCGCGCGCATCGGCCACCGGCTGCAACCGCTCGACATCGTGCTGGTCAACACCCGTGCTGCCAGCCGTTACGGGGAGGCCGATTACATCCACAGCGGCTGCGGCTTCGGCCGGGCCGCGACGCTGCATCTGACCGGCCAAGGCGTGCGCGTCGTCGGCACCGATGCCTGGAGCTGGGATGCCCCCTTCCTCCACACCGCCCGCCGCTTCGCGGAAACCGGGGATGCCGGACTGATCTGGGAGGGTCACAAGGCCGGGCGCGAAGCGGGCTACTGCCAGATCGAAAAGCTGCACAATCTGGAAGCGCTGCCCGCCACCGGCTTCCTCGTCTCCTGCTTTCCCGTCAAGATTCGCGGGGCATCGGCAGGCTGGACGCGGGCCGTCGCCATCCTCGACGCCTGACGGCGCCGAAGACGGCCCTATTCGCCCGCCTCGGCGACCGGCGCCATCTTTTCGGCAAGCCGCGGCAGACGCCGCGGCTTGTTGGGCGACAACCAATGCGCCAGCCGGTCGAGATAGAGATAGATCACTGGCGTCGTGTAGAGGGTGAGGATCTGGCTGAGGACCAGCCCGCCCACCATGGCGAAGCCGAGCGGCTTGCGCAGCTCCGAGCCGGCGCCGCTTTCCAGCATCAGGGGCGCGCCGCTGAGGATCGCGGCCATCGTCGTCATCAAGATCGGACGGAAGCGCAGCAGGCAGGCCTGGCGGATCGCCTCCATCGGGGCTAGGCCGTGGCGCCGCTCCGCATTGATGGCGAAATCCACCATCATGATCCCGTTCTTCTTCACGATGCCGATGAGCAGGACGATGCCGATCAGGGCAATGACCGTCAGCTGATAGCCAAAGAGCATCAGCATGAGCAGCGCGCCCACGCCGGCGGACGGCAGGGTCGACAGAATGGTCAGCGGCAGGATGTAGCTCTCATAGAGAATGCCGAGAATGATATAGACGGCGATGAGCGCTGCGAGGACCAGAAGCGGCTCCGAACTCAGCGAATCCTGAAAGGCCTGCGCCGTTCCCTGGAAGTTGCCTTGCACGGTGGCCGGCACCCCCAGTTGCTGCTTCATCTTGGTGACCTGCGCGACGACGTCGCCGAGTGACGCCCGGCCACGGAGGTTGAAGGAGATGGTGACCGCGGGAAACTGGCTCTGGTGGTTGATGGCGAGGGGCTGCACCGGCGCGGTCGTCAGGTGTACGAAGGTCGAGAGCGGCACCGGCTCGCCGCTGGCTGATTTCACATAGAGCTTTCGCAGCGTCGCGACCTTGGAGAATTCGTGCGGCGTCGCCTCCAGAATCACGTAATAGGCTTTGTTGCCGGTGAAATACTGGGCGACTTCGCGCTGCCCGAAGGCGTCGTAGAGAATGGCGTCGATCGCCGCCGGCTGGATGCCGAAGCGCGCGGCGCTCTCGCGATCGATCGTCGTCGTCAGTGTCGTGCCCGCATTCTCCTGATCGGAAGTCACGTCCTGCAACAGCGGCATCTTCTGCATCGCCGCCAGAAGCTTCGGCGCCCACTGGTTCAATTCGTCCGAATTGGAATCCTGCAGCGTATATTGATACTGCGTCTTGGAAAGGCGGGCGCCCACGCGCACATCCTGCGCCGGCTGCATGTAGAGCCGCATGCCGACGACGGAGGCAGTTGCCTGGTTCAGTTGGTCGATGATCTGCGTCACCGTGTCTCTGCGCTGATCCCAGGGCTTGAGCGTGATGTACATGCGGCCCTGATTGCCCGACTGGCCGCCGATACCCGAACCCACGGTGGAGTTCACCGCCTGCACGGAAGGGTTCTTCAGGATCACCGCATTCATCGCCATCTGCAGGCGCGACATCTGCTGGAAGGACGCATCCTGCGCACCTTCGGTGATGCCGATGATGGTGCCCGTATCCTGCGTCGGGAAGAAGCCTTTGGGGATGATCACATAGAGGTAGACGGTGACCGCGACGGTCGCGAGGAAGATCATCAGCGTGACGAAGCGAAAGCGCAGCGCCACGTCCACGGTGCGGCCGTAGAAGCGCAGCATTCCGTCGAAGATCCGCTCCACCGCATTGTAGAGACGGCCGTGCGTCTTCGTTTCTGGCCGCAGGAAGCGGGAGGCCATCATCGGCGTCAGCGTAAGTGAGACGATGGCCGAGATGACGATGGTCATCGACAGCGTGATCGCGAATTCGCGGAACAGCCGGCCGATGATGCCACCCATCAGCAGCAGTGGGATGAAGACCGCGATCAGGGAGACGCTGATGGAGAGGATGGTGAAGCCGATCTCCCCTGCGCCCTTCAGCGCGGCCTCCATCGGCCCCAGACCTTCCTCCATGTGGCGGACGATGTTCTCCAGCATGACGATGGCATCGTCGACGACGAAGCCGACGGCGATGGTCAGCGCCATCAGCGAGAGATTGTCGAGGCTGAAGCCCGCCGCATACATCGTCGCCAGCGTGCCCACGAGCGCCACGGGAATGGTGACGCTCGGGATGATCGTGGCCCAGAGGTTCCTCAAAAAGAGGAAGATCACCATCACCACGAGGCAGATGGCGAGGATGAGGGTGAATTCGACGTCCTTGACGGAGGCCCGAATGGTCAAGGTCCGGTCGGAAACGACGTCGAGATGCACGTTGGGCGGAAAATAGGCTTCCAGCGTCTTGAGTTTCGCCTTCACCGCATCCGCGGTCGCGATCACGTTCGCACTCGGCAGCTTGAAGATCAGCAACAGCACGCCGCGCTTGTTGTTGATCCAGGCGGCGAGTTCGCGGTTCTGCGGGCCGGCCACCGCCTGGCCGATATCGCCGATGCGGATGGGCGCGCCGTTCTTGTAGCCGATGATCAAGTCGTTGTACGGCGTTGCCTGCGTCAGCTGGTCGTTGTTGTAGATGGTGAAAGAACGATTGGGACCGTCGACGCTTCCCTTGGGGTTGTCCACCGTCGCATCGGCCAGAACCGTGCGCACATCCTCCATCGTCATCCCCATCGCGGCGAGGCGCGCGGGATCCACCTGGACGTGGATGGATGGCGTCTGCTGGCCGCCGACCAGAACCTGGCCCACGCCCTGCAGCTGGGACAACTGCTGCTCGACGATGTTCTCGGCATAGCTGTCGACGGTCGTGATCGGCGCCTGATCCGAATGCATGGCGAGAATCATGATCGGCGCATCCGACGGATTGATCGCCCGGAAGGTCGGGGGAGAGGGCATGTCGGCCGGCAGCGAGCCTTGTGCCGCGTTCATCGCCTCCAGCAGCAAGGTCTCGGCATTGCCCAGATCGGTGTCGAGGCTGAATTGCAGGGTGATCTGCGTATTTCCGTAGACACTGGTCGAGGTCATCTGCGTGAGACCGGGCAGCATCTGGCCGAATTCGGTCTCGAGCGGTGTCGCGACGGTGGACGCCATGGTCTGTGGGCTCGCACCCGGATAGCTGGCGCTGACCACGAGGGTGGGAAAGGTCACGTTCGGCAGCGGCGCCACGGGCAGCAGCGGATAAACGGCGAGCCCCACCAGGAAAATCGCAGCCGCGATCAGCGAGGTCGCGATCGGGCGGCGGATGAAGGGCGTCGAAATGCTCATGCTCAGCCGCCACCACCCAAGCCGTCGGCGGTTTGGCTGTTCGCCTCCACCCGTGCGGCATCCACCGGCTTGCCCTGGACCTTGAGACCGGGCGCAAGGCGGGAGGCACCACCCACCACCACAACGTCGCCGGCCGCGACGCCCTTGGACATCACGCTGCGTCCGCTATCCGCGTAGGCGACCGAGACCGGCACCTGGGCGACCGTACCGTCCGGCCGAACGAGGAAGACGAACAGCCCATCGGGGCCGTGCTGCACGCTGATCGAGGGAATGGTCACGACCTTCGTCAGCTTCTTCACCTGCAGACGCGCGTCGACGAACTGGCCGGGCCAGAGATGATCGTCCGCATTGTCGAAGCGCGCCTTGAGGGCGATGGTGCCGGTGGCCGCCGCAATCGTATTGTCGGGCGTCGTCAGTACGCCGGTCGCAATCGTCCGCCCGGTCGCCTTGTCCATGACGATCACCGGCAGAGGCCCCTGAGACCGCGCCTCCTGCACCTGAAGCAATTGGTCCTCCGGCAGGGTGAAGACGACGGCGATGGGCTTGTCCTGTGTCACCGTCAGGATCGGGCTCGCGCCGTTCGCGGTAATGAGATTGCCGACGTCGATCTGGTAGAGACCAACGCGGCCGTCGAAGGGGGCGCGGATGGTGCAGTAGCCGAGCTTGATCTTCGCGGTCTCGATCGCCGCGTTGTCCGCCTGGATGATGGCCTGATCCTTCGCCACGACGGCACGCTGGTCATCCACCTGCTGCACGGGGGCGTAGCTGTTCTTGGCGAGCTTCGTGTAGCGATCGAGGTCGAGCTGCGCGCTTTGGAGGGAAGCGAGATCCTCCGCCCGCTGGGCGAGCGCCTGGTCCAGCGCCGCCTGATAGGGCGCGGGATCGATCCGCGCGATGACGTCGCCCTTGTGGACCTCCTGACCCTCGTGCGCGGGCAGATCGATCAGGACGCCGTCCACCTGCGCCCGGACGGACACGGTGTTGAAGGCCTGCACATTGCCGATCCCGTCGAGATAGACGGGTACGTCCTCCTGGCTCGCGGTGGTGACGGTGACGGGGATTGCATCCGCCGCTCTCGCCGGCGCAGCGGCACCCACGAACAGGCTGCAGAAAGCTCCGATGAACGCGATGTGGAGCTTTCCTGCCGCCATGGTCGTCTTCCCTCTGTGCGTCTCTGTCTCTGACTAGCCCGCCTGATATCTCAGCCGCGAGAGGGGAGAAGGTCGTCCTCCCGCCTTCGTGAGCCTATGTTTCTCTTGGTCACAGAAGGACAACTTTCGTTTTCAACCGTTCTCCACCTGTCCGCGGTCGGATCACCGGTTCGAGACGGACCAGCAGATGGACCAGGGGCCGAGTTGACCGTCGGGCTGTACCGAGCCTTCCGCCCAGATGCGCCGGTCCGTCTCCGCCGGACAGGCACAGGACGTCGCCGACAGATTGGCCTGCAGCACAAGGCGGCTCTCCCCTGCCTGCCACACCACTGTCACGGCGCCCGGGCCGTGCATCTGCGCGACGCCGCCACTCCGGATGCCGTTCAGCAGCGGCTGGATCTCGGCGCGCCGGGTGGCCAAGATGCGGGTGAACCACTGCAAAGTCGCGGCATCCATTTCCGCCCAGGGCAGCTTGGAGGCGAGGAAGGTGGTCTCCGCCTCGGGGTCCGGAATGTGGCTGCGCTTCTCCGGATCGTTGAATTCAGGAAAGCGGGAGAATTCCGCGCGCCGGCCCTCCCGCACTTTTTCGGCCATCTCGCCGCCGAAGTTGGTGAAGAAGAGGAACGGCGTCCGCGCGCCGATCTCCTCACCCATGAAGATCATCGGCACCTGTGGCAGGAGCAGATAGACGGCCGAGACGGCGCGCAGCGCTTCCCGCGGGGCGAGCGCCGACAGCCGCTCGCCCATTGCACGGTTGCCGATCTGGTCGTGATTCTGCGCGAAAGCGACGAAGGCCAGGGGCGGCAAGTGGCCCGAGGCTTCGCCGCGCAGCTTGGCGCTGTATTCCATCGCCTCACCCTGAAAGGCGAAGCCCTCCGCCAGCGCGCGGCCGAGCAGGTCCGGCTGGGCGGCATAGGGCGCGTAATAGGCAATATCTTCACCGGTGGCGGCCACATGCAGCACGTGATGCACGTCGTCGTTCCACTGGGCGGAGTAATGGCCACACTCGCCCGCCGCCTCACGCTCCAGCAGCGAGGCCCGGTTGTCTTCGTTTTCCAGAATCAGATGCAGCGGCCGGTCGGTCACCGAGGCGCGCAGGCGCTCGGCCATCTCGACCAGCAGGTGGCGGTCGCTGTCGTCCTGGATGGCGTGAACGGCATCGAAGCGCAGCCCGTCGAGATGGAATTCGTGGATCCAATAGAGGGCGTTCTGGATGAAGAACTCCCGCACCGGGCGGCTGTCGGGCCCGTCGACGTTGATGCCGGCGCCCCAGGGGCTCTGGTGCCGCTCGGTGAAGAAGGCGTCGGCATAGGCGCTCAGGTAATTTCCTTCCGGCCCGAAGTGGTTGTAGACCACGTCGAGCAGAACGCCGATACCGCGGGCATGGGCGGCATCGACCAGCGCCTTGAAATCCTCGGGCCGGCCGTAGCTCGCATCCGGCGCATAAGGCAGCACGCCGTCATAGCCCCAGTTCCGCGCGCCGGGAAAATCCGCGACCGGCATGATCTCGATGAGGGTGACGCCGAGCGCCGCCAGATGATCGAGCTTTTCGATCGCCGCGCGGAAGCTGCCTTCGGCGGTGAAGGTGCCGAGATGAAGTTCGTAGATCACCGCGGCGTCCCATGCGATGCCGCGCCAGCCGGCGTCCTGCCAGTCATAGGCGCCTGGGTCGATCACCTCGCTCGGACCGTGCACGTCTTCCGGCTGGAAGCGGGAGGCAGGGTCCGGCACGCGCAGGCCGTCACCCACCACGAAGCTGTAGCGAGAGCCGGCGCCCGCCTCGGACAGCAGCAATTCGTGAAAGCCGTCGGCGCGAGGCTGCATCGGCGCAGGCGCCCCGCCGTCGACGGCAAGGCCGACGGCCGCCTGACCCGGCGCCCAGAGGCGGAAGAGCACGCCGTTTTTCTGCAGGCTGGCCCCAAAGGGCATGTCATGGGCACGGGTGGTCATGATGGCCGGTCGTCCTCGCTGCGGGCCCCTGCGGGGCGGAACTGCTTAGATAAGAACCTCTCCGCCGCCACCAAGCCTTATCATTTCTTTACCAGAACGGAATGACCTGTTAACTCTCTTGCCCGCGTCACATCCATGAGAGCGCGATGGCCGTGCGAACGCTGACGCCCGACGGCGCCCCACCCTTCCTCTCGATCGTCGTGCCCTGCCACGACGAGGCAGAGACCATCGGCGCCTTTCATGGCCGCCTTGCCGCTGTGCTGGCAGGCACGGGCTTCAGCTACGAGGTCATCTGCGTCAACGACGGCAGCCGGGACGATACGCTCGGCCGGCTGCTCGCCCTGCAGTCCGAAGACTCCAGCCTTCGCATCCTCGACCTGTCGCGCAATTTCGGCAAGGAAGCGGCACTGACGGCCGGCCTCGATCAGGCGCGCGGCAGCCTCGTCATCCCGATCGACGCCGATCTCCAGGACCCTCCGGAGCTGATCCCCGCCCTCATCGCCAAATGGCGGGAGGGGTATGACGTGGTGAATGCGGTGCGCGAGGCACGAGAGGGCGAGAGCTGGGCGAAGCGCAGCACGGCGCATCTCTTCTATCGCCTGCTCAATCGGCTCAGCGCGGTGCCCATCCCGCCCGACACCGGCGATTTCCGCCTGCTCTCCCGCGCCGCCGTGGACGCCTTGCGGCAGATGCCGGAACGACGGCGCTTCATGAAAGGGATGTTCGCCTGGGTCGGCTTCCCGACGGCAGAAATCCGCTACCGCCGCGCCGGACGCTGCGCCGGACGCACGAGCTGGAGCTACTGGCGGCTGTGGAATTTCGCGATCGAGGGCATCACCTCCTTCAGCCAGGTGCCACTCCGCCTCGCGAGCTATCTCGGCCTCGCGACCGCCATGCTGTCGCTGCTCTACGGCGCCTTCCTCGTCTTGCGCACCCTGGTCTACGGCAACCCGGTGGACGGCTACCCCTCCCTCATGGTGGCCGTCCTCTTCCTCGGCGGGCTGCAACTGCTGGCGCTCGGGGTGATCGGCGAATATCTCGGCCGCGTCTACGACGAGACGAAGCACCGGCCGGTCTACGTGATCCGCCGCAGCTGGGCGGCGCCTGCCGCCCTCCCCTTACCCCTCGCGCCCGGTCGCGATCTTCGCCCCGCCCAGCACGGCTAGAAGAAGCAGGCCGACGAGAAGTAGCGCCGTGCCCAGGCTGGTGGCGCCAGCGACGAAGCCCACGATCGCGGGGCCGCTCAGCAGCCCGGCATAGCCGAGGGCGCTGATGACCGGGATCGAAGTGCTGGCCGGCACGCCTGGCACGCGAGCGGCGGCACTGAACAGCAACGGCACGATATTGGCAGCCCCGAGGCCCACCAGACAGAAGCCGAGAAGAGCGACGGGCCCCGGCAGCAGCACCACGGCGGCCCAGCCGGCGATGCCCAGCAGCGCGCTCACCTGCATGGTGAGCCGCGGACCGAAGCGCCGCGTCAGCCGGTCACCCGTCAGACGTGCCAGGACCATGGCGACGGAAAAGGCGGCATAGCCGAGCCCCCCCAGGGAGGGTGGCAGCCCCTTCTGGCCGAGAAACAGCGCACTCCAATCGAGGGCGGCCCCTTCTCCGAGGAAGCCCACCACGCAGAGCGCTCCGATGAGCAGGACCAGCGGATGCAGCAGCGCGCGCCCCGCCGGGCGGCTCTCCGCCGTCTGCGGCGCCTCATGGCCCGGCAGCAAGCCGGGTGCGCGCCACAGCCACACGGCGAGAAACACCAAGGTTACGGCGAGGGCGGCGGCCTGCACCGGCAGCCCGCCGCCGAGCAGCAAGGTCAGGCCAAGGGCGGCTGCCAGGCCACCCAGGCTGAACATGCCGTGGAAGCCCGACATCAGCGGCTTGCGGCTGAGCCGCTCAACCTCCACCGCCTGGGCGTTCATCGCGGCATCCAGGGCGCCGATGCCGAAGCCGAAGATCAGCAGGACGATGGCAAGCAGAACGGGGTTCGAGAGCACGGCCAGCAGCGGCAGCACCAGCGTGGTGATGACGGCACCCGCCACGATCGTGCGACGCGAGCCATGATGCCGCAGCGCCCAGGAGATGACCGGCATGACGGCGGTCGCGCCGATACCCAGCCCCATGAGCACGAGACCGAAGGCGCTGGTGCCAAGGCCGGTGCGCATCTTGGCGTAGGGCACCATGGGCGCCCAGGAGGCATTGGCGAAACCCGCCAGAAAGAAGAACAGCCGCGTGGAAAGCCGCGCGGCTGCGAGAGTCTGCCCATCTGCTCTGGTCACGTGCCCTCTCATCGACAACGGTGGCCGGCGCACCGGGCCCGGTTTCCCGGAAACCTCGGAAAGGACGGACGGGCCCCGGTTGGAGCCCGCCCGTGCTCAGGGTCTCAGGACTGCTGGCGGCGCAGGAAGGCCGGAATTTCCAGGCCCCCCATCTCGTCCGCCGCGGAAGGACGCGCCACCGGGCGCGGCGCTTCGGCACGCGGCTCCGGCGCCGCGGCCTCAAGGCGCGGCTCGGGGGCAGCCGCCGCCGGCTGGACGCGCTTGCCGATCGCGCCCGTCACCCGGTTGAAGAGGCTCGTGCCGCCGGAGGGCGCGGGCGCCGGCTCGGCGCTGCGCGCCACCGGCTCGGCGAAGAGCCCGCGGGTGCTGGCCGGGCGCTGCGGCAGAGCCGAAGGGCCGCGCAGCGTGGGTGCCGCAGACGGCGCGGGCGCGGACGGCGGAGGCGCCACCGGGCTCATCGCCGGCTGGGCGGGGGCCAGCTGCGCCGCCGGGCTCCACTGCGCGGGCGCAGCCGGGCTCACATGCTGCTGCGGGAAGCCGATCGGGCGGACGTCGCCCGTGCCGGTCGCGGCCAGCGGCATTTCGGCGGGAGCCTGGACCTGGGCAGGCTGCGCCGGACGGTCGTTGCTCGCCGCCAGTTCCAGCTTCGGCTTGTATTCGATCGCAGCGGAATCGATGCCCGTTGCGACGACGCTGACGCGGATGCGGCCGTTGAGCGTGCTGTCGATCGCCGAGCCGAAGATGATGTTGGCTTCCTCGTCCACTTCCTCGCGGATGCGGTTGGCCGCCTGATCCACCTCGAACAGCGTCATGTCCTCGCCGCCCGTGATGTTGATGAGCAGCCCGCGGGCGCCCGCCATGTTGGTGTCTTCGAGCAGCGGGTTGCTGATCGCGGCTTCCGCGGCGCGCACCGCACGGCCCTCGCCCTCACCCTCGCCCGTGCCCATCATCGCCTTGCCCATCTCGGACATGACGGTACGGATGTCGGCGAAGTCGAGATTGACGAGGCCGGGGACCACCATCAGGTCGGTCACGCCGCGCACGCCCATGTAGAGGACGTTGTCGGCCATCTGGAAGGCTTCCTTCCAGCTGGTGTGCTCGTTCGCAATCCGGAACAGGTTCTGGTTCGGGATGATGATGAGCGTGTCGACATACTGCTGCAGCTCGGCGATGCCGGCTTCCGCCGCACGCGCGCGCTTGATGCCTTCGAAGGAGAAGGGCTTCGTCACCACGCCCACGGTCAGGATGTCGTGCTTGCGGGCGAGGCGCGCAATGACGGGCGCGGCCCCCGTGCCGGTGCCGCCGCCCATGCCGGCGGTGATGAAGACCATGTGCACGCCTTCGAGGTGCCGCTCGAGATCGGCTTCCGCTTCCTCGGCGGAGAGACGGCCCACTTCCGGCTTGCCGCCGGCGCCGTTGCCCTGGGTGATGGTCGGCCCGAGCTGGATGCGGCGGTCGGCGCGGCTGCGCATGAGCTGCTGCGCATCCGTGTTGGCGACGATGAATTCAACGCCCGGCAGGTTGAGCGCGATCATGTTGTCGACGGCATTGGTGCCGCCGCCGCCGACACCGATGACGCAGATCTTCGGCGTGAAGTCGGAATGGGTTTGCTGCGGAACGGTGAGGTTCAGCGTCATGGGCGGTCTCCTTGCAAAAACGTGCCCGGCAGAGCGTATCCGTCCGGCGCTAGAGGATTGAGGAGTGACAGGTCAAGCTTTTTCGGGGGCGCTCTGAATGGTGCATGAGAATGCCCGGGCATCACACACGCTCCTTCAGAAACGAAATCAAGCGCTTGAGCGGTCCGCCCACGCGCTTGGTCTCGAGGTCGATATCCTGCATCGCGCGGCCTTCACCTGCGGCCCAGGCCAGCAGCCCGGCGCCGGTGGCAAAAGCCGGGCCCGAGGCCGCATCCGGAAGACCACGCAAATCGACGGGCCGACCGAGTCGCACCTGCTTGCCCAGGATATGGGCCGCCAACTCGCGCGCACCGGCAAGCTGGCAGGCCCCGCCGGTCAGCACGACACGCGCCCCGGCGACGCGGGACAGGCCGGAATTCTCCAGCCTGTCCTTCACGATTTCAAAAATCTCCTCCAGCCGCGGCCGGATGATGCTGACCACCATGCTGCGCGGAACCTTCGCGATCTGATGCTCCTCTTCGCCCACCAGCGGTACGGGCAGCATTTCGCGCTCGTCGTCCGGGCTCGCCTGGCAGCTGCCATAGAGCGTCTTCAGCCGCTCGGCATGCGCGACAGGCGTCGAGAGCAGCCGCGCGATGTCGTTGGTGACGTGGATGCCGCCGACTAGCGTGCTCGACGTATGCAGCAGCTGCCCTTCCGCGAAGACGGCGAAGCTCGTAGCGCCGCCGCCCATGTCGATGACGGTGGTGCCGAGTTCGCGCTCATCTTCCACCAGCGTCGCGAGACCGGCTGCGAAAGGCGCCGACACCAACTCGGCAATCTCGAGGTCGCAGCGATGCAGGCAGGTGCGCAGGTTGCGGAGCGCCGAGGAGACGGCGTCGATCACGTGCAGGCGCGCGGTCAGCGTCTCGCAATGCAGGCCGCGCGGGTCTTCCACCCGCATGGTCTCGTCGACCGAGAAGGACAGCGGCAGGATGTGGATGGTGTCGCGACCTTCCGTCTCGGCGCGATGGCGGCCTTCCAACACCACCTGGCGCACGTCGTCCTCGCCCACCATGCGGCCACCGACCGGCCACTGGACATTGAAGAGTCGACTCTCCGGCTGACCACAGCCGAGATTGACGGTGACGGAGCGCAGCCGCGTGTCGGCCATGTCCTCCGCCTGGCCGACGGCGGCGCGGATCGCGCGCTCCGCCTCGTCGAGATCGGTGATGGCGCCGTGGCGCACGCCGCGCCCCTTCTGCCAGCCGAAGCCCAGGATGCGCCGCGTGCCGTCCGGTTCGCTGCGGCCGATCATGCAGGTGATCTTGGTGGAGCCGATATCGAGCACGCCGAAGACGCCGGCGCGCAGCGTACGCGCGCGCGGCGGCAAATCCGTCGCGACGGGAGGCAGGGTGCGGCGTGTCAGATCGTTCACCGTCTTCCCCCTCATCCGTTCGGTTGCACAGGCGCCGCGGGCTTCGCGGCAGAGGGTACTGCCGCCGCGCCGGGAGGCGGAGGCGGCGCGGGCGGCGGCGGAGGCATCAGGCGCGGCCGCACCACCACGCGGTCGGTCAGCCGCAGGTCGATTTCCTGCACCGGCCGGTCAAGAATCTGCATGCGGTCCTGCAGCGCCTGCAGGCGTGCGAGCGCCGCATCCTGCGCTTCTCCGGGCAGCATGACAGTCGCGCCGGATTTGAGATCGAGATTCCAGCGTTCCTGGCCGACACGCACCGCACCCACGAGACGCTTGCGGATATCGGGATAGGGCTTCATCTCGTCGAACAATTCGGTCGCCGCCTCCGGCGCGCCTGTGCCCACCACCAAAGGCAGGTTGAGCACTTCCGAGGCACGGCCCACGTCCTGCTCGCCCATCGTGTCGCCATTGCGGTCGATCAGGCGGAAATCGCCATGATCTTGCCAGACGGCGAAGGGGGCGCGTTCGATCAGGCGCACGACGAGGGTTCCGGGCAACCGCCGCTCCACCACCGCATCGGCGACCCAGCCGAGGGAGAGCAGCCGCTCCCGCGCATCCGTCAGCGAAAAGCCGAGGATCGGCTGACCGATCATCACGCCGAGGGCGCGGCGCAGCAGCGGCTCGGGCGTGTTCTCCCGCCCGTCGATAACGATGGTCTGCACCGTGAGGCCCATGGTGGCGCCGACCGCGCCGAGTGCCCGACGGAAGGCGCCGGTGGATCCGCTGCCGCTATCCGCTTCCCGCACCACGAGGCTCGCGCAGAACAGCAGCACGACGATGGCACCCGCGCCCGCCGCCGGGCGCATCAGGCGGCGCGCTCGGCGCATGATGATGGCGCGGTGGCTTGGCCGGTCGACGACGCTGCGGCTCGCCATCAGCCGCGCGTTGGCGGCGCGCGCGGCGTGTAGCTCCGCTTCGGAGCGTTTTGCTACACGCGGCATCGGGCGGCCTCCACCATCCAGGCGCAGAGCGCGGGGAAGCTGATGCCGCAATGGGCCGCCTGCTCGGGCAGCAGGGAAGTCGGGGTCAGGCCGGGTTGCGTGTTCACTTCGAGCAGCACCAGGCGGCCGGGCGTGCCCTCGGTGTCGTCGTAGCGGAAGTCGGAACGCGAGGCCCCCGCACAGCCGAGCGCCTGATGCGCGCGCAGTGCGACCTCCTTCGCCTGTTCGGCAATCACCTCCGGCACCAGCGCCGGAATGACATGGCTCGAGCCGCCTTCCGCATATTTGGACTCGTAGTCGTAGAATTCGTGGCTCGCCTTGATCTCGGTCACGGCGAGCGGGCGGTCTCCCATGACGGCAACCGTGATCTCGCGGCCGGGGATGAATTCTTCGACCATCGCGGTCGGGCCGAAGCTCCAGCCGCGGGCGATCTCGGCGCGCCGGTTGTCCCCGCTCTTCATAATGTGCACGCCGACCGAGGAGCCTTCGTTCTGCGGCTTGATGACATAGGGGCGCGGCATCGGGTCCGCCTCTTCGAGATCGGCGATGTCGACGACCTTGTGGCGCGCGACCGGCAGACCAGCGGCGGCGAAGAGCGCCTTGGCGGCCACCTTGTCCATGGCGATGGCGGAGGCGCGCACGCCGGAATGCGTGTAGGGAATGCCGAGCCAGTCGAGCACGCCCTGAATGGCGCCATCCTCGCCGAAGCGGCCATGCAGCGCGTTGAAGACGGCGTCGGGCTTGGGATCGAGCGCCGCGATGGTGGCGCCGAGATCGGGACCGACCTCGACGGGCACGACGTCATAGCCCGCCTCGCGCAGCGCCGCGATCACCTTGGCTCCGGTGACGAGGCTGACCTCGCGTTCTGCCGAGATGCCGCCGTAGAGAACCGCAACGCGCTTCATGCCACTATCTCCGGTCGCCCGCTCGGCTGCCCGATGCGCTTGATCTCCCATTCGAGGGTGACGCCGGTGGCCGCCTGCACGCGGCGCCGCACCTCCTCACCCAAGCCCTCGAGGTCGGCGGCGCTCGCGCCACCATTGTTGAGCAGGAAATTGCAGTGCAACTCGCTCACCTGCGCGGCGCCGCGGGTCAGCCCGCGGCAGCCGGCGGCGTCGATCAGTTCCCAGGCCTTCTGGCCCGGCGGATTGGCAAAGGTGGAGCCGCCGGTGCGGGCGCGCACCGGCTGCGTCTTCGTCCGGCTGTCGCGGATTTCGCCCATGCGCGCGGCGATCAGGCTGGGGTCGGTCGCTTGCGCCCGCAACCGGGCACGGATGACGATGGCCCCCGGCGGCAGCTGGGAATGCCGGTAAGACAGATGCAGTTCTTCCGCCGCCAGGCGCCGGATCTCACCCTGGCGCGTCACGACCTCCGCCCAGTCGAGCACGGCCTTCACGTCGCTGCCATAGGCGCCGGCATTCATGGCGACGGCGCCGCCGATGCTGCCCGGGATGCCGGAGAGGAATTCGAGCCCACCAAGACCGGCCGCGGCCGCGTGTTCGGCCACCGTCGCATCCAGCGCAGCCGCTCCGCAGACGATGCCGTCCGCCTCGACATCGATCTTGGAAAAGCCGCGGGCGAGGCGGATGACGACGCCCCGAATGCCGCCGTCGCGAATGATGAGGTTGGACGCGGCGCCGATCACCGTCAGCGGCATCTCTTCCGGCAGCTTGGCGAGAAACTGCGCGAGGTCTTCCGCATCCGCCGGTTTGACGAGGAAATCGGCCGGGCCGCCGACGCGGAACCAGGTCAGCGCGCCGAGCGCAGCTTGCGCCTCCACCCGGCCTTTCAGGGGCGGCAGGCCGCCCGTTTGGGTTTCGTGCGCGGTCATGGCGGCTCTCATGCGCCCCCTGCCCCGGCCCGGCGGCCCTGCTGGCCTTGCAGCGCTTCGAGTTGACCCGGCAGCCCATTGGCCCAGGCGGTGATGTTGCCGGCGCCGAGGCACACGACGAAATCGCCCGGCTGCGCCATGGCATGCACCATTTCGGCAAGATGATCGGGCGAGGGCAGCGGTACCACGCTGCGATGGCCCCGCGCGCGCAGACCATCCACCAGGGCATCGCGGTCCACGCCTTCGATCGGCGCTTCACCCGCGGCATAAACGTCCGCGACGATCACCGTGCCCGCGTCGTTCATGCAGGCACAGAAGTCTTCAAAGAGAGACTGCAGGCGCGAGTAGCGATGCGGCTGCACCACGGCGATGACGTTGCGGGCGCCAGCCTGCCGTGCCGCCTTCAGAACGGCCGCAATCTCCACCGGATGGTGGCCGTAATCGTCGATGACGGTGATGCCGCCCGCTTCACCCGTCTTGGTGAAGCGGCGCTTCACACCACGGAAGGCAGCGAGCGACTGGCGCAGCGCCGTCTCGCCGATTTCCATCTCGATACCGACGGCGATGGCAGCCAGGGCATTCTGCACGTTGTGCTGGCCCAGCATCGGCAGACGGAAGGGCCCCATGCGGCGCTGGCGGCTGCGCAAGCGGTCCGTCACCACCACTTCGAAATTGGCGCCCCCCTTGTCCGTCACCAGCCGCTCGGCCCGAATGTCAGCCTGCTGGCTGAAGCCGTAGGTGATGATCCGGTGATCGGCGAGGCGGGGGATCATCTGCTGCACGGCGGGATGATCGACGCAGAGGACGGCGAAGCCATAGAAGGGAATATTGCCGACGAATTGGCGGTAGCCCGCCTCCATCGCCTCCTGGCTGCCCCAATGGTCGAGATGTTCGGGGTCCATATTGGTGACGACGGCGATGACGGCCGGCAGGCGCAGGAAGCTGCCGTCGCTCTCATCCGCCTCCACCACCATCCAGTCGCCGGCGCCCAGACGGGTATTGGTGCCGTAGGCATTGATGATGCCACCGTTGATGACGGTGGGGTCGAGATTGGCGCCTTCCAGCACGGCGGCGATCAGGCTTGTCGTCGTCGTCTTGCCATGGGTGCCGCCGATCGCGACCGACCAACGCAGGCGCATCAGTTCGGCCAGCATTTCGGCCCGCCGCACGACGGGGATGAGCTTGGCGCGCGCCGCCTGCACTTCCGGATTGTCTGCCTTGACCGCCGTGGAGACGACGACGACCTGGGCGCCACCCAGGTTCTTCGCGTCATGACCGATGGCGACCGGAATCCCCTCGCCGCGCAGCCGCTTCACATTGGCGGAATCGGCGATGTCGCTGCCCTGCACGGAATAGCCGAGATTGTGCAGGACCTCGGCGATGCCCGACATGCCGATGCCGCCGATGCCGACGAAATGGATGGTCCCGATCGTGAGCGGAAGCGCCCTCATAGCTGCGTCTCCCGCACCATGGATTGTTCGACGAGGTCCGCCAGCGCCTCGACCGCGAGCGGCTTGGCCTGCGCGCGGGCGGCGGCGGCCGCGGCGGCGAGACCGGCGGGGTCAGCGAGAAGGCTGCTCAGTTGCGTGCGCAGCGCCTCCACCGTGAAGCGCGGCTGCGGCATGGCCCAAGCTGCCCCCGCCTGCGCCAGGATCGCCGCATTCGCGGTCTGGTGATCGTCGATCGCGGAGGGCAGCGGCACCAGGACGGCCGGACGACCGGCAACCGCGAGTTCCGCCGTGGTGGACGCGCCGGCGCGGGCGATCACCAGATGGCTCGCCGCGAGACGTTGCGCCATGTCGGTGAAGAAGGGCGCAACCTCGGACTGGATACCAACCTCGTCATAGGCGGCGGCGACACGCTCAGCATCCTCTTTGCGCGCCTGTTGAACGACGGAGAGACGCTGCCGCAGGGTCTCGGGCAAGCCGCTCAGTGCTGCGGGCACGACGTCGCTCAGCACGCGCGCGCCGAGCGACCCGCCGGTCACCAGAAGGTTGATCGGTCCATCGGCCGCGGGCGGCGCGTAGGGCGCATCCGCCAACGCCGCGATGGCCGGCCGTACCGGATTGCCCGTCACGATGGTCCGCGCCTTCGGCGGCAGGCGGGTCGTGCCCTCAGCGCTGAGCGCCAGCACGGTCGCCATGCCGGCCAGTGCCCGATTGGCGCGGCCGAGCACGGCATTCTGCTCATGCAGGATGATGGGCAGCCTCATCCGCCCGAAGCGGGCAGCGAGGATCGGGGGCACGCAGGGATAGCCGCCAAAACCCACGATGGCGCCGGCGTCGAGGCTGGCGAGCAGACGGCGCGCCGCCAGGGTTCCGGCCGCGAGTGCGCCGACCGCCTTCACGCCCTTCACCAGGCCTCGGCCGGCGATCCCGGCGCCCGGCAGGACATGGCGGTCGCCCTCGGCAAAAGCCTCGGACCCGCGGCCGGCAGAGCGGCCGTCCGTCATAAGCACGGGCCGATAGCCACGGCCGGCGAGGGCATGGGCCAGCGCCTCCGCCGGAAAGAAATGGCCGCCGGTTCCGCCGGCGGCGATCACGACCGGTGTCACGCGCGGGCCCCTCACAGCCGCTCTCCCACCGGCCGCCGACGGGTCAGCGCCAGCAGCATGCCCATCTCGATCGCGACGGACAGCGCAGACGAGCCGCCATAGGAGATGAAGGGCAAGGTCATGCCCTTGGTCGGAATCAGTTCGAGGGAGGAAGCCATGTTGATGAAGGACTGCAGGCCGAAGCTCGCGAGAATGCCGCCCGCGGCCAACAGCACGAAATGGTCGTTCTCGGCGACGAGACGCAACAAGCCGCGCAGCACGATGATCGCGAAGATGCCGAGAATCAGCAGACAGACGACGAGCCCGAACTCCTCACCCGCGACGGCAAAGACGAAGTCGGCATGGGCGTCGGGCAGGATGTCCTTCACCGTGCCCTCGCCCGGGCCGCGGCCCAGCAGCCCGCCATTGCCGAAGGCCTGCAGCGCGGTCAGCGCCTGATAGGCGGTCTTCTCCGTCGGATGCAGGAAGCGCTCCACGCGTACATGCACGTGCGGCATCAAGAAGAAGGCGGCGATGAAACCGACGACGAGCGCCAGGAAGGCGACGACGACGACGCCTACATTCAGCCCGTCCAGAAAGAGCTGCGTGAGGAAGACGATGCTGATGACGGCGAGCATGCCGATGTCCGGCTGTGCCTTCAGCAGCATGGCGATGACGGCGTAGAGCATCACGGCCAGCATGCGGCCGGGGAACCGTTCCGTACGCCGTGCTTCCACCAGCAGCCCCGCCGTCACCACAGCGAAGAAGGGCTTCAGAAATTCGCTGGGCTGCAGCGAGAGAAAAGGAATGTTGATCCAGCGCCGCGCGCCTTTGATCTCCACGCCATGCACCAGCGTGAAGGCCGTCAGCATCACAGCCGCCAGCGTACCGATGAGGGCGAGCCAGCGGATGCCCTTGGGGGGCAGCATCGAAATGCCGACGACGATGCCGCCGGCAATCGCGAGGAAGGCGACCTGCTTGACGATGAGCATGTCGCGCGGATCGCCGATGCGATGTGCGACCGCCGGGCTGGAGGCGAGCACGAGCACGTAGCCGAAGCCGATCAGCGTGCCGATGCAAAGTAGCGTCCACCGGTCGACGGTCCACCACCAGCGGCCGATGATCGAGGTGTCCGTGCGTGACAGCGAGGGCATCAGGCCGCCCTCCCATTCGCCATGTCAGGTAGCGCCCGCACGAGTTCGGCGAAACGATCGCCCCGCGCCTCGTAGCTGGCAAACTGATCCCAGCTTGCCGTCGCGGGCGACAGCAGGACGACGGGCGCGGCGAGCGCACGCGCCTGCGCGAAGGCCGCGGGCACCGCCGCGTCCAAGGTGCCGGCCATGTGGAAAGAGACGCCGTGGCGGCTCAAGGTTTCGGCGAATTGTGGGGCATCACGCCCGATCAGCTCCACATGCGCGATGCGCGGAAAAAACTCCACCAGCGGCTCGATACCGCCCGCCTTGGCCATGCCGCCGGCGATCCAGACGAGACGATCGTAGCAGCCGAGCGCGCGCGCCGCGGCATCGGCATTCGTCGCCTTGCTGTCGTTGACGAAGAGAACGCCATCCCGCTCGCCCACGCGCGCCTGGCGATGCGGCAGGCCGGGATAGGTCGCGATTCCGGCGTCGATCGCGGCATCCGAAAGCCCGAGCGCGCGCGCCATGGCACGAGCCGCTTCCGCGTTCTGCGCATTGTGCGCGCCGGGCAGCGTCGCCACACCCGTTTCCCGCCCCTGCCCGCTGATTCTGATCACCCGCATCCGCTTTTGCGACTCAAGCGAGTCGGCCATCGCCATCGACAGCGGATCGTCAACACCGACCACAGCCACGTCCGCTTCTGTCTGGCGCGCAAAAATTGCACGCTTTACAGCAGCATAACCGTCCATGTTCCCATGGCGGTCGAGGTGATCGGGGCTCAGATTCAGCATTACCGCTGTAGAGAAGCGGAGACTCGCGATTCGCTCCAACATGTAAGACGACATTTCGAGCACATAGACGCCGTCTTCCGGCAGCAGCGGCAGCGCGAGTGCAGCCGGTCCGAGATTGCCGCCAGCCGCCACCGGCACGCCGGCGGAGGCGAGAATATGGGCGAGCAGCGCCGTGGTGGTTGATTTGCCATTGGTGCCAGTCACGCCGGCGAATCGGGCGCGGCTGCCGGCCTTTCGCACCGCTTGGTAAAGAAGCTCCGCATCCGTCAGAATAGGAACGCCTTCGGCTTGCGCACGGGCCGCAATCGGATGCGCTTTCGGCAGGTGATGCGGAATGCCGGGCGAGAGGATCAGCGCGTCGAAGGCGAAATCGCCGCTACCCAATTCGCGCAGGGCGAAGCCTTCGGCGGCGGCCACTTGGCGCGCGGCCTCGCCGTCATCCCACAGCACGACGGTCGCCCCCATGGCGCGCAAGCTGCGTGCGGCCGGCAGGCCGTTCTTGCCGAGCCCCAAGATCGCGTAGCGCTTGCCCGCGAAGAGGGTTGCGGGAAAGCCGGTCATCGGATCTTCAGGGTCGCGAGACCGACCAGCGCCAGGATCATGGAGACGATCCAGAAGCGAATCACGATGGTCGGCTCCGCCCAGCCCTTCTTTTCGAAGTGGTGGTGCAGCGGCGCCATGAGGAAGACGCGGCGGCCAGTCCGCTTGAACCAGAACACCTGGATGATGACGGAGAGCGTTTCGACGACGAAAAGCCCGCCAACGATCGCCAGCACGATCTCATGCTTGGTGGCAACGGCGACGGCAGCGAGCGCGCCGCCGAGGGCCAGGCTGCCGGTGTCGCCCATGAAGACGGCGGCGGGCGGCGCGTTGAACCACAGGAAGCCCAAGCCCGCACCGATGAGGGCGGAACAAAAGACGGCAAGCTCACCCGATCCGGCGACGAAGGGCAGTTCCAGATAGCCCGCGAAGATGCGGTTGCCGACGAGATAGGCGATGAGGGCGAAGACGCCGGCGACGATGATGGTCGGCACCATGGCGAGACCGTCCAGCCCGTCCGTGAGATTCACGGCGTTGGACGCTCCCATCATCACCAGCATGCCAAAAAGCGGGAAGAAGAATCCAAGTGGAATCAGCACGCTCTTGAAGATCGGCACGGAGACGCCGTGGCCGAGCGGGCCGCCGATATGGGCCATGATCCAGATCGAGGCGAGGAGGCCGATGCTGGCCTGGCCGATGAGCTTCAGCCGCCCCGAGAGGCCCTTGGTGTTGCGCTTCGAGACCTTGAGGTAATCGTCCATGAAGCCGAGGGCGCCATAGCCGAGCGTCACGAAAAGGGTCGACCAGACGTAAGGATTCGCGAGGTCCGTCCACAACAGCGTGGAGAGCGTCAGCGCACTGAGGATGAGGACGCCGCCCATCGTGGGCGTGCCCTTCTTCTCCACCAGATGCCGCTCCGGCCCGTCGAGCCGGATGGGCTGGCCCTGCTTCTGCAGGCCCCGCAGCATGCGGATGACACGCGGCCCCATGAGGAAGCTGAAGACGAGCGAGGTCAAGCAGGCGCCGCCGGACCGGAAGGTCAAATAGCGCACAAGGTTCAAAAAATGGAGCTGGTCCGCGAAGGGCAGCAGAATGTTGTAGAGCATCAGACGCGCTCCTCAGTCTCAGCAATAACGGGGAGCGCGTTGATAACGGCCGCCATGCGGCTGCCAAGGCTGCCTTTGACGAGAACTGCATCCCCGGGACGCAGGGCAGCCAGCACCTGTGGCGCGATATCGGCGGAGGTGGCGGCATAGGCCGCCCGTTTCGTCTCCGGCACGGCCTCGTACAGCCGCTTCATCTCCGGCCCGCAGGCGAAGAGAAGGTCGGCGTGGCGCACGACGTCCGGGGCGAGTCCCGCATGTTCGGCGGCGGAGGCTTCGCCCAGTTCGCGCATGTCGCCCAGCACGGCGATCCGCCGTGTCGCCGGCTGCAGCGCGAGCACCGCGAGGGCCGCGCGCACGGAAGGGGCGGAGGCATTGTAGCTTTCGTCGAGCAGCAGGGCCTCGCCACCATCGCCGAGGGCCAGCCGCCGCCGCACGCCGCGCCCGCTGACGGCGGAAAAACCGTCGATGGCGGCGGAGGCGTGATGCGGCTCCACGCCGAGCGCCACGGCCGCCGCGATGGCGGCGACCGCGTTGATCGCCATGTGCCGACCGGGCGCCGCGAGGCGGAAGGCGAGATCACGGCCGCCGAGCGTCATGGTCACGCGAACGCCCTCGGCATCGCTTTCGGCCGAGAGCAGACGGGCCGCGCATGCCTCGTCCTCGCCGAACCGCAGCACGTCATGGTCCCCGGCCGCCCCCCGCAGAATGGGCAGAAGGGGGCTGTCTCCGGGCAGAACCGCGGTGCCGCCGGCTTCGAGGCCGGACAGGATGGATGCCTTCTCGGTCGCGATGGCCTCCAGGCTGCCCATGTGGCCGATGTGAACGGGCGCGATGTTGGTGATGACCGCGACATGCGGGCGCGCAAGCGCGGCGAGCGGGGCGATCTCCCCCGGATGGTTCATGCCGATTTCGGAGACGCAGAAGCGCGCGTCCCGCGGCATCCGCGCCAGCGTCAGCGGCACGCCCCAATGATTGTTATAGGACGCGACGGCAGCATGGGTGGGGCCGGCGGCAGAGAGAATCCGCCGCAGCATCTCCTTCGTCGTCGTCTTGCCGACGCTGCCGGTGACGGCCACGAGCTTCCCCGTGAAGCGCGCGCGGGCGTAGCGGCCGAGCGCGGTCAGCCCAGTCAGGGTGTCGGAGACGGTCAGCAGCGGCGCATCGGGCCCCAGCTCCGGCATGGGACGGTCCACCAGCGCGCCAGCGGCGCCGGCAGCCAGCGCGTCCGCGACGAAGAGATGCCCGTCCCGGTTCTCGCCATGGAGCGCAACGAAGAGATCACCCCGCGCGACCGTGCGCGTATCGATGGAGATGCCTTCGGCTGCGAAGGCACAGGACAGCGTACCGCCCGTGGCAGCGGTGAGATCATGCGGTGTCCAGAGCGCGGTCATGCCTCGCGCTCCCCGACGAGGCGACGGACGACGGCGACATCGTCGAAAGGCAGCACCGCGCGTCCGACGATCTGCCCCTGCTCGTGGCCTTTGCCGGCAACGACCAGGACGTCGCCCGGTCCCAGCAGGTCGAGCCCGGCGGCGATCGCCGCTTCCCGGCCGCCCACTTCATGGGCGCCCGGCGCACCCGTCATCACCTCGGCCCGGATGGCGGCCGCATCCTCGGTCCGCGGATTGTCGTCGGTCACGATGACATGCTCGGCCCCCGCTGCGGCCGCCTGTGCCATCAGGGGGCGCTTGCCGCGGTCGCGGTCGCCGCCGGCGCCGAAGACGATGGCGAGCTTGCCCGCGGTATGGGGTCGCAGCGCGGAGAGCACGCGGGCGATGGCATCCGGCGTATGGGCGTAGTCGACATAGACCGCAGCACCATTCGGCAGGGTCGCCGCCAGTTCCATCCGGCCGCGCACGCCGCGCAGCCGCGCCAGGCGATCGAAGACCGCGGTATCGCCCAGCATCATGCAGAGGGCCGCCGCGACCAGCGCATTGTCCGCCTGGAAGCGGCCGGGCAGCGGCAGCATCACCTCGAAGCGCCGGCCGGCGACGGAGAGCGACAGGATCTGCCCGTCCGGCCGCGGCGTCACGGCATGGAGCGCGACCAGGCTGCCGCCTTCGCCCACGGTGCCGAAGTTCAAGCCACGGCGCTGCGCCACGCGCGCCATCGCCTCGCGCGTCTCCTCATCGAGGGCGGACGCCGCCACGGCCGGCGCACCGCGCGGCAGCAGCTCGGCGAAAAGCCGCAGCTTGGCCGCGCGATAGGCCTCCATGCTGCCGTGATAGTCGAGGTGGTCGCGCGTGAGGTTGGTGAAGGCACCGGCCGCGAGTTGCAGCCCGTCCAGCCGGAACTGGTCCAGCCCGTGCGAGGAGGCTTCGATCGCGACATGCTCGATCCCCGCCGCGGCCAGCCGGGCCATGGTCTCGGCCAGCGTCACGGGGTCGGGTGTGGTCAGCCCCGCGCCTTGCGGAAAACCGGGCGCCACGAGGCCGAGCGTGCCGAGGGAGGCCGCAGGATGATCCGCAAAGCTCCAGAGCTGGCGGAGGAAATCGGCCGTGCTCGTCTTCCCGTTGGTGCCGGTGACGGCGGCGATGCGGCGCGGCTGACGGCCGGCGAAGCTCGCCGCCATCTGGGCGAGACGGCGCCGCGGCTGCGCATCGAGAATGAGCGGGCGTGGCGGCACGCCGGCCGGCCAATCGGTGTCGGGCGGGGCCAGCACGGCGGCCGCCCCTCGCGCCACCGCATCCGCGATATAGGCGCGGCCGTCCTGCTTGGTGCCGGGAAGGGCCGCGAACACATAGCCGGGCTGGACGTCGTTGCTGGTCGCGGTGATGCCGTGGATCTCGACATCGGCCGCACCGCCCGCGGCGGCTCGCGGCGCCCGTCCGGTGTTCTGTGTGTAGGTCCCGCGCATGAGGTCAATGAGCCGCATGGGCATCGTTCGGCGCGGCAACGCGATACATCGCATCGTGGCGCAGAGATTTTTCGGCGAGCGTGGCGGCAGCCGGCCGCTCCCTGACCGTCGGGCGCGTCGCGGATTGGGCGACGTCGTGCTTCCGCGAACTCGGCGTGTTCCGAGGGCTCGGCGTATTGGCGGCGACGTCGTCGGGCTCGCCCGGATTGTTCGGCCCATAGGGCACCACCCCGGGCGGCGCCGGGAAGGGATTGGGCAGCGACAGTTCCTGGTTGATCGCCGCCACGTTGTCGAAGCGCGGCATGACGTTCAGCATCGGGCCGATGCGCGCGATGACATGGCCGACCGCAGGCCCCGCGATCCAGCCACCCGTCGTGAAGCCGTGCGTCTCCGCCGTCGGGTGCGGGCTGTCGATCGCGATGTAGACGACGTAGCGCGGCGCATACATCGGAAAGGCGGCGACGAAGGAGGCGTAGTTGAGGTGGCGGCGGTAGCCGCCGGTATCCGAGATCTTCTGCGCCGTGCCGGTCTTCGCGCCGACGAAATAACCCGGTACCTCGCCGAATTCCGCCGTGCCGCCGGTCACGATGGCGCGCATGATCTTGCGCATGGTGTCGGAGGTCGACGGCTGCATCACGCGCGTGCCCTGGATCGGCGGGTCCGTCGGGTTGGAGGCGAGCAGCGTCGGATTATACAGAATGCCGCCATCGACCATGGCGACGGCCGTATTGGCGATGTGCAGCGGCGTCTCGGCGATACCGTTGCCGAAGGAGACCGTCATGACGGTCGCCTTGCCCCAGGAATTGGCCGGGTGCAGCTGCGGCATCGCCGCTTCGGGCAGCTGGATCGGCTCGCGCGACATCAGGCCCATCTTCTGCAGCCAGTCGCGCTGACGATCCTTGCCCACCAGGATGGCGATACGCGAGGCACCGATGTTCGAGGACAGCTTCATGATGTCCTCGAGCTGCATCCAGCGATGCTGCGGCTCGAAATCGGTGATGTGGAAGCGGCCAATGGGTAGCGGATGCGTCGTGTTAAAATAGTCCCAGAGGTGGATGACGTTGTCGTCCAGCGCCATGCTGGCGGTCTGCAGCTTGAACACCGAACCGGGTTCGTAGGTGCCGGTGGCGCAACGGTTGAAGCGTGCGGCCGGCGGAGCGGTCGCCAGATCGTTCGCGTCATAGTCCGGGATGCTGACCATGCCGAGGATCTGGCCATTCGTCGCATCTTCCACGATGCCGCAGCCGCCCACCGCCTGGAAGGTGGAGACGGCGTTCGCCACCTCGTCGCGCAGGATCGCCTGCACGCGCACGTCAATAGAGAGGCGCAGCGGCGTGCTGTCGTCGTTCAGGCGCTTGTTGAAGAATTTCTCGACGCCCGCAATGCCGTTGCCGTCGATGTCGACGCCGCCCAGAACCTGCGCCGCGGTATCGCCGAGCGGGTAGCGCCGGTCGGAGGACATTTCGAACGACAGGCCCGGAATGCCGAGATTGTTGATGGCGAGTTCCTGCGCCGGGGTGACGCGGCGGGCGATGTAGACGAAGGCCTTGGACGAGGCGAGACGCTGGGCCACGTCCTGCTCGTTCAGATCCGGCAGCACCTTCTTGAGTTCCGCCGCGACCGATTTGGGGTCGATCATCTGCCGCGGATCGGCGTAGAGGCTGGCGACCGGCAGCGACACCGCCAGAATCTGGCCATTGGCGTCGATGATGGAGGCGCGGCCCGGCGGCGGCGCCGTGGCCGGCGGCGGCGGCTCCGGCTTGAACTGCTGCACAATGCGCGGCGCCGGCATCATCGGGTCAACCAGCGTCGCATCGGTCAGCCGCGCGGCGATGGCGAAAAAGAGGAGCAGGAAGACGCCGGCAACGACGACGAGCCGCCCCCGGCTCTTCTCCAGCGCGGCACGGCGACGCAGATCGGGCGAGGTGACGCGCACCGTTTCAGCCCCAAGCTCGCCACCGCCCTTGCGCGGCCGCGGGCCCCAGGGATGGTTCGGTGTCGTGTCGGGCGGGGGCGCGTCGCTCACGATCCGGAATGCCTACTGGGTGGTCGAGTAGAGCGGACGCGGCGGGGCGAGCGAGGCGCCACCCGCCATGCCGAGGGACGAAGACACCGGGCGATAGATCACGGTAGACGCCGAAGGCGTGATGCGCGGTGCGGCCACATAGGGCTGCCGCACGGGCTCGTTCGCCGCGTAGAGCTGACCGGCGGGCGCCGCCGGATGCAGGACGCGCGGCTTGTGGGCCGGCACGGCCGGATGCGGCGCAACGGGGGCGGCGAGGGCCGATTGCGTCACCACGGCCGGGCGGCCGAGCGAGGGCATCGGCTCGTGCCGCGCGGCATGGCGGGGAGCGGAGGCGGCGGGCGGCGGCACGACGGCGGCCAGGCGCGCCGCCGAGGTCGGCGCGGCCGGGGCCAGAGAGGCGGGGAGCGGCGGCGCGGGCGGCGGCACGTCGGGCGGCAGCACGTCGATCGCCGCCATCAGTGCGGGCGACGCGGGTTCGGCCGGATTGGACGAGGCGGAGGCGTCGGACAGAGCGACCGCCGAGGCCGGCGCCGGATCGCCCGGCTGCAGCAGGGCCACCGCCTGGTCGGGGGTGCCAGGCGCCGCGGGGCTCGGCGTGGCGGAGGCCATCGGCACGCCGTGGGTCGGATCGGTCGCGGCGGGCGCGGTGAGATCCGGCGGGACGACCGGCGGTGTCGCGCTCGGGGCCACCGGCGCGGGCAAGGCGACGGCCAACTGATCCAGCGTCATGAGCTGGGACGGGCCCATCGGCTTGAGCGCGAGATACTGGTTGGCGAGCGACTGCAGCCGCTCGGGATCGTTCATCAGCGCCCAGTCGGCGCGCAGCATCCGCGTCTTTTCACGCGCCACGTCGATCTGGTGGAAGGTGCTGCGCAGCTGCGCATCGAGGGCGAAGGCGCGCTGCTTGACCTGATAGAGATAGAGGCCGGACCCCGCGGCAAGCGCCAGGCAGATGCAGGTGAATGGCTTGATCATGCCGCAATCTCCGCCGCATCCAGTCGCCTCAAGGCCCGCAGCCGGGCGCTCCGCGCCCGGGGATTGACGGCAAGCTCGGCCGAGCCGGGCCGCAGCGCCTTGCGCGTCAGAAGAGCGAACTGTGCCGCCGCCTGCGGCACCAGGCCGCGCGGGTCGTAGCGCGACGGGCCCGGCGTTTGGCCGGACGCATCGGTCATGAAGCGCTTCACGATGCGATCCTCGAGCGAGTGGAAAGAGACGACGACGAGGCGGCCGCCGGGCCGCAACAGACGAGCGGCCTGATCGAGCGCGCGTTCGATCTCCCCCAGCTCGTCATTCACCTGGATGCGCAGCGCCTGGAAGCTGCGCGTCGCGGGGTCGATGCCGGAACGATCCGCAGGCATCACCGAGCGGATGATGGCCGCGAGTTCGCCCGTGGTCGTAATGGACTTTTCGGCGCGCGCCGCCACGATCGCACGCGCGATGCGGCGGGACTGCCGTTCCTCTCCATATTTGTAGAGAAGATGCGCCAGTTCCTCGGCCGGCAGCCGGGCGACGAGATCGGCCGCGGTCGGGCCTTGGGTGCCCATGCGCATGTCGAGCGGGCCGTCCGCCCGAAAGCTGAAGCCCCGCACCGGATCGTCGATCTGATACGAGGAGACGCCGAGATCGAGCACGACGCCGTCGAGCGCGCCGATGCCGCGCTCGCTCAGCAGATCGATCATGTCGCCGAACCGGCCTTCGACGAGATGCAGACGGCCAGGGAAATGCGCGGCGAGGGCGGCGCCGCGCGCGATCGCCTGCGGGTCACGGTCGATGGCCCAGACGGTGCAATCGGCACGCTCCAGGATGGCGCGGGTATAGCCCCCGCCCCCGAAGGTACCGTCGAGGTAGACTTCGCCGGCGCGCGGCGCCAGCGCGTCCAGCACCTCATCCAGCATCACCGGCAGATGGCCTGCTTGCTTCGTCATCCCGCCACCGCCTGCGCAGGCTGCGCTCCCGGCAGAGTGAGGCCACGGGCGTTGACGATCTGGCGCGCTTCGGCCGCGCGGCGGCGCGCCCCCTCCGGCTCCCAGATCTGGAAGATCGGGCCAGTGCCCATGAAGAGCACGTTGTCGGTCAGCCCGGCATGGGCCACCAGAGTTTCGTTGAGCAGGATACGTCCTTCGCGGTCGGACTCGATCGGATAGGCATCCGCATAGATGGCGGCGGCCATGTCCTCGTATTCCTGACTGAAGATGTCGTAGCGCTCAAGCGACTGTGCGAGTCGGTCGAAAATTGCCTGCGGCCAGGCTTCGATGCAGGCATGTTTGTGCGAGGGACGCAGGATCATGGTCACGGGCCCCTCGGCTTCGCCGGAGAGCTTCTTGAGATTGGCGCGGAAGGCCGCCGGCACCGATACGCGCCCCTTGGCGTCCAGCCTGTTCAGGTGGCTCCCGAGAAAATGCGTCATCGGGCCCCCTTTCACTCTCGCGCTGGCCGCAGCGTCTCCATTGACGTTTTGTGGGGCGGCGAACGCTGCCGCGTCCGCCACACCGTGGGATGCCATGGGTTACCATGGGTGTAATTGGGCGTCAAAGGGATTTACGCTCACGATTTGGAAAAAGTGCTAGATTGTGCCTTGAAAACAGCCACTTCCCGCCCCTGGCTGACGCGCCCTCTGATTACACAAAGGCGTGTATTGTTGCCATGATGTTCTGGTTTTTGGGGTATCTGGCGGTCGAAATGGGGGCCTGCTCCCATGAAAGCCCATGGCACGGTGCGGCCGCAGCCCGTAAGAGGAGTACCAGACGGTCTATAAGCCGGGTTCTGTCCAGGCCGCTCGCGCGGCCCTGTACGGCCATTCCTCTGGGATGCGCATCACTGCGCACCTCGCGCGACCAACCCGGATGGCGGGGCAGAAACGCCCTCGCGTCACATGGCCGAAACCATGCCGCCGGCCATCCCTATTCGGTCTTGCTCCCGGTGGGGTTTACCCTGCCCGCGCCGTTGCCGGAGCGGCGGTGCGCTCTTACCGCACCGTTTCACCCTTCCCTGCAGGCCTTGCGGCGTGCCGGAGGTTTGTTTTCTGTGGCACTGTCCCTGGGGTCGCCCCCGCCGGCCGTTAGCCGGCACCGTGTTTCTGTGGAGCCCGGACTTTCCTCCCCCTTGCCCCGAAAGGCCCGAGAGCGGCCGTCCAACCGTCTGGCGGGGCGCTGATTGCGCCAGCGGCGGCGGAAGGTCAACGGGCGTTCTGCACAGACCTCACCAGCACCGCGGCGCGCAACGCGGTCTCCGCATCGGCCTCGCCGGTCACGGCCGCCGGCCGCCAATGGCGTTGGAAGGCGCGCAGCAGGGTGGCGAAGGCTTGAGCCCCCGCGTCAGGCGGCGGCACCGGATAGCCGAAGACGGCGAGATCCTGCCGGAGAGCAGCCTCATCCACCGCGGCCTCGGGGATCGCATCGGGAAAATCTGGCCAGAGCCCGACACCCTGCGCCGCAAGCCAGGGCCAGTCGAACAGCTCGCCCGGATCCTCTTTCCGGTCGGGCGCCACGTCGGAATGGCCGACGACGTTGCGCGCCGGGATCGGGTGACGGCCGAGGATGCCGCGCGCAAGCTCAGCGACTGCCGCCATCTGTACCGCCGGAAAAGGGCGGTAGCCCCATTCGTGGCCGGGATTGACGATCTCGATGCCGATGCAGCGGCCGTTGAGCGTTTCATGTCCGCGCCAAAACGAGATGCCGGCGTGCCAGGCGCGCCGCACCTCCGGTACCAGGCGCCAGATCGTGCCGTCTTCTTCGACCACGTAATGGGAGGAGACCCGGGCCTCGGGATCACAGAGCCGGTCGATCGCCGCCTGGCTGGTCTGCATCCCCGTATAGTGCAGCATCAGGATGTCGATCGGCTGATCGGCCGGGCGGGCGTCGTGGTTGGGGGAGGCGCGTTCCTTCACGGTCGGCGCAGAACGTCGAGCGGCACCAGCACCCCGTCCCGCTCGAAATGCCAGAAGGTCCAGCCGTTGCAGGAGGGCGCGTTCTGTAGCTCGGCGCCCACCTTGTGGATCGATCCACGCAGATCTCCGGCGCTCACGCTACCATCTGGCCCGACGATGGCGGAGACGCGGCGCTGCTTGTCGTACAGCACGGTGCCCGCCGCGAGCGCGCCGCTCTCCACGATGTGGCCAAAGGCGATGCGCGGCACCTCGCGCTTCGAGGGCGTGATCGACATCGCCTCCCCCGTCAGCGGTCGGGTTTTCGCAAGCCGTGCCCAGGCGGCCTCGACATAGGCCGGATGGCGCTCGATGCCGATGAAATGCCGGTTCAGCCGCTTGGCGACAACGGCGGTGGTTCCCGTTCCCGAAAAAGGATCGAGCACGATGTCTTCAGGCAAGGTCGAGGACAGCAGCACGCGATGCAGCATGGCCTCGGGCTTCTGCGTCGGATGCAGCTTCAGACCATGTTGATTGCGCAAACGCTCGCCGCCGTTGCAGATCGGCAGATACCAGTCGCTGCGCATCTGCAGATCGTCGTTCGCCGTCTTCATCGCCTGATAGTTGAAGCGATAGCGCGAATCGCGGCCACGGGCTGCCCAGATCAGGGTTTCATGCGCATTGGTGAAGCGCCGGCCGCGGAAGTTCGGCATCGGGTTCGACTTGCGCCACACGATGTCGTTCAGCACCCAGAAGCCGAGATCCTGCAGGATCGCGCCGATGCGGAAGATGTTGTGATAGGAGCCGATGACCCAGAGCGTGCCGTCCTTGCGCAGCAGGCGCCGGCATTCGGTGAGCCATTCCCGCGTGAAGCGATCGTATTCCGCGAAATCCGTGAAGCGGTCCCAATCCTCGTCGACGCCGTCGACCACGCTTTCGTCCGGCCGCCGCAGCTGGCCCTGCAGCTGCAGGTTATAGGGCGGATCGGCGAAGACGCAGTGAACCGAGGCCGGCGGCAGCATCCGCATCATCTGGATGCAGTCGCCGAGCAGAAGCTGGTTCAACGGCAGTTCGCGGGTGAGATCCACGTGTCTCCTCATGGTGTCGGACCGGCAGGCAGGCACGATGAGAGGCGAAGGCTCGGCAAAGGTTTCAACATGACGGAGATCAAAGCGCCAGTGCGTTGATGGACATCGGCGCGTCGGCCGGGAGGGGGAATGCCGCCGGTTCCGGCATCGGCAGATCGAGAACACCCTGCTGCAGCAGGGCGCGGACGGGCGCGAAACCGCGGCGATGATGGACGGTGACGCCCACCGCCTGCATGGCGCGGCAATGGGCCGGCGTGCCGTAGCCGGCATTCGTCTCCCAGCCGTAATCGGGGAAGCGGCGGGCCAGGCGCGCCATCGCGCGGTCCCGGATCACCTTGGCGACGATGGAAGCGGCCGCGATGGAAAGGCTGGTCGCGTCCCCGCCTACCACGCATTGCACGGGGCAGCCGAGCCTCGGCGCCTTGTTGCCGTCGACCAGCGCCATGTCGGGCGGCACGGGCAGCCGCAGCAGCGCCCGGCGCATCGCGAGCAGACTGGCCTGCAGGATGTTGATGCGTTCGATCTCGGTGACCGAGGCGGCGCCGACGGCGATCTCCGCCACCGTGCCGCGGGCAGCGAAGAGCGCGGCGAAGGCCGCGTCCCGGCGCTCGGCCGACAGCTTCTTGGAATCGTCGAGCAGGCTCGCGAGCTTGCGTGGCACGCCACGGGGAAAGACGACGGCCGCCGCGACCACCGGCCCCGCGAGCGGGCCGCGCCCGACCTCGTCGAGCCCGGCCACCCGGCCGCCGGCCGCCTTTTCCAGTTTGAAATGCGGGGCCATCAGCCGCGCCCCAGCAGGCGGCGGACGAAACCGCCCAAGCCGCCCTGCTCACGCCGCACGGTGGAATAGGAGACGTGGGGGCGCGCCGCCGGTGGCCGCAGGGCGCTGCTCATAAGCTGCCGCCCGGTCTCGCCCTGCGCGATCAGCCGGCGCTGAAAGGCGAGGATCGCGGCCGAGCTTTCGTCCAGCGGTTCGCGCCCGAGATGTTCCGCGACCGTCGCCGCTTGGGCAAAGGCGCCCGCGCGGCGGTAGATGTCGAGCAGGCAGAGGCGCGGCTGCACCTCCTCGGACTGCGGCCAGAGCGAGGCCGCCTGCAGGCGCCAACTGCGCGCCCACTCCGCCTCCTCGGCATCGTCGGCGGCCCAGGCCGCCTGCAGCAACCCCTCGGACGCCGCCCACAGATCGTTGCGCCGCTGGCAGAGCAGCGCCCAGAGCAGAAAGGCGCGCGCAAAGCCGGGCGCCTGGTCGCGGAGCGCAGCGTATTCCGGATCGTCCCGCACCACGGCGATATCGACCTCGCGGATCGCCGAGAGATCGGGCGCGGCCGCACCGCAGCCCGAGCATTCGGCGACCCAGCGGCGCAGGGTGGAGCGGGCCGGCTCGCCTGGGCGGAAATCCAGGTCCGGCGCGAGTTCGGGCGCCGGCGTCTGAAACACCGGCTTCACCACCGCCCCACAGACCGCGCAGAGACTCATCGCGCTGCCCTCACGCCCGCGCCCGGAAGGCGGAGAGACCATCGGCGAGGCGGCCGAGCGCACGGCGCAACCGGTCGGGTGCCACGGCGAAGCAGACGCGCAGCCACCCCTCCCCGCTCGCCCCGAAGGCGATGCCGGGCGCAATGGCGATGCCGTGTTCGGTTACCAACCGCTCGGCGAGGGCCAGGCTATCCGTGAGGCCTTCGACCCGGAGGAAGGCATAGAAGGCCCCCGCCGGCGCGGCGTAGCGGACACCCGGGACGGAGCCCAGGACCTCCGACGCGATGTGCCGCCCCTCGGCACAATGGGCGCGAAAATGCGACGGTGTCACGTGGTCGGCGACGGCCGCGAGCCCCGCCTGCTGGACGAAGGGGGCGACGCCGGAATGCGTCACTTCGATGAGTTCGGACAGATCATCCCGCACGCCCTCCGGCACCACCAGCCAGCCAAGGCGCCAGCCGGTCATCACCCAGGTCTTGCTGAAGCTGTTGGCGACGATCACCCGGTCTTCGGGTTCGGCAATATCGAGGATCGAGGGGGCGGCCTCGCCACCGTCATAGACCAGACGGGAATAGACCTCGTCCGACATCAGCCAGCAGCCGTGCTTGCGGCAGAGGGCGAGAATGGCGCGCAGTTCCGCCTCGGTCGCCGTCCAGCCGGTCGGGTTGTTGGGCGAGTTGAGAAGGAAGAGCCGTGCCCCGGCCAGCATGCTGTCGAGCTTGTCGAGGTCGAGATGCAGCGTGCCGTCCGGCCGGGCATCGAGCGCCAGAGGTTCCACGAGGGCGCCGCGCAGCCGCGCCGCATTGCCGGCATTGGGCCAGGCCGGCTCGTGCAGCACCACGCGGTCGCCGGCGCGCAGGATCGCGGAGAGACCGATGGCCAGCGCCGCCATGCCGGAGGCGGTGACCATGATCCGGCTTTCGGCGACCGGCTGCGCATGCAGCCCGGTGAGATACCGCGCGAGGGCTTGGCGCAGGGCCGGCAGGCCGCGCACGTCCGGGTAGCGTGTCTCCCCGCGATCGAGTGCCGCCTTCAGGGCGCCTACCGCAACGGCCGGGCTCGCCTGATCCGATTCTCCGAAGCACAGGAATTCCGTATCCGGTCGCCCGAAGGCGATGCGGGCCACGGAGACGATGCGCGACCCCTGCAAGCGGGTCAGGTCGAAGGACGGAGAAGACATGCGAATCGGGCTAACACAGCCCGTCGAGCCGAGGCGAGAGGCAAAAATTGCCTCACCCGCCGTGCGGGAGTCAGACCGAGTCGCGCGCCGCCGTTTCCGCAGCCTCAGCCTTCGCCCTCTTCCTCCTCCTCGAGGCTGAACTGGTCGGCCTCACGGTCGTAACTGAACAGCTCGGCGTAGCGGCCCCAGGCGATGATGGTGCGCATCGTGTCGTCCGCATAATCCGGGGACATGTAGTCCTCCATCTCGTCGCGGAAACGCAGCGCCGGTGCGCGATGGTTCCAGCGCTCGTCCAACACCTGGCGGATCTGCGCGATGATCGGCACGTTGGCGCGCAGCGCCGCGGCGAATTCCGCCTTGCGGTCATCCGTATCCGCCTCGACGAACCGGCGCCCCGCCTCGGTCAGCTTGATGTCGCCTTCCTCGAACTCGGCGAAGCGCAGAAGCTGCAAGGCTTCGCCAATCGGCAACAGTTCGTCCGCCTCCATCTGGAAGGCGGTGGCGAGCGCCGGAAGGTCGGCGCGGCCGTTATACGGCTCACCCTCGATCGTCTCCATGAGACCGGCCATGAGGTTGGTCGAGACCACGGGCAGCGCCTGAAAGGCGACGGCCGGCGGCGGCATGCCGCGTTCGGCCGCGGCTTGCGGCCGCGGCTCCACCGGCCGGCGGGTCATCAAGGCGTAGATGTCGTCGACCATTTGCCGGAAGGCCGGATCGAGGCGCTCGCGCGGATGCGGGAACGGGACCTTCAGTTCGCTCGCGACGCGGCCGGGGTTGGAGGAGAAGACGAGAATGCGGTCGCACATGAGCACCGCTTCCTCGATGTTGTGTGTCACGAGCAGGACGGACTTCACCGGCAGTCGGTTCTCCATCCAGAGATCGATGAGATCGGTGCGGAGCGTCTCGGCGGTGAGCACGTCGAGCGCGCTGAAGGGCTCGTCCATCAGCAACAGGTCAGGATGCACGACGAGGGCGCGGGCGAGGCCGACGCGCTGCCGCATGCCGCCGGACATTTCCTTGGGGTATGCGTTCTCGTAGCCACCCAGACCGATGAGGTCGATCGCCTCCTCCGCCCGCCGCGCGCGCTCCGCCTTCGGCACACCCTGCGCCTCGAGACCCAGTTCGACGTTCTCCTGCACCGTCAGCCAGGGAAAGAGCGCGAAGCTCTGGAACACCATGGAGACGCCGCGCACCGGGCCGGTGATGGGCTGGCCGCGCCAGCGCACGTCCCCCGCCGTCGGTTTGAGCAGACCGGAGACGATGCGCAGCAAGGTCGACTTGCCCGAGCCCGAGCGGCCGAGCAGGCCCACGATCTCCCCTTCCTTCAGGGTGAGATCAACGTCGTCGAGAATGATGACGTCGGACGCCGCTTCCTTGGGATAGGACTGGCGGCAGTCGCGGATGCTGACGAGCGTCTGGGCATCGGTCGGCGTGATCTGGTCCAAGGGCGGTTCTCCAGCCGGTCAGAAGGTCAGGCGGCGGACGGCATAGGCGTGCAGCGGGCGCCACAGCACCCGGTTGATGACGAGGACGAAGCCCGTCATCACGACGACCCCGAGGACGATGCCGGCGGAGTTACCCGCCGTCGTCTGGTCGGCGATGTAGGAGCCGAGGCCGGTGGCGCGCAGCGTGGTGTGGCCCCAGGACGCGACTTCCGCGACGATGGAACTATTCCAGGCCGCCCCCGAAGCGGTGAGCGCCCCGGTCACGTAATAGGGGAAGATGCCGGGCAGGATGACCCGCCGCCACCACAGCCAGCCACGGATGCCGAGATTAGCCGAGGCCTCCTTGAGATCGCCCGGAAAGGCGGATGCGCCGGCAACCACGTTGAACAGCACGTACCATTGCGTGCCGACGATCATCAGCGGCGTCAGCCAGATGTTCGGATTGAGGTCGAAGCGCACCAGCGCGATGACGACGATCGGAAACAGCAGGTTGGCGGGGAAGGCCGCGAGGAACTGCGCCACCGGCTGGATCAGCCGCGCCCAGCGTGGCCGCAGCCCGATCCACACGCCGATCGGCACCCAAACCAAGGTCACGATCACCATGGCCGCCGCCACCCGCACCAGCGTGTAGACGCCGAGCAGCACGACGTGGGCGAAAGCGCCCAGCGTGATGAAGGACGAGACGAAGGTGATGATGTGCCAAACGGCGAAGAGAATGAGCAGCAGGATGAAGCCGAACCAGAGCGCGTCCACGACGCGGGAGGGCTCGTCGCGCTTCGCCATGGGCCGTGGAATCGGGAGTCGCATCCGCCAGCCGCCGATCGCATTGGCGATATCGCCGATCGCCTCGCCCGCAAGCTGCAACAGCCGGGTGCGGCGGAGCACGCTGAGCACCCAGGGGTCAGGCGCCTCGCCACCGCTCGTCATCTCGAAGCGGAATTTCGAAGACCAGGCGACCAGCGGGCGGAACAGCAGCTGATCGTAGATCAGGATCACGACGAGCATTGCGACGATGGCGGCGATGACGGCGCCCAGATTGCTCTGGGACAGAGCGACCGAGACATAGGAACCGATGCCCGGCAGCAGGAAGGTGGTGTTGCCGACCGTCACCGCTTCCGAGGCGACGACGAAGAACCAGCCACCCGACATGGACAGCATGGTGTTGAAGACGAGGCCCGGCATCGCGAAGGGCACTTCCAACCGCCAGAAACGCTGCCACACGGTCAGCTGGAAGGAGCGGGCCGCCTCGTCCAGGTCGCGCGGCACCGTCGTCAGCGACTGGTAGAAGCTGAAGGCCATGTTCCAGGCCTGGCTCGTGAAGATCGCGAAGACCGCGGCGAGTTCCGCGCCCAGCACCCGCCCCGGAAAGAGGTTGAGGAAGAAGAGGACGGTGAAGGACAGGAAGCCCAGAATCGGCACCGACTGCAGGATGTCGAGCGCCGGGATGAGAATGAGGCCGAGCCGGCGGCTCTTGGCGGCGAGCGGCGCCACCACGAGGGTGAAGAGGATGGAGAAGAACAGCGCCGCAAACATGCGCAGCGTGGTGCGCAGCGCATAATATGGCAGGTAGCTGAGATCGAGATGGATCGTCGTCGCGGCCGGCAGCGGCGCGAGCGTGCTGTTCGCCGCACGCGCCACCAGAATCAGCAGCGCGAGCACGCAGAGGATGGCAGCCAGATCCCACAGGTTGGGCATGCGGCGGCCGCTCACGAAGGCCGGCAAGGCCGATGATGTCATGGTCGGCGCCTCAGGCTGCTGATGGATGGGAAAGCCGCGGAAAGCGGCCGTTCGGGCCGTCTAGACCACAGCCGGGGTGCGTGTCACCAGTCTTGCGATGATGAACGGATGACAGAGCCGGCCGCCGCCGGTATCGGCGGCTGAAGCTGCGCGTCGCCGCGTGAGGCAGAAGAAGGAAGCGGGAATGGAGTTGGGTACGCGGCAGGGGGCGATCGCCTCTTTTCTACTGCTCGTCCTGCCGCTCGTCGTCTACTGCGCGCTGCGCGTGCCCCTCGGCCAGGTGCCTGACGAACCGACGCATGTCGCGCGCATCGACAGCGTGCTGCACGGGCAGATCCTCGGCCATCGGGTGCCGCGCACCAATCCGGACACCGGGGCGACGGATGCCGGCGTGATCGGCAACATCGGCCTTGCCATCGCCGCCACCATGGGCAATGGCGCGGCGGCCCCGCTGCCGACATCGGCGACGGCCGCCGCCAGGCTCGCCTGGGCCGAGGCCATCCCTTGGGCACCGGCGCCGCAATTCATCAGCGCCGTGAATACCGCGGCCTATGCGCCCATCGCCTATCTGCCTGCGGCAGGCGCCCTCGGCCTCGCCATCCTCTGCGGCGCGCGGCCGCATGCCGCCGCAATTGCTGCCCGCTTCGGCAACGTCCTCGGCTTCGCACTGCTCGGCCTCGCGGCCCTCGCGCTCACCGCACGCGGCGCCTTGCTCCTGCTCATGGTCCTCGGTCTGCCGATGACCGTCTGGCTCGCCGGCTCCTGCAGCCAGGACGGAGTCTTGATCGCGCTCTCGGTGCTGGCGCTCGCCCTTCTCTCTCGGCCCAGCCGCATGTCCTATGGCGGCGGCATCCTGCTGCTCGCGATCCTCGCCTTGCAGAAGCCGCCCTTCGTTGCCCTGATGCTGCTGGCTTTCGCCGCGCCCGGCGCCCCCGGGACGGGTCTCGCGCGGCGGGTGATGGCGACCCTCCTCATCTCACTGCCGGCGCTCCTCTGGTCCGCGCTCGTCATGCAGCGCGTCTCGGTTCCGCTGCTGCCCGGCGGCCCCTACCATCCCGGGCCGCTCTGGCCCGGCGACCCAACTCTCCTGTTCCGCTCGGCCATCGCCTCGGCGCAGCTGAAGGTCGTGATGCATCATCCTCTGACCGCCGCGCTGCTGCCGCTGACCGGCGGCGCGCACGGCTTCCCGTCCCTCTGGGTGCAGATGATCGGCGTGCTCGGTCCCTTCACCCTGCCCCTGTCCGATACGCTCTACGCCCTCTTTACCCTCGCTTTGCTCTCCGCCGGCGCGGCGCTGCTTGCCGAGACCGCGCCTGCTCCCGGCCGCGGCCGGGCGCTGCTCGTGCTCGTCGCGGCACTCGGCGCCGCCGAGCTGATCTTCTTCGTCGAATATCTGACCTGGACGCCTGTCGGCATGGCGCGGATCGACGGCGTGCAGGGCCGCTACTTCGTCCCGCTCCTGCCCCTGCTCCTGCTGCTGATCCCGCAGCTCCGCGCCGCCCGGCGCGTGCCGACCGCGCTCTGGTGGATCACCCCGATCCTCGCGCTGCTCGCGAGCGACCTGGCGCTACCCGCGCTGATCATGCGCCACTATTACGCCTGAGGTGTTCTTGAGGTGTCGGTGGGGGGAACGCCCCCTCACGCCGCGGGTCAGACGCCCGTCGAGCCGAAGCCGCCCGCGCCCCGCGCCGTCTCGTCCAGGCTCTCGACCTCCGCCCAGCGGATGCGGGTGACGGGGGCGAGAACCCCTTGCGCGATGCGCATGCCGCGCTCCACCCGAAAAGGCTCCGCGCCGGCGTTCAGCAGGATGATCTTGATCTCGCCTCGATAATCTTCGTCCACCGTGCCCGGTGCATTGGCAACGAGAAGACCATGCTTGAGGGCGAGGCCCGAGCGCGGCCGCACCTGCAGTTCGTAGCCGGGTGGCAGCGCGACGGCGAGGCCCGTCGGCACCAGCGCGCGGCCGCAGGGTGCGATCTCCACCGCCGCATCGACGGCCGCGAGAAAATCGACGGCGGCGGCTCCCGCGCTGCCATAGGCCGGCAGCGGAAGATCCGCGCCATGCGGCAGGCGGAGCACGGCAACGCGGGCTTCTGTCACGGATCAGTCTCCGGCAAGTTCGGCGGCAATGCGGGCGGCGAGGCGATCCGCCACCGCCTCCTTCGGCAGGCGCGGCCAATCCTCGACCCCCGCCGCCGTGACGAGGTGGATCTCGTTCTCCGCGCCTCCCATGATGCCGGAGGCTTCGGACACGTCGTTGGCGACGAGCCAGTCACAGCCCTTGCGGGCGCGCTTGGCGATGGCATGGGCGACGACGTCGTTGGTCTCGGCCGCGAAGCCGATGACGAGGCGCGGCCGCCGCTCGGTGCGCTGCGCGATGGTCGCCAGGATGTCCGGATTGGCGACGAGGGCGAGGCTCGGCACCTCGGCGCCAGGCGCCTTCTTGAGCTTGATGCCGGCCGGCGCTGCGACGCGCCAGTCGGCCACCGCCGCGGCGAAAACCGCGATGTCAGCCGGCAAGGCCGCCTCGCAGGCGGCCAGCATCTGCTCCGCCGTCTCGACCCGCACCATCGTGACGCCGCCAGGATCAGGGAGCGTCACCGGACCGGAGACCAGGGTGACCCGGGCGCCAAGCGCCGCCAGGGCGGCCGCGATTGCATGGCCCTGCCGGCCGGAGCTGCGGTTCGCGATATAACGTACGGGGTCGATCGGCTCGTGCGTCGGCCCACTGGTGACGAGGGCGTGCCGCCCGGCCAGGGGCTGGGCGCGCGGCGCCAGCATGGAGCGGATCGCTTCGAGGATCACCGGCGGCTCGGCCAGGCGCCCGGGGCCGAACTCACCGCAGGCCATCGGTCCCTCCTCTGGCTCCACCACGGAGACACCACGCGCCTTGAGGGTGGCGAGATTGGCGACCGTCGCCGCATGCGTCCACATTCGCACGTTCATCGCCGGGGCGACGAGCACGGGCTTGTCCGTCGCGAGCAAGAGGGTGGTTGCGAGATCGCTCGCCAGCCCCGCCGCCATCCGCGCCAGGATATCGGCCGAGGCCGGGACCACGACGAGAAGATCAGCGGCGCGGGACAGCTGGATATGCCCCATCTCGCTCTCGTCGGTCAGCGAGAAGAGGTCAGTATAGACCTTCTCCTCAGTGAGCGCCTGAACGGAAAGCGGTGTCACGAACTGCGCGCCGGCCTCGGTCACCACCGCCCGGACGCGCGCGCCCTCCCGCCGCAGCAGCCGGATGAGTTCCAGCGCCTTGTAGGCCGCGATGCCGCCCGGGATGATCAGGAGGAGGCTGCGGCCCGCGAGGCCGGGGCCGCCCATGGTCACAGCTTCCAGCCCGTGTGGATGGCGGCGATGCCGCCGGAGAGATTGCGCACCCGCACCCGCTCGAAGCCCGCGTCGCGCATCATCTGCGCCAGGGTCTCCTGATCCGGGAACATGCGGATGCTCTCGGCGAGATACTGATAGCTGTCGGAGTCCTTGGCGAAGAGCTGGCCGAGGCGCGGCAACACCTTGAAGGACCATGCATCATAGAGCGGAATGAGCGCCGCGATCTCGAGACGCGAAAATTCCAGGCAGCAGAACCGGCCGCCTGGCCGCAGCACCCGCCGCGCCTCGCGCAGCACGGCGTCCTTGTCCGTGCAATTGCGCAGGCCGAAGGCCATGGAGACGACGTCCATGCTGCCGGACGGGACGGGCAGCTTCTCGGCATCCGCAACAAGAAAAGTGAGTTGCTCGAGATAGCCGCGGTCGGTCGCACGGTCTCGGCCCACCTCCAGCATCGCCGGATTGATATCGGAGAGGATGGCGGGGCCGCCCTTCTTGGCGAGCCAGCCGAAGCTGATGTCCCCGGTGCCGCCGGCAAGATCGAGCAGCAGCCGCTCGGGCCGCGGGTCGAGCACGGTCGTGAAGATCTGCTTCCAGGCGCGGTGGATGCCGAGCGACATGAGGTCGTTCATCAGATCGTAGCGGGGTGCCACGCTCTCGAACACGCCGCGCACGAGAGACTTCTTCTCCTCCCGCGGCACGGTGCGGAAACCGAAATCGGTCTCGTCGGGGGCAATCTGATCTGGCATGGCTTTGTCCGTCATCGCGCTTCCCCTATACGCTCGCGGACGCCATGCCGGAACTCCCCGAAGTCGAAACCGTGATGCGAGGGCTCGCTGCCCGGCTCGAAGGCCGGGTGATCGCCCGCGCTGCCCTTGCGCGAGGCGACCTGCGGCGCCTCATCCCGCCCGGCTTCGCCGCCGCGCTGACGGGCGCCCGCGTCCTCGGCTTCCGCCGCCGCGGCAAATATATCCTCATGCGCCTGTCGACGGGCCAAAGCGTGCTCATCCACCTCGGCATGTCGGGCCGCATGGCGCTGCACGGCCCCTTCGATCCACCGCCCGACCCGGCGAAGCACGAGCATCTCGTGATGGTGACGGAGGATCACTGGCGCATCGGCTTCATCGACCCCCGGCGCTTCGGCCTGCTCGACCTGATGCCGACGACGGAGGAGGATCACCACCCCCTGCTCCGCGGCATGGGGCCGGAGCCGCTGGACGATGCCTTCGACGCCGCGGCTCTGTCGGCTGCCGTCGCAGGCAAGCAGACGCCGGTCAAGGCGGCGCTGCTCGACCAGCGGATCGTGGCGGGGCTCGGCAATATCTATGTGTCGGAAGCGCTGTTCCGCGCCGGCATCAGCCCGCGGCGCCTCGCCGGAACCCTGCCCGGGGCGCGGGCGGCCCGGCTGGTCCCCGCGATCAAGCAGACCCTGACCGAAGCCATCGCGGCCGGCGGCTCGAGCCTGCGGGACTACGTGCAGCCGGACGGCGAACTCGGCTATTTCCAGCATGCCTGGAAGGTCTATGGCCGGGCCGGAGAGACCTGCGAGCGCTGCCCCGGTCCGCCCGGCTGCCCCGGCATCCAGCGCATCGTCCAGAGCGGCCGTAGCACCTTCTTCTGCCCGCGGCACCAGCGCTGAGGCGCCTGTGGACGGTTTGGTTGATGAGACTCCCGCGCTCGGGCTTTGCCGAGCTTCGCGCAAGGCAGAACCGCCCTGCGCGCCTTCCGTTCCGCTTGACTCACCCCGCCCCCGAATTTAGAGAAGCCCCCTCAATCGGGGCGGCGTGCCGCCGCGCCTTTTTCACGTTTTTGGATGTCGATCGAACATGGCCAACACCGCCTCTGCCCGTAAGCGTATCCGCCAGACGGCAAAGCGCACCGCTCTCAACGTCGCCCGCCGCACCCGTATGCGTAACGTGATCAAGTCCGTCGAGACGGCGATCGCGAGCGGTGACAAGGCAGCGGCGCAGGCGGCTCTGCAGGCGGCGCAGCCGCTGCTGCAGCGTTCGGCGAACAAGGGCACCGCCCACCAGAACACCATCTCCCGCAAGATTTCCCGCCTCTCGGGGCGCATCAAGGGTCTTGCCGCCTAGTCTCGACTGTACCTAAGATGGGGCTCGGGTTCGCCCAGAGCCCCATCGATGAGACGATGACACCCGGTTGCAACAATCGTTAAGAGTCAGTTCAAAATTGATCTGACGCTTTTCAAGTATTGTTTCCCGCAACAAAAATAAGTCGACGCCGACGTGGCAGTTGGCTTTCCGGGGTTTTCAGAAAAACCCAAATGCTTCAAAATATTCGTGTGCAGCCGCTGATCAAATCGCGCGAGTTCTATTTTACTTCCATTTGATTCTGGTTGCCTCCGCTGCCGTCGTGACCTAACGTGTCTGTCATGATCGTCATGCGGGGTGAAGTGATGGGAAACCCCGAAATCGGGACATTTTTGTCACGGACCGGCGCTTTGGCCGGTGTCCTTCGTGCGTTTAGCGGGTCTGCCACGCCATGGAGCTTCATTTGAGAGCCGCAGCCGAGATGAGGTCGGAAGGAAGTGAGATGGCCCCGTCGGCGGAACTTGCAGCAGAATGGAGCCGGGTGCGCAGCCGCCTGCAGCATGAAGTGGGCGAAGTCGAATACCGGACCTGGCTGCGTCAGCTCGCCCTCGGTGGTGCCGACGGCGACGAGGTGACGGTTCTGCTGCCCACCCGCTTCCTGCGGGATTGGGTGCGGAGCCACTACGGCGACCGAATCAATGCTCTGTGGCAGGCCGAGAACCAGCGCGTGCGCCGGGTGGACATCCGCGTCGGTGCGGCGCCGCAGCCCCTCGCCCCGTCCCTCACCACCCCGCCCGTGGGCGCCGAGCCTGCGACGACGGCCATGCCGGCGGAGGCCGCAGGTGCGCTCAGCGATGGGCTGGACGACAGGGCCGACGGCCGCGGCGACGGGATCGTGCTCGATCCCCGCTATACCTTCGACACCTTCGTGGTCGGCAAGCCGAACGAATTCGCCTATGCCTGCGCGAGCCGCGTGGCCGACAAGCCCTCTTCCCCCGGCTTCAACCCGCTCTTCCTGTATGGCGGGGTCGGGCTCGGCAAGACGCATCTGATGCACGCCATCGCCTGGAAGCTGCAGACCGGCCGCCGCCCCGGGGCGCCGGCCGCGACGGTCGCCTATATGTCGGCCGAAAAATTCATGTACAAATTCATCGCGGCCATCCGCAACCAGTCGACCATCGAGTTCAAGGACAACCTTCGCTCGGTCGACGTGCTGATGATCGACGACCTGCAGTTCCTCATCGGCAAGGACAATACGCAGGAAGAATTCTTCCACACATTCAACGCCCTGGTGGATGCCGGCAAGCAGATCGTGGTCTCGGCCGACAAATCCCCCTCGGATCTGTCGGGCCTCGAAGACCGGCTGCGCACCCGTCTCGGCTGCGGCATGGTGGCGGATCTGCATGCCACGACCTTCGAGCTGCGCATCTCCATCCTGGAGGCGAAGGCCGCCAAGGCCAGCGTCTCGGTGCCGCCGAAGGTGCTGGAATTCCTCGCCCACAAGATCACCAGCAATATCCGGGAGCTGGAAGGCGCATTGAACCGTCTCGTGGCGCATTCGGCGCTCTTCCAGCGTCCGATCACCCTGGAGACGACGCAGGAAGTGCTGCACGACATCCTGCGTGCCCATGACCGCCGCGTCACCATCGAAGAGATTCAGCGCAAGGTCGCGGAACACTACAACATCCGCCTGACCGACATGGCCTCGGCCCGCCGCGCCCGCAACGTCGCCCGCCCGCGCCAGGTCGCCATGTTCCTGGCCAAGCAGCTCACCAGCCGGTCCCTGCCGGAAATCGGCCGGAAGTTCGGCAATCGCGACCACACGACGGTGATGCACGCGGTCTCGCGCGTGGCCAGCCTGATGGACAGCGACTCCGCCTTTTCCGAGGATGTGGAGCTACTGCGCCGCATGCTGGAATCCTGACGGGCGGCCCGCGCCGCCCTCCTCGTTCGGACCCCGCGGACTGATCCAGGGCCTCCCGTTTGCGGGGCGCCGCATGGCTGCTATTGTGCCCGCCCTTTGACGGCTTTCCCGAGGTTGGACCATGAAATTCAAGGCCGAGCGCGCCGTTCTGCTGAAGGCCCTCGCCCACGTCCAGAGCGTGGTCGAGAAGCGCAACACCATTCCCATCCTGGCCAACCTCATGATGACGGTGGCGGACGGCACCTTGACGCTGACCGCGACGGACATGGAGATCGCGATCGTCGAGCAGGTGGCCGCCACCACGCTGCAGGACGGCGCGGCCACCGCCCCGGCCGCGACGCTCTATGAGATCGTCCGCAAGCTGCCGGAAAGCGCCGAGGTCGAGCTTGATCATCCCGGCGGCGATGCGCCGCTCGCGCTGCGGGCCGGCCGCTACGTCACCAGCATCATGGTGCTGCCGGTGGATGATTTCCCCTCGATGACGGCGGGTACGCTGCCCCATGCCTTCAAGCTGCAGGCGCAGCTGCTGCGCGGCATGATCGACCGCACCCGCTTCGCCATCAGCACCGAAGAGACGCGCTACTATCTCAACGGCATCTACCTGCACACAGCGCCCGGCACGGACGGCACCAAGATGCTGCGCGCCGTCGCGACCGATGGCCACCGCCTCGCCCGCGTCGAAGAGCCGCTGCCCGCCGGCGCCGAGGAGATCCCGGGCGTCATCATCCCCCGCAAGACCGTGCTCGAAGCCCGCAAGCTGCTGGACGAGGCGCAGGACGAGGTGGAGATCGCGCTGTCCGAGACGCGCATTCAGTTCACGCTCGGCACGGTGCGGCTGACCAGCAAGCTGATCGACGGCACCTTCCCGGAATACGAGCGCGTCATCCCGCGCAACAACGATCGCGTGCTGCGCGTCGACAAGAAGGATTTCGCCGAGGCCGTGGCCCGCGTTTCTGCGATCTCGACCGAACGCTCCCGCCCCGTGAAGCTCGCCCTCGACACCGACCGGCTGACGCTTTCGGCGGCCAGCCCCGACCAGGGCTCGGCAACCGAAGAGCTGGATGGCGGCCGCGTCTCCTATGCCGCGGCGCCCCTCGAAATCGGCTTCCAGGCGCGTTACCTCAACGACATCACCGATCAGATCGGCGGCGAGGTGGAATTCCTCTTCGCCGACGGCTCGGCGCCGACCATCGTCCGCGATGCGGGAGACGAGACGGCGCTCTACGTCTTGATGCCGATGCGTGTCTGATCCGTCTCTCAGCCTGGCGGCCACACCCTTCCACCTCGCACGTCTCGATCTCACGGAGTTCCGCAGCTACGCGGCTTTGCAGTGGCGGCCCGGCGCGCGCATCAGCGTGATCACCGGGCCGAACGGCTCGGGCAAGACCAACCTGCTGGAGGCGATGTCCCTGCTCGGGCCGGGGCGCGGCCTGCGCCAGGCGCGGGCGGCGGAATTCGCGCGCCTGAGGCCCGGCGGCGAGCGCAGTTGGGCCCTCGCCGGACGGGTGCAGACCGCCGATCACCTCGAACCGATGACCATCGGCACCGGCAGCGGGGCGGAGGGCAGCGAGCGCCGCATCGTGCGTATCGATGGCGCGGCGGCGAGCCAGACCGAACTCGCCGGCCACGTCGCCATCAGCTGGATCACCCCGCAGATGGAGCGGCTGTTCGGCGAAAGCGCGAGCGGCCGCCGGCGCTTTCTCGACCGGCTGGTCTGGGCGCTGGACCCGGGCCATGCCCGCGAAGTCGCAGCACACGACGCCGCCATGGCGCGGCGCAACCGGCTGCTGGCCGAAGGACGTGGCGACCACGCCTGGCTTGCCGGGCTCGAAGACGGCATGGCGCGCCACGCCGTTGCCGCCACCGCCGCCCGCCGCGCGCTCGTCAGCCGCCTCAACACGCTGCTCGCCGCAGGCGCGGTCTCCCCCTTCCCCGCCGCGCGCCTGACGCTGATCTGCCCGATCGGGGACCGGCTGGCCGAGCAGCCGGCGCTCGCGGTCGAAGATTGGCTGCGCGGGGCGCTGGCGCTCTCGCGCACACAGGATGCGGCCTCCGGCAGTTCCTCCTTCGGCGCGCATCGCGCGGATTTCGGTCTCGCGGATCTCGACACCGGCCGCGCCGCCGCGCTTGCCTCCACCGGGCAGCAAAAGGCGCTCCTCCTCGGCCTCGTCCTCGGCCATGCGCTGACGATCGCCGAAGTGCGGGGTTTTGCGCCCTGGCTGCTGCTGGACGAACCGCTCGTTCATCTCGACGACATCCGCCGCCGCGCCCTGCTCACCGCCCTCCGGCGTCTGCCTGGCCAGGCCTTCCTCACCGGCACGGATGCGGAGCCGTTTTCCGACCTTGCCGACGTCGCGGAGTTTCGCCTGTGCATGGCCGAAGGCCTTGTCCCGCATCCTGGTTTCGCTAGGCCAGAAGCCCAAGAATCGCTATAGTTCCGTCCATTCCCTGCATTCCGGAGTGATCCTCGGCATGTCCGATCCCGCCGCGCCTACGCCTGACCAGAATCCCGAGAGTCACGCCTACGATGCCGCCTCGATTTCCGTCCTCAAGGGTCTCGATGCGGTCCGCAAGCGCCCGGGGATGTATATCGGGGACACGGATGACGGCTCTGGCCTGCATCACATGGCCTTCGAGATCATCGACAATGCGGTGGACGAGGCGCAGGCCGGCTACGCCAGCAAGGTCGAGGTCACGCTCAACGGCGACGGATCGGTGACGGTCCGCGACGACGGGCGCGGCATTCCGACCGACATCCATCCCGAAGAGGGCATTTCGGCCGCAGAACTGGTGCTGACCAAGCTGCATGCCGGCGGCAAGTTCAACCAGAATTCCTACAAGGTTTCCGGCGGCCTGCATGGCGTAGGTGCTGCCGTTGTCAACGCACTCTCGGAATGGATGGAAGTGCGCATCTGGCGCGACGGGCGCGAACACATGATGCGCTTCCAGCATGGCGAGCCGGACGCACCGCTGCGCGAGGTCGGCGCATCGGACCGTCCCAAGGGCACCGAGATCAGCTTCAAGCCGAGTGCGGCGACCTTCACCCGCGTGGAGTTCGATTTCACCATCCTGGAACGCCGGCTACGGGAACTTGCCTTCCTCAATTCCGGCCTCGACGTCACGCTGCGGGACGAGCGGCATGCCCCCGCGGTGGAGCAGCGCTTCCACTACGAAGGCGGCCTCGTCGCTTTCGTGGAGTGGCTGGATCGCGCGCGCGCGCCCATCTTCACCCCGCCGGTCACCGGCAATATTGAGGACAAGGCATCCGGCATTCGCGTCGAGTTCGCACTCTCCTGGAACGACTCGTACCACGAGACGATGCTGTGCTTCACCAACAACATCCCGCAGCGCGACGGCGGGACGCATCTCTCCGGCTTCCGCCAGGCGCTGACCCGCATGGTCACGAAGTATTCCGAAGGCATGGGGAAGAAGGACAATCTGCAGCTCACCGGCGACGACATGCGCGAAGGTCTGACGGCGGTCCTCTCCGTCAAGGTGCCTGATCCGAAGTTCTCATCCCAGACGAAGGAAAAGCTCGTCAGCTCGGAAGTGACGCCCGTGGTGCAGGCGGTGGTGGCAGACGCCATCGGCCACTGGCTGGAGACGCATCCGAAGGAAGCGCGCGGCATCATCCAAAAGGTGATGGATGCGGCCAGCGCCCGCGAGGCGGCGCGCAAGGCGCGCGAACTCACCCGTCGCAAGGGCGTGCTGGACGTGTCGACCCTGCCCGGCAAGCTCGCCGACTGTCAGGAGCGGGATGCTTCCAAATGCGAGATCTTCATCGTCGAGGGCGATTCCGCCGGCGGCTCGGCGAAGCAGGGGCGTGACCGGAAGTTCCAGGCGATCCTGCCGCTCAAAGGCAAGATCCTGAACGTCGAACGCGCGCGCTTCGACCGCATGCTGTCCAGCGCCGAAATCGGCACGCTGATCACCGCGCTCGGAACCGGCATCGGCAATGGCGAGATCGACCAGGGCGGTTTCAACATCGATAAGTTGCGCTATCACCGCATCGTCATCATGACGGACGCGGACGTTGACGGCTCTCACATCCGCACGCTGCTCCTCACCTTCTTCTTCCGCCAGATGCCCGAGCTGATCCTGCGCGGCCATCTCTACATCGCGCAACCGCCGCTCTACCGCGCCAAGCGCGGCAACGACGAGCGCTACCTGAAGGACGACCGCGCGCTGGAAGACTTCCTGCTCGGCAAGGCGCTGGCCGAAGCCCGGCTGACCTATGCCGACGGCACCGCGCTCGAAGGCGATTCGCTGCAGGACGCCGTGGGTTTCCTGCGCGAGGCCTGGAACCGCGTCCGCCGCCTCACGCCGACGGCGCCGATGCACATCATTGAGCAGGCGGCGATCACCGGAACGCTGGCCGTCCCCAGCAACGACGAGGACGCCCTGGCCCAAGCCAAGACGCTGGCCGAACGCCTCAACGCGCTGCTGCTGGATGGCGAAGCCGGCTGGATCGGCACCGGCGACATGATGAGCGGCATCACCGTCGGCCGCCGCGTGCGTGGCGTGGGCGAGCGCTACACGCTGGATGCGGCGGCGCTGCGCAGCGCCGATGCCCGCTGGCTCACGGAGCGCCGCGCCCGCATCGCGGCGGAGTTCGCGAAAGCCGCCGTGCTCAAGCTCGACAATCGGGAGGAGAAGGCCGCTGGCCCCGCCGCCGCCTTCGAGGCGATCCTGGCCCATGGCCGCCGGGGCCTGACCATCCAGCGCTTCAAGGGTCTCGGCGAGATGAACCCCGATCAGCTGTGGAAGACGACGCTCGATCCCAAGCTGCGCACGCTGCTGCAGGTCAAGATCGGCGACGCCGAGGAGGCAGCGCAGGTGTTCTCGACGCTGATGGGTGACGTCGTGGAGCCGCGGCGTGACTTCATCGTCGGCAACGCGCTGAAGGTCGCCAATCTGGACATCTGATGCTGGGCCGAGGCCCCGCTCAGGCGGCGGCCTCGGCTTCGTATTTCGTCAGGAAATCGGCAGCCGGCAGATCCCGGAAATCCTGCAGCGCCTGGCGCAGCCGCGCATGCGGCCAGTCCCACCAGGCGAGCCGGTCCATCCGCGCACCGAGCGCCGGATCGAACCGCGGCTTGATCAGCCGGGCCGGCACGCCCCCCACTACGGTATAGGGCGCGACGTCCTTGGTGACGACAGCACCGGCAGCGACCACCGCGCCATTCCCGACGCTCACCCCCTGCACCACCGTGACGCCATGGCCGATCCAGGTGTCGTGACCGATCGTGACTCGGCGGGCGCGCCGGGCCGCGAAGAAGGCCTCCTCATGGGCGGCATCCGGCCAGTAATCCCCCGCGCGATAGGTGAAGTGGTGCTGGGAGGCGCGGCCGATCGGGTGGTTGGTGGCGTTCAGCCGCGTGCTGGCCGCGATGTTCGCGAATTTGCCGATCCGCGTGTTCCAGATCTGACAATTCTGCATCGTGTAGGAATAATCTCCGATCTCGGAGTCCTCGACGGTGCAACCGGCCTCGATCTCGGTATAGCGCCCGAGCACGGCGTTGATCACGCGCGCCGTTGGGTGGATGAGCGGCGTCTCGGAGAGCTTCGTCATCGCACGGTCCTACCTTGGAGGACCGGTGCGCCCGGCCCGCGGCGGCCAGAGCGCCGAGGCGCCCGCTGAGCCGCGGCACCTTGCTAGTGGATCAACGCATAAACATCTAGATGTCTACGCGTGACATCATGGTGACGTGGAACGCCCAGCGCCTGCGCTCAGCGGTGGCTTTCGACGAAGGCCACCAGTTCGTCCTCGCTCGGCGGCTTTTCCAGCACCTTGGTGATGCCAAGCTCGGCCGCCCGTTCCAGGATGGTCGGGCTGGGTGCGGCGGTCACCAGCATGATCGGGACGTCCTGCGCACCGCCCTTGAGCCGTTCGGCAAGCTCGAGCCCGGTCATCATCGGCATGTGCTGGTCGAGGATCATGCAGTTGGGCGCGAGCTGAGCCGTCGCCGCCAGATAATCGAGCGCAGAGCTGAAGGTCGCCACGCGGAAGCCGGCCAGTTCCAGCATGAAACGGTATGATTCAAGCACCGCCGCGTCGTCGTCCACCACGGCGACCTCGCCGGTCGTCTTTTGATCCATCACACCCTGACCGCTCCTGCCCTGGGCTTACGATGATACTGCCCCAGCGTCAGCCCCTGTCTACACGTGCGGGGAGATCGCCAGCCTTGATCTACATCAGATCGTCGGCTGGCGCTGCTGCGGCCGCGGGCAGGCTGAAGGCGAAGGTCGTTCCTTCGCCCGGTGCGCTGCGGACCGTCAACTGTCCGCCATGCGCATCGATGATGGTGCGGCAGATCGAGAGGCCGACCCCGAGACCGTCCGCCTTGGTGGTGACGAAGGGCTGGAAGAGCCGGGCCTGTACCGTCTCGCTCAGGCCTGGCCCGGTATCGGCGACTGTGACGCCGACGCGATCCCCCGTCCGCGTCGCCTGGACGGCGAGACGCTGCACGGGCTCGGCCTCCATCGCCTCCACGGCGTTGCGCATGAGATTGAGCAAGACCTGCTGAACCTGCACCCGGTCGATCATCACCCTCTGGGCCTCGGGTTCGATCCCGATTGTGAGGTTCACGCGGCGATTTCTCCCGGCGAGGACCAGGGCCGAGGTTTCCACCACTAGGTCTTCGAGATTCTCCACCGACCGGGGCCGATCGCCCTTCTTCACGAGATTGCGCAGGCTCTGAATGATTGCCCGCGCCCGGTCCGTCTGCTCCGTCACCCGCTCCAGGGCTTGCGGCAAGAGAGGATGGGAGTGCTCGTCCAGCAGGCGGCGCATGCCCCGCAGGTAGTTCGACACGGCCGTCAGAGGCTGGTTCACCTCATGCGCCAGGGCCGAAACCATCTGCCCCAGTTCGCTCAGCCGGGCGACGTGCATGAGTTCGGACTGAAGCTCCGCCAGCCGGCGATCCCGTTCCTCGCGCTCCGTCAGATCGCGGACGAAGCCGGTGAAGCGGCGCTCACCCGGAACCCGCGCCTCTCCGACCTGCAGGTCCATGGGGAAGGTGGTGCCATCCTTGCGCCGCCCGGCGACGACGCGGCCGATGCCGATGATGCGCCGCTCCCCCGTCTCCATATAGTGGTCCATGTAGCGCTCATGCGCCGCGGCATAGGGCTCCGGCATCAGAATCGCGACGTTCTGGTCCGCGACCTCCTCCGCCGTGTAGCCGAACATGCGCTCGGCCGCGTGACTGAAGAACTTGATCGCGCCGCGCCCGTCGATCACCACGAATCCGTCCGGATTGGTGTCGAGGATCGACCGCAGCAAGGCCTCGCGCTGCTGCAGATCCGCCGCGAGCTGCTGCGTCGCGCTGAGGTCGCGCACGATGTCGGAAATGCCGATGATCCGCCCCGCGGCATCGAGGATGGGCGAGAGCGTCAGAGACACCGGAATGATCCGCCCGTCCTTGGTGAGGCGCGTCGTTTCAAAATGGCGGAGATATTCGCCGCGCCCGACCCGGTCGAGGATCGACAGCTCCTCTCCACTTCGGTCGGGCGGGATGATGCGGCTGATCGACTGGCCGATGATCTCCGGCCCGCCGAAGCCGAAAAGCCGCTCCGCCGCCGCATTCCAATAGGTCACCCGGCCGGTGAGGTCCTTGCCAATCATCGCATCGTTGGACGAAGCGACGATGGCCGCCAGGAAGGCCTGCTCGCTGCCCGTGGCGTCAGGCTCCTGCATGGCCGTCTCCATCCCGGCTGCGCGCCGCCCCCTGATCTGCCGACCGCGCCGCCATCACGAGCCGGACGAGATCCGGCAGCGTGTCGACCCCAAGCTTCTGCAGGACGCGCGCCCTGTGGACGTCGATGGTACGCGGGCTGGTCCCGAGGATGCGCGCCATCTCCTTGTTGGAATGCCCTTCCGCCAGCAGCGCGAGCACGTCCGATTCGCGGGGCGTGAGGCTGCTGACGCGCTCGCGCGCCCGCTCCGACGCCTGATGCGCAGCGAGCGCCACCTGATTCTGGGCCAGGGCACGCCGCACCGCGCCCAGCAGATGATCATCGGCAAAGGGCTTTTCGAGGAAGTCGATGGCGCCCGCCTTCATGGCGCGAACCGCGGCCGGCACATCCGCGAACCCTGTCATCACGATGACCGGCAGCAGCACCCCCTGTTCCACCAGCCGGCTCTGCAATTCCAGACCATCCATGCCGGGCATCTGGAAATCAGTGAGCACGCAGCCCGCGGGGGAGAGTTGCGCAGACAGCAGATCTTGCGCCCTGCCGTAGGTCGCCGTCGTCAAACCCTCGGACCGCAACAGAAACTCCAGCGACAGGCGCACTCCCTCGTCGTCATCAACGACATGGACCGTCTGCGCCAGGTTCATTCGTCAATCCTCATCGACGGCATCAGGCACCGCAAGAGGGATGCCGCATGGATCATTCCGTAACGACGCGAGCGGAATGCGCCGCCCACCGCCCGTCACGATCGCAGCCGAAAATAGGTAATTCCGCGTACGCGGCCAAACGAATTTAGGCGCTCCCCGGCGCACGGCATTCTCCGCCCGGTCCCAGTCATTCGGAGACAAGCGCCCATGTTTGCGTCCTCGGCCTCTTCTCCCACCCGTCCGGCGACGGCGCGCCTCACCACCCTCGCCGCAATCGGCGCGATGATCGAGACGGCACAGCCGCGTCGCGATCTCTCCATGCTGGGTTCGGCCGGGAGTGCCGGCACCCTCGTCCACGTCGAGAAGGGCGCCGAAATCGTCGCCCAGGGCGATGCCGCGGACCATTGTTTCGAAGTCGTCGAAGGCTGTGTGCGCAGCGTGCAGCGGCTCGAAGATGGGCGCCGGCACGTCGGCGAATTCCTCCTGCCGGGGGACATCTTCGGCCTGGAAGCGGTCGGTGAGCACGAGCTTGCCGCGGAAGCGGTGACCTGCTGCACTATCCGCCGCCTGCGGCTCACCACCGTCGAGCTGCTCGCCGAGGAAGATGCGGGCTTCGCCCTTCGTCTCCGGCGCCATCTTACCCGCCAGGCCAAGTCCATGCGGCGGCGGCTTCTGCTGCTCGGGCGGATGACGGCGGCCGAACGGGTCGCGGCATTCCTGCTGGAAATGAGCGAGCGGCTGCAGGACACGCCCCTCGGCACCGTGGATCTGCCGATGAACCGCGGCGACATGGCCGACTATCTCGGGCTCACCATCGAAACCGTGTCCCGCTGCCTATCCGACCTCAAGCGCGGTGGAATCATTGCGGTGAAGGGCGCGCAGATCACCATCCGCAACCGGCACCGGCTCGGCCTGGAGACGCTGCATTAGACCGGCAGCGCGGAGTCTGGCGCCGCCGGCCATGAAAACGTCTCTGGCGCACTGCCGCCAAACGCGGCAAGGCGGATGGATGGATCACGGGTAGCCACGGCTGCCACAGCCATCGGGACCATGGATGCAAGCCGGCCGCTTACGCGACATCTTCCTCGCCTTTCTCTGGCTGGGGCTCACCTCCTTCGGCGGCCCCACCGCCCATATCGGCTATTTCCGCCAGGAATTCGTCGTCCGGCGTCGCTGGATCGAGGAAACGGCCTTCGCGGATCTCCTGTCCCTCTGCCATTTCCTGCCGGGCCCGGCCTCGAGCCAGCTCGGCTTCGCCATCGGGCTGCAGCGGCGCGGCGGCCTCACCGGCGGGCTTGCGGCCTGGGCCGGCTTCACTCTGCCCTCCGCCCTCCTCCTTTTTCTGGGCGCACTGCTCGCCGGCGTCCTCGATGGGCCGCGGGCCGAGGCGCTGCTCCATGGTCTACAGCTCGTGGCCCTTGCCGTCGTCGCCCAGGCCGTCTGGGGCATGACACGCGCCCTCACCCCCGACCGGCCGCGCGCGGCCATCGGCCTCGCGAGCTTCTGCCTGCTGCTCCTCCTGCCCTCCAGCGTGACGCAGCTCGGCGTCATCGCCGGCGGCGCACTGGCCGGCCTATGGCTGTGCCGCGGCTTGGCCGCGCCGGTGACGGGTGAGGTCTATTCGCCCCTCTCCCGCGGGGTCGCCGGCGTCGCGCTCCTGCTCTTCCTGCTGCTCTTCCTGGTCCCGGCAAGCCTGCCCGGCCCCTTCGCCGCCTTCTACCGCGCCGGCGCCTTCGTCTTCGGCGGCGGCCATGTCGTGCTGCCCTTGTTGCAGACCCGGCTGGTGACGCCGGGCCTGATCGGCGAGCCCGCCTTCCTCGCCGGCTACGGCTTGGCCCAGGCGGTACCCGGTCCCCTCTTCACCATCGCCGCCTATCTCGGCGCCGCCACGGCGCAAGCGGCGCATCAGGCCCTGCCGGCCCAGCTCGTCTCGGCCGCCTGCGCCCTCGCCGCGATCTTCCTGCCCGGGATGCTGCTGCTCGTGGGCGTCCTGCCCTTCTGGGATGGGCTGCGGCGCCGCCCAGTGGCGCAAGCCGCGATGCGCGGCGCCAATGCAGCCGTGCTCGGCCTGCTCGGCGCTGCCCTGTACACGCCGATCTGGACGAGCGCGGTGCACGCACCAGCCGACGTCGCCGTCGCCGCGCTGGGCTTTCTGCTGCTGACGCTATGGCAGGCGCCTCCCTGGAGCATCGTGCTGCTCCTCGCCCTGCTCGGCACGCTCGGCCTCTGAGCCTTGGCCACGCGTTATGCTTTGCGAAACCTTGTCGCCGTAAAAGCGACGAGAATTTCCTCTCGCGCCGGGACGGGCCCTTCCGAGCCACATGACCGCCACCGACTCCACCGCCCTCTTCGACCACTGGGCCGTCTGGCTGCTGCACCAACGCCACGGTGACGACGCGATCTATCGGACGCATCTGCAAGAGCGCCTGCTGAGCTATGCTGATCGTGTGCTGGATGGCGCCAGGCTGGTTCCCGGGGCCCACCTCCTCGACGTTGGGACAGGGGACGGGCTCGTCGCCTTCCGCGCGCTGGAACGGCTGGGAGGCCAACTCACCGTCACCCTGACCGACAGTTCGCCGTCGATTATCCGTCTGGTCGAAGAGATCGTGGCGCAACGCGGCGTCGCCGATCGCTGCCGTCTGCTCGGCGCGAAGGCCGAGCATCTCGCCCTGGTGGAGGATGCGACGGCCGACGCCGTCACCGCGCGCTCCGTCTTCTCCTACGTGCAGGACAAAGCCGCCGCGTTTCGCGCGGCCTTCCGCGTGCTGAAGCCCGGTGGGCGCCTCTCCATCGCCGAACCGGTGATGCGGGACGATGCCCTCAACGCCATCGCCCTGCGCACCGTGCTCGATCAACGCACGCCGGAAAATCCGGACCGGCTGCTGCCCCTGCTGCACCGCTGGAAGGCCGCGCAATATCCCGACAGCCTGGCGGTGCTCGAAGAAACGCCGATGACCAACTTCACCGAGCGGGACTTGCTGCGCCTCGCCCAGAATGCCGGCTTCACCGATCTCGATCTGCAATTGCACATCCAGGTGGAAAGCCCACGGCCGATCGCCTGGCAGACCTTCCTCGCCATCTCGCCGCATCCCCTGGCGCCCACGCTCGGCACCATCCTACGGGACCGCTTCAGCGAAGCCGAGCGGCGTCTTTTCGAAGAGTCGCTGCGGCCGGTCATTGAGGAAGGGCAATATCCGATGACCGAGCGCATGGCCTATCTCTCGGCGACGCGCCCGGCCCTCGCCTGAGCCTTCACACCTCCGCCCGGCTGCCTTGGCGGTTCTGCATCGGCCGATGCTTCGGGGTCGTGATGGTGATCCCCCGCCGGATCCAGAACATGCGGCGCAGGATGTCGTGCCCGAGCAGGTGGTGCAGCACGGCGATGCCGGCATGGCCGAAGAGATAGATCCACATCAGATTGGCGATCGTCTGATGCAGATCGAGGGCAAACCCACCGACGGACCCCGACACCAGGAAGAAGACAGTGCCGGTCGCCGCCATGGCGGTCAGCGTCAACAGGCCGAGCCCATGTACGGCGCTCGCGAACGCGCCGTCGCTATGCGCCGCAAAATCCCGGCGCAGCAGGCTCTGGGCCTGATGCAGCGCATCGCGGAGCACGGCCGCGATGGCGCGCGGCGAGAACCAGGGGAAAAGGCGGCCCAGTTTCGTCTCACCGCGCCGCACCAGCGTCCAGAGCCAGAAGAGCAGCACGAAGCCGAAGCTCGCCATGCCGATATATTCGTGCAGGGCGTAGAGGGTGGAGGGCGCCTCCCCCGGGAAGGGCCGGCTCATGAACTGGCTGCTGACCAGCTGGTTGACCACGGAAAGCAGCAGAAGGAGATGGAGGATGCGGGTGGCATGCGAACGGCGTTCGCCGTCGAAGGTGACGCTTTGATAGACGGCCTCGCGCGACAGCACGCCGCGGCGCAGCACCTGCTGCGGATTGATGAAGCTCATCGGGACCTCAATTGTTGAAGCGGGCGTGGCAGGCGCTGCATTCGCTCATCAACTGCGCGAAATGCGGACGGAAGGCCGCAGCCGACTGGGTATTCCGGCCGGCAATCGTTGCGGTTTGCGCGAACTGGCGGAAGCGGTCTGCAAAGTCACGCGCGGTGGCCGAACTGCCGTTGACGTGGCTCGCCACCATGCTCGCATCCGAAACGTAGGCCCGAATGGCCGCAGCGATGGCCGCTTGGTCATAGGGGCGGTTGCCGTTCAGCATCGCCTCGACCTGACGTCTTTCATGGTTCCAACTGCGCATGATGGGAGCGAGCGCGAGGCCGGCGACGGCTGCGCCCGGCGCCAAGATCGCCGTCACCACCGCCATTCTGATCATCAGACGCTTCATCCGGCGCACCTTTCGCGTTGCCACGGTGGCGCTCTTATCCGGCGCGCGCTTACGACAACCTGACAGGCGGAGGCTGTTGTGCGGCGCCCTCTACTTCGTGATTTGGCTGACTGCGCTTAAGGTTCCTGTAAGCTGCGCAGCCCATGCTGCCGGCCTTCGGAGGGACCGGGAGAGATGCGGCTGCTCGTCGTCGAGGATGAACCGGAACTCGGCACGCTGCTGCGTGGCGCGCTGGAGCGGAGTGGCTTCGCGGTGGATCTTGCGGCGCGCCTGGCCGAGGCGCGGGATTATCTCGCCGTCGTCTCCTACGACGCCGCCATTCTCGATCTGGCCCTGCCGGATGGTGACGGCATCACCCTGTTGCGGGAAATGCGGCGGGACGGGGCGAGCCTGCCCATCCTCATCCTGACGGCGCGAGACGGTCCGGAGGATCGCGTCCTCGGTCTCGATTCCGGGGCGGACGACTATCTCGTCAAACCCTTCCACATGCCTGAACTGGTCGCCCGCATCCGCGCTTTGCTGCGGCGGCCGAATGCGGCGCTCGGCATCACCCTCACCCTCGGCAATCTGGCGCTCGACACGGTGGGCCGGCAGGTGCGCGTCGGCGCCCAGGACATCGCCTTCACGCCGCGGGAAACCTCGATGCTCGAAATTCTCCTGCGCCAGCAAGGTGCGGTGGTCGCCCGCGAAGTGCTGGAACAGCGGCTCTACAGCCTGGACCGCGAACTTGGCTCCAATGCGCTGGAAGTGCTGGTTCACCGGCTGCGGCGGCGGCTGCAGGACGTGGGCGCCACTCCGGTCATCCACACCATCCGCGGCGTCGGCTATCTCATGGCCGAACCCGCGTGAGGCTGCGCCGAGGCCGCCCCCGCCCCTGGTCGCTCACCGCCCGCCTCGCCTGGCGCCTGGCGACGGTCATGATCTGCGCCATCCTCCTCGCGGCCGCCGCCGTCGCCTGGCGGACCTTCGCCACGCTGCATGATCTCGACGATGCCGCCATGCAGCAGCAGGCGGAGTTCCTGCACCGCCACTTGCCGCCGGGCCCGGCAGACCAGCCCGTCACCCTGCCCGGCACGGTGACCGATCGCTTCCGCTTCTCCGATGGCGACACCGTCTTTCTCATCCTGGGTACTCAGGGGCGGCTGCTCGCGACCTCGGATTCGGGCGAGGCGGCGCGGCTGCAGCCGCTCCTGCCCGATCCCGTGACCCCAGGCTTCTTCCGCCTGCCCGCCATGCCGGGCCACCCACAGGGCCTGATGGGCTTCGCCCGCCCCGAGGCCGGGCGGCTGATCGTCGTCCTCCAGGGGCGCGATCAGACCGAGGCGATCGTCGACAGTCTGATCACCCATTTTCTCGGTGCCGCCCTCTGGCTGCTCCTGCCCATCGGGCTGCTGATGCTCGCCGTCAGCATCATGACGCTCAAGCGCGGACTGCGGCCCCTGACCCGCGCCTCTGCGGCGGCTGCCGCGATCCGCCCGGGGGAGCCTGGCCTCCATCTGCCGGCCGAAGGCCTGCCGCGGGAAGTGACCCCGCTGGTCGATGCCGTGAACGAAGCGCTCAGCCGGCTGGAGCGCACCATCGCCACCCAACGCAGTTTCATGGCCCAGGCGGCGCACGGCCTGCGCACGCCACTCGCGGTGCTGACCGCGCGATTGGATGGGATGGAAGATGGGGATGCCGTGCGCGGCCTGCGCCACGACGCCGATCGCATGAGCCGTCTCGTCTCCCAGCTCCTGCGCATGGCCCGGCTCGAGAGCCTGCCGCTCGATCTCTCCGAACGGGTCGATCTGCATGGGGTGGCGGCCGAAGCGGTGGCGGGTCTCGCGCCCCTCGCCATCCGCGAAGGGGTGGACCTGGAACTGAGCGGCGCGGCCACGTTCTCCGTCACGGGCAACCGCGCCGCCCTGCTGCTGGCCCTTATCAATCTGCTGGAAAACGCCATCGGCTACGCCCCGCGCGGCAGCACGGTCGAAGTGGCGCTGCGCGCGCCGCGAGAGATCGCGGTGCTGGATCGCGGGCCGGGTATTCCGCCGGACCAGGCAGACCGGCTGCTGCAACCTTTCGAGCGGGGCAACCAGGCGCGGGAGGGCGGCGCCGGCCTCGGGCTTGCAATCGTCGCGGAAATCGCCGCCCTGCATGGCGGGGGCCTTCAGCTTGGCCCGCGCGCCGGCGGCGGCACCGAAGCGCGCCTCCGGCTGGGCGCGGTGCGGCCGGCCATGTTGCACCAGGCGGCTCCGGTCATACCTTAACGCGCGGAATAAAGTCCGAAACACCGTGTTACCCGAGGACGCGCTAAGTTCGGCGCAACCGCAAAGGAACTCGCATGCCCGATGCTTTCGACCATGAGACGATGCCGACGCACCGCACAGACTTGGAAGGGCATTACGATTCTCTGACCATCACCCTGCACTGGCTCACGGCCTCCTTGGTTGTGTCCCTTTTCGCTCTCGCCGAACTCTGGAGCTTCGTGCCCCGGGGGGAGGTGCGGGAGACGATGGAAGGCCTCCATGTCTCGCTCGGCTGCCTTCTGGTCGTCGTCGTCGTGACGCGGGTGCTGTGGCGAAGCGTCGGCGGCCGGCGCCTGCCCCAGCCCGGGCATCGGCATCTCGTCCATGCCGGCCATGGCCTGCTCTACCTGCTGCTGCTCACCATGATCGTCACCGGCCCGCTGAAACGCTGGACCTCCGATCACCCGCTGAACTTTTTCTGGGTGGCCAGCATCCCCTCCCCGATGGCCGTGGACCGCCCACTGCACGTGGCAGTGACCATCGTCCATTTCTGGGCCGCCTGGGCGATCATCGCGGTCGCGGGTGGGCACGCGCTCATCGCCCTCTACCACCATTACGGGCGGGGTGACGGCGTGCTCGGGCGCATGATCCCCTGGATCAGGCCGCGCGATCAGCGGCGCAGGGCGTAGCGGCCAGGCCCGGTGACGAAGAGCAGCAGGAAGCCGCCGACGATGCTCACGTTCTTGAAGAAATTGATCTCGGCTTCGAAGGCGGCCATGCCGCTCATCGTCCAATAGGGATGGCCGATGAAGGCGGTCGCCAGGGTGTAGGCAGCCATCACCAGGGCCAGTGGCCCGGTCCAGACGCCGAGGAGGATGGCGAGGGAGACGACCACCTCGACCAGGATGGCGACGATGGCCGCAGCCCAAGGCAAGGGCAGGCCGGAATGCGCCATGTAGCCGACGGTGCCGGAAAAGCCGGTGATCTTGCCCCAGCCGAAGATCAGAAAGAGCAGCACGAGAAGGATGCGCGCGAGGAGAATGATCTCGTCGCGAAACCGGCTGCCGTCGGAAGCGTGCATCGTCCATCTCCTGAAGACCGTCGGGCCTCAGCCGCGAGGCGGGCCGACCTCTTCCGGATCTAGGAAAATTTCTCCAGCGAAAGCAACGGAAATGCCGTGACGATCAGAAGAGGCCTTCGCCGGTGAAAAGGGTGCGCGCCGCCCCACCCACCCAGATGGTGCCCTCCGCGTCCCGCTCGATCTGAACGCGCCCCTCGCGGCCCAGTGCGGTACCCTGTGCCGCGACGTAAGACCCCTCCGCCCGACCGGTGGCGAAGAGCCACTGCGCCATCGAGGCGTTCAGGCTGCCCGTCACCGGATCTTCGATCACCGTCCCTTCCGCATTCGAGAAGAGGGCGCGGATTTCCCAGGCCGCGTCACCGCCGGGCGCATGGGCGCCGATCAGCCCGATATCGACCTGACGGCCGGGCGCGGCCTCCGGCCGCACGGCCAGAACAGCTTCGGCAGAGGCGAGCATGATGGCGAGCCAGCCCGGCCCGTTGTCCACCCAGGCCGCATCCAGGATCGCGGCAGGATCGATTCGCAGCACGGTGGCAGCCTCGGCGATCTCGGCCGTGGTCGGCGGGCCGCTCCTGACGAGAGGCGGGGCCGCGAAGGCGTAGCCCTGTTCCGTCCGGCGCACCGTCACCAGACCGGCCCCGCATTCCTGCACGATGGAACCCGCCTGCTTCGGCTGGCCGCCGGACTCGACCCAGGCGTGGCAAGTGCCGAGCGTCGGGTGCCCCGCAAAGGGCAGTTCGCGGGCGAGGGTGAAGATGCGCACCCGGTAATCCGCTTCGTTAGTGGTGGGCGGCAGGAGAAAGGTCGTCTCGGACAGGTTCAGCCAACGGGTGATGCGCTGCATCGTCTCGGTGTCGAGATCCTCCGCCGCCGCCACAACGGCGAGCGGATTGCCCGAAAAATCGCCGCTGCCGAAAACGTCCACCAGACGGAAGGAGCGTGCCATGCTCGGCTGTCCCTGTTCATGTGCGCGGTGAGCCTAGCGGTGTCCGGGGCGACGCCACCACCAGGGCGCGGCGCATAGGGCAAAGGACGCGCTGAAGCGTCCAACGGCCGGCAATTTGCATTGTAACGCTTCGGGCGGATTACCGCCTTCCCGTCATCCGGTTTGGAGTCCTCCACGACATGACCGACAACACAGTGCCCGCCATCGACCTCGTCGAACTCACGGTCGAAACGGCTCAGGCCGCAATGGCGAGCGGCGCCATCACCTCCGAAGCCCTTACCCAGGCCTTTCTCGACCGTATCGCGGACTACAACCCGAAGTACAACGCCATCCTGTTCCTCAACCCCGATGCGCTGGAGACGGCGCGATCGGTCGATCGCCGCCGCGCCGCGGGCGAGACGCTCGGGCCGCTGGCCGGCATCCCGGTGGTGGTGAAGGACCCGATGGACATGGTTGGCTTTCCGTCGACCGCCGGCTGGGCGCAACTCTACAGCAAGACCGGCGGCACCGATCTGATGCCGGAACGTGACAGCCCCGTGGTCGCCCGCATGAAGGCGGCGGATACCGTCATTCTCGGCAAGACCAACGTGCCCGTGCTGAGCCATACGGGGGCGGACGCGAATGACAGCTTTGCCGGCCCCACGCTGAACGTCGCAGCCCCCGATCTGCTGCCCGGCGGTAGCAGCACCGGCACCGCCGCCGCCGTTGCGGCCAGCCTCGCCGTGCTCGGCCTTGCCGAGGAGACCGGTGGCTCGATCCAGAACCCGGCCTCCGCCCAGGGGCTCGTCGGCATCAAGCCAAGCCATGCCCTGGTACCCAATGCCGGCGTGGTGCCGCTGTCCGCCCATCGCGACGTCGTCGGCCCCATCGCCCGCTGCGTGCGCGACGCGGCGCTGTGTCTGGACGTGCTGGCGGGCTTCACCGCCGAAGACCCGAAGACCATCGCCTGCGTCGGCCACATGCCGAAGGGTGGCTATACCTCCAAGCTTTCGAAGGACGCTTTGGCCGGCAAGCGCATCGGCCTCTATGGCGCGGGCTGGCGCAACCAGCCGCTGTCGGAGGAGACGGCCGCCCTCTATGCCCGCACGCAGGAGGAGCTGAAGGCGCTCGGCGCGATCCTTGTGGAAGACCCTTTTGCCGGTTCCGGCTTTGCGGAACTCCGCCGCCAGACCGTGCCAGGGCAGGATTTCGATGCCCGCGGCATGGAATCCGTGCCCTACGATCTCGAACAATATCTGAAGCGGCTCGGCCCTTCGGCGGCACTCAAGACCTTCGCGGAATTCGCCGAAGCGACCAAGGCGCAGGATGCCTTCGCCCCGGGCGGCGCGCTGCACTACATGACCTATCAGCGCCAGTTCGCCGCCTGCCTCGCCAATCCGAGCCTGCCGCCCGATCTCTCGGATTTCGTCGAGGCGCGGGCCGCCTATCTCGAGATCTTCGGCGCAGTCTTCGCCGCGCATAGGCTCGACGGCCTGTGTTTCCCGCAGATGCGCACGCCGCTCGCCGGTCTGCACAGCGGCGGGCGGATCGACGAGACGACGGTGAGCGAGATCAACATCGCCGGCATTCCCGGCGTCACCGTGCCTGCCGGCGCCCATGCCTCCGGTGCGCCCTTCAACCTCATCTTCGTCGGGCCGAAATGGAGCGAGGCCGAGCTGCTGGGGCAAGCTTATGCCTATGAGCAGGCGACGCAGCATCGCCGCGCACCGCAGCTGCTCTGACCTCCGGCTCGACCGCGGCGCCCGGCTCGCCTAAACAGGCGGCCGGAGCCCGCGCATGACAACCGTTACCGAGAGCATTCTTCGCACCATCCGTACCGAACGGCGCGGCCTCGAAGCCCTCGAAGCCGCGCTGCCGAACGGGCTGAACGAGACCTTCGCCGATGTGGTGACGCTGATCGAGCAAAGCGGCTGCGTCATCGTCACCGGCATGGGCAAGTCGGGCCTCATCGGCCGGAAGATTGCGGCGACCCTCGCCAGCACGGGAACCCCGAGTCATTTCGTGCATCCCGCCGAGGCGAGCCACGGCGATCTCGGCCAGATCAGCCCCACCGATGTCGTGCTCGCCCTTTCCTGGTCCGGCGAGACGCCGGAGCTTGCCGATGTCGTGGCCTATACGCGGCGCTTCGACATCAAGCTGGTCGCCATCACCGCCCGCGCCCAGAGCGCCTTGGGTCGGGCGGCGGATCATACGCTGCTGCTGCCGGACGCCGAGGAAGCCTGTCCCAACGGCCTGGCACCCACCACCAGCACCACCATGCAGCTCGTGGCAGGGGATGCGCTGGCCGTGCTGCTGCTCGAGCGCCGGGGCTTCACGGCCAGCGACTTCCAGCGCTTCCACCCCGGCGGCAAGCTCGGGGCACGCCTGCTCACGGTGGGGCAGATCATGCATACCGGCACCGAACTGCCCGTCGTGTCCTGCGGGGCGACACTGTCTGAAGGCATCGTGGAGATGACCTCCAAGCGGTTCGGCATCGCCGCGGTGGTGGACGAGGCCGGGCATCTGGTGGGGGCACTGACCGATGGCGATCTGCGGCGCGCCTTCCGCGGCGGCTTCGTTGACATGCCGGTGGAACAGGCTATGGGCCGGCGGCCGCAGATCATGGCGCCGGGCGATCTCGCGGCGCAGGCACTGGCCCGGATGAACGAGCGGCGCATCACCTGCATCTTCGTGGTGCAGGACGAGAAGCCGGTGGGCCTCGTTCATATCCACGACCTGCTGCGCGCAGGGCTCGCCTGAAGCGCTTGTTTATACGGAAATCCCGTATTACGTTTCTGGTGTGACAGACCGGTCCGACCCTGCGAAGGACGCCCTCAACCGCGCGAGACACCAGGTATCGCTGGCCTTTGGGGACGAGATCTTCCGGGACGAGCGCCACCTCATCCTGCCGACTATCCGGGCGGTCGACGGAGAGGATCGCCACAAGGTCATCGGTCTGGTTGCGGGAAAGCTCTACACTGGCGTTTTCGTGTGGCGCGCGACCGGGCCGCGGTTCATCTCAGTGCGGAGGAGCAATAGCGGTGAAGAAAGAGCCTATCGTGCTGCCAGCTGATCCGTCCGATCCCGAGGACCGACCCGTGGCGGCGGAGGGAATGGAACGCGGCCAACGCGCACGGCTCATTCGCACCACACGAACCCGCCTGTCGCTCACTCAGGCAGAATTCGCGGAGAGGTTCAAAGTGCCCGTCGGAACGCTGCGGGATTGGGAGCAGGCACGCAGCATGCCACCAGACTTCGCCATGGCCTATATCCGTGTGATCGGCCTGCATCCCGACGTGGTCGCCCAGGCCGTCGCCTGAGCGATCGGCACGGACGCCGGCTATTAACGGCGAAAACCCCGCGCGGGCGGCGCGGGGTTTTCTCAAGCCTCGCAAACGGCGTCCGATGCGGACGCCGTCGGATTACTTGATCTTGGCTTCGCGGAAAACGACGTGCTTGCGGGCCACCGGATCATACTTCTTGAATTCCAGCTTGCCCGTCTGCGCGCGCGTGTTCTTCTTGGTCACGTAGAAATAGCCCGTCTCCGCGGTGGAGAGGAGCTTGATCTGAACGGTGTTCGACTTCGCCATAGGTCCAATTCCCGTCGCCGCCCACAAACCACCGTAAGCCGCCCCTGCGGCACCGGCGCCCTCGACCAGCGCTTGATTTCCAAAACGAGGGCCGCACATGGCCCATCGCACCCCTTCCGGTCAAGCCCAACCAGCGCAGATCGGACCCTATTCCCCGGAAAGCTCGCGCCGCCGCCGGTCCAGCTCTTCCGAGTAACGGCGAAGCGCATGCTGCTCCGTGAGCAGGCCGATGACGCGCATGGTCTCCTGGCTGTCGACCACCGCCAGAGCATCGGCTTCCGACTCGGCGAAGAGGGCGATCGCCGTCTTCACCGTCATCGCTGGTGTCAGCACGGTGTCATCGACGTGGCGCAGTTCCCCCACCGTCTCGGCCGAGATGTCCGGGCTGAAGACTTCGGCGGTCTGGACGATGCCGGCATAGCGGCCAGCGTCGTCCACGAGCACGACGCGATGGGTGGAGCCGAGCGGAAACTCCCGCCGGAAGGCCTCGAGCGTGGTGGAGGCGCGCGCCGTCCGCACGTCCCGCCGCATCATGCGGCCGACGCTCAGCGTATTGACCCAGCCGATGTCGACCGCGCTGCGGATCGCCTCGCCCCGCAGATGGAAGCGCCAGGTGGCGAAGGAGTAGCCGAAGGTACGCCGGGCCGTGAGGGAGGAGACGATGACGGCGGCCAGCACGGCGACGGTCAGCGGAAAGCTGCCAGTGCTCTCGAGCGCGAGGAAGCACATGGTGAGCGGCCCGCCGATGATGGCAACCGCCATGGCGCTCATGCCGATCAGCCCATAGACCACAGAGGGCATGACCGGCCCCACCGCAAAGAGCGCGAGGATACCGGCAAAGGCCTTCCCCACGAGCGAGCCGAGAAAGAGGGACGCGAAGAACAGGCCGCCGCGGAAGCCGGAGGCGATGGACATGGCCGAGGCGAGTGATTTCAGCACCAGGGCTGTCAGCACCAGCAGCAGCGGATAGTCGAGGCCGAGGCCGTCATGCAGGGCGCCGTGGCCGGAGGACAGCACCATGGGCGTCACCAGGCCGCAGAGGCCGACGACGAGACCGCCGGCCATGGGTCGGCTCCAGACAGGCAGCGGGCTGCGCCGGAACCAGGCTTCGAGGATGGTCACACCGCGCATGACGGCGATGGCGACCAAGGCGCAGATGATGCCGAGGGCGAGGATCGGGATGTATTGCACCACCGGATAGTCGGTGGGCAGCTGCAAGTGGAAAGGCTGAATATCGGAGCTCAGCGCCCGCTGGACGAAGACTGCGGTGATCGACGCCACGACGACCGGCGCCAGATTGGCGATGGTATAGGTGCCGATGACCAGCTCGATGCCGTAGAAGGCGCCCGCCATCGGCGCGTTGAAGGCGGCACCGATCGCGCCTGCCGCACCGCAGCCCACCATCAGCCGCAGATCGCTCCGGCGCAGGCGAAAGCTCCGGCCGATCCAGGAGGCGATGGCCGAACCCATCTGGGTATAGCCGGCTTCCAAGCCGACAGAGGCGCCGACGCCGCAGGACACCAGCGTCTGCGCGCAGACGATGACGCTGTCGACCAGCGACATGCGGCCGCCGTAGAGGGCGTTGGCCTCGATCGGGTCGACCGCCCGGCGCGGGCGCCAGCGTGCGAGGACAAGCCCTGACAGGCCCAGAGCGAGGCCGCCCAGCATGGGAACCAGCAGCAGGCGGGGAATGGCGATTTCTGAGGCGGCACTCAGACGGCTGCCCGGCGGGATGCCGAACAGCGTCTCGTGCATGATCTGGATCGTGCCGTTCATGACGACGACGACGATGCCGGCACCGATCCCGATGCCCGCGGCCAGCACGGTGAGCCAGATTTCGTCGGCGCGGACGAGGGCACGCAGCGTCTGAGGCGCGTGCAGGACCCAAGCCCCCCATTGCTCACGGCGGCTGCGGCTCGGGAGGGAGCGCGTCGACATCGTGCGAGCCGTCCTCGGTCTCTCTCGCTCCGGGCACGCAAGCAGGATGCCCGTGGGGGTACGGACAGAAATGCAGACGCCGCCCGTCCAGCCGCCGTCCATTCCGCCTCGGCGCCATTTGCTGCGCCGCAGTTCTTTAGGTCACAACTTCATGGAAGAAGTAAGACCGCGGGACGAAAATTACGGTCGCTTTCGCATCTGCCTCGCCTTTTTTGCCCTGGCCCTCAAGAAAACGGCGTGCCGGCGGATGACCACCGGCACGCCGCGTTCGGGCGTCCAACGTCGCGGGCGATGCCCGCTAGAGCTGTCGGGCGGCGGTGAAGGTCAGCACCAGGAAGACGACGCAGATCACCAGGAAGATGAAGAACAGGAACTTCGCGATCGCAGCGGACGCGCCGGCGATGCCACCGAAGCCGAGCGCGCCGGCGATGATGGCAATGATCGCGAAGATGATCGCCCACTTCAACATGACGAACACCTCAGGTTGTTGTCATCTGGAGGTAGGGTGTTCGCGCCTCATTTCCAGCGCCGCCCGAGCGGCAATGTGAGGCGGTTCCACAGGATGCGGGTGCGTCTTACGGGAACGTGAAGCGCCGCGATGCGCTCAGCCCTGCAGGCGGAAGCGGCTCGCGGCGCCTTCCTTGGGCAGCAGAGCGACCGGGCGGCCCTTCTGCCACTGCGACAGGCAGGGAAAGGCCCGCAGGTTCTGACCATCCGGGCCGAACAGCGCCCCCCAGCCATTGGCCAGAGCCCCGTTCTGCAGCGACAGGCTGCGTACCACGCCCAACACCTTGTCTTTGTCGGCGGTCTTCGCGAGGCGAAGGATGTCGAAGCAGAGCCCAGCCCCCGCGAAATGGGAGAAGCTGAGCCCGGACCGCGGGCTCGCACCGAAATTCTGCTCGTAGAGCGTCTCGATCATCTCGGCATCCGGCGCCAGTCGGGCGTCGACGGCATAGGGTACGACACCCACGGCGAGCGTGCCCTCGAAGCCGGGCCCCACCATCTCGGCAGTCTCGGTCGCGCCATAGGCCGCGGAGACGCCGATCAACACCCGCGGCCGCCAGCCGCGTGCGGCGAGCGCGGTGAAGAGGAGCACCACCTCTTCGGCGCGACCGTGATGGATCAATACATCCGGTTTCATCACCGCAAGGCGCGCGGCCAGTGCGCCGAAGTCCGCGGCCCCGGGTTGGTAGGCGATGCTGGTCGGCGGGGTGAGATGCCGCTGCCGCGCGGCGGCGGCAATCAGAGGGTCGAGCGCGCTACCCGAATTGTCGTCGGCATAGAGGAAAGCGGTGAAGAGCGCCGGGGCCGGGCGGTCCAAGCCGGCCGCGACGATGGTCTCCACCGCTTCGAGGCAGCGGTCGGCGACACTCGACGCGGTGTCGCAGAGGCGCAGGAGATAGTGAAAGCCACGCGTGGTGATGGCGGGCATCGTGCCCGTCAGCTCCCAATAGGGCACGCCCGATCCCTCGCTCGCCTCGCTCGCGCCGAGACTGAGCAGGCTGTCGCCGGTCCCAAAGATGAGCACCGGCTGTTTGTCCGAAATCAGCCGGCGCGCTTCGGACACGGCACGGTCCGGGTCGGTCGCATCGCCGATCGCGAGCACCACGTCCCGGCCGAGCAGGCCACCGCCGGCATTGCAGAGATCGGTCGCGAGCTGAACGCCGCGCAGGCATTCATTCCCCTGGGCGGCCAGCGGCCCCGTCAGGGGAAAGAGCGCGCCGACGACCAGGGTCTTGCGCTCCGGCGTGCGGGGCGGCGTTCCGGCCCCGGCTGCAGGCGCCGGTGCCAGACCGGCGCTGGCCAGGCCGAGCCCGGCTGCCAGCCCCCCGAGAAGATCGCGCCGACGAGCGGCCATTCACTGACACTCCCTCCTGCGGGGCGGCGGCTGGCGCCGGCCCGCACACCGCATGACTAATCCGCCGGCCTTGGCGGCGAAAGGCCATGGGCTTAACTATTGTGCCACCATCGTCCAGCCCAACTGAGGCCGCCATGCCATCCCTGCCGCAAACCATGCGCGTTATCGAGACCCAGGGCGCCGGTGGGCCCGAGGTGATGCAGCTTGCCGAGGCACCCCTGCCCGAGCTGCGACCGGGGCAGATCCTCATTCGGGTGGCCGCCTCCGGGATCAACCGGCCGGACCTTCTGCAGCGCGCGGGCAGCTATCCGCCGCCGGCCGATGCGAGCCCCATCCTTGGTCTCGAAGTCGCCGGAGAGGTCGCCGCGGTCGCGCCCGACGTCACCGACTGGTCAGTGGGCGACCTGGTCTGCGCCCTCGCCAATGGCGGCGGCTACGCCGAATACTGCGCGGTGCCCGCCGGCCAGGCGCTGCCATGGCCCAGCGGTTACACCGCGGTGCAGGCCGCCGCTCTGCCAGAGAACATGTTCACCGTCTGGGCCAATCTCTTCCAGATGGGCGGGCTGCATGCGGGAGAGAGCGTGCTGGTGCATGGCGGCACCGGCGGCATCGGCATCACTGCGATCCAGCTCGCGGCCGAATTCGGCGCCGTCGTCTTCACCACCGTCGGCAGCCGGGACAAAGCGCGCGCGGCCGAACGCCTCGGCGCGCACGCCGCCTTCGACTACAGCGAGGTGGATTTCGCCGCGGAAGTCGCGCGGCTGACGGCGCATCGCGGCGTCGACGTCATCCTCGACATCGTCGGCGCACCCTATTTCGCGCGCAACATCGCCTCCCTGAAGCGGGGCGGACGGCTGATCTACATCGCCTTCCTCCAGGGTTCGACGTTGACCGAGGCCGATCTGATGCCCGTCATGACCAAGCGGCTGACGATCACGGGCTCGACGCTCCGTCCCCGGACTGCCGCCGAAAAGGCGGCGATCGCGCGCGGCCTGCGGGAGCGCGTCTGGCCCGTGCTGGACGAAGGACGCTGCGCACCGGTGATCGAAACCACCTTTCCGCTCGCCCAGGCGGCCGAGGCCCACCGCTTGATGGAAGGCCGCAGCCACATCGGCAAGATCATGCTGACGGTTGGGGGCTGAGACGGGCGCATGCTGCTGAATGCGATCCGGTACGGCGCGGCAGCCGACGGTCGCCCGCCCGTCGTGCTGCTTCATGGCCTCTTCGGCTCAGCCCGCAACTGGGGCCAGCACCAGAAGGCGCTGGGCGACGGCGGCCGGCTGGTGCTCGGCCTCGACCTGCGGAACCACGGGGAGAGCCCGCACGGGCCTGTCCTATCCTATGCCGCCCTGGCCGAAGACGTGGCGGAGACCCTCGCCTCCCTCGATGTTCCCCACTGCCGCCTGCTCGGGCATTCGATGGGCGGGAAGGTGGCGATGGCGCTCGCGCTCACCCGGCCGGATCTGGTGGAGCGTGTCGTCGTCGCCGACATCGCCCCCCGGCGCTACGTCCATGGGAATGCTGACCTCGCAGCCGCCATGCTGGCGCTCGACATCACCCCGGGCATGACCCGCGCCGAAGCGAGCGCCGCACTCGCGCCGCGCATCCCGGACGCCATGATCCGGTCCTTCCTGATGCTCAATCTGCGCCTCGGTCCGGCGCAGCCCAATGGCTGGCGCATCGGCCTGCCTGAACTCGCGGGGGGGATGGCGCTCATCGAAGACTGGCCGCCCCTGCCCGGCCAATATCAGGGCCCGGCGCTCTTCATCTCGGGCGGCCGCTCCCACTACGTGCCGGAGGACGCCAGGCCCGAGATCCGCGCCCTGTTTCCGGCAGCGAGGTTCGCGGTTCTGCCGGAAGCCGGGCACTGGCTGCACGTGGATGATCCGGCCGGATTTCTCGGCACCGTGACGCCGTTTCTCGATGGGGCGACAGCATGAGCAAGACGATCCTGGTGACGGGCGGCAGCCGCGGCATTGGCGCCGCCACCTGTCTGCTGGCAGGGCGGCAGGGCTGGAAGATCGGCGTGAATTACGCAGGAAACCAGGCGGCCGCCGACTCGGTCGTCGCCGGGGTACGGGCTGCCGGAGGTCAGGCCGTCGCGCTGCGCGGCGATGTCGCCGCGGAGGCGGATGTCATCGGGATGTTTCAGGCGACCGAGGAGGCCTTCGGCCCGCTCGACGGCGTCGTTATCAATGCCGGCATCGCCTCCGATACCAGCGTGCTGGCGGACATGACGGCCGAGCGGCTGAAGCGCGTCTTCGACGTCAATATCTACGGCGCCTTCCTCTGCGCCCGGGAAGCCGCCCGGCGCCTGTCCAAAAGCCGCGGCGGCAAGGGCGGCTCCATCGTCATCGTCTCCTCCGTCTCCGCCCGCCTCGGCTCGCCCTTCGAGTTCATCGACTATGCAGCCTCCAAAGGCGCCATGGACACGCTGGCCCTGGGCCTGGCGCGCGAACTCGGCCGCGAAGGGGTGCGGGTGAATGCGGTGCGGCCGGGGCTGACCGATACGGAGATCCACGCCACAACCGGCCAGCCCGACCGCGCCCAACGCCTGGGCGAGACCACGCCCTTCGGCCGCGCCGCCCAGCCCGCAGAAATCGCCGAACCCATCGTCTGGCTGCTGAGCGATGCCGCTTCCTATACAAGCGGGGCTCTGATGGACGTCTCGGGCGGCCGTTAAGCCCGGCCGGCAAGGCCCGCCCAGGTCACGGCAAAGCGGTCACCGAAGCCGCGCGGGCCTGGGGGGGCTGCCGGCAGTTTTCGCAGATCACGCCGCGCCAGGATGCCGGGCAAGGCAGCGGCCACCGCCGCGCGCGACGGCCGCGGCTTGTGCCGCGCATCGGCGAGCCAAGCTCGCCCTTCGTCTTGCAGACATGCGAGCACGGATTGCAGCGCCGGTGCCTGCGGATCGGCCGCCGCCGCTTCTGGCGTAAGGCCGGCCTGCGCCAGCAGATCGGCGGGCCAAGGCGCATAGCCCTGCGCCGCGAGCGCGAAACGGGCCCGCAGCAAACCGGCGGCGCCATAGGCCGCCCCGCGCAGCCGCAGGCCTTCGAGCACCGAGGCCTCGGTCACGCCAAGGGCCTGCCCTGCGGCAACCGCGAGGCTGCCGGCCCCGCCCAGAAGCCACTGTCGCCAGGCGGCGAGATCCGGCATGGCCCCGTCGACCTCGGTCTCCCGGGCTTCGATCATGGCCAACAGCGTGGCGCGGTCCAGCACGCCCTCGCGGATCAGGGCCCCCAGCGGTGTCGAGACCTCGCCCGGCTTGTCCTGCCCCTCCACCACCTCGCGCCACCATTGCAGGCGAATGAGCGCAAGCAAGCTCTGGCTCGTCACCTCACGCGCGCGGGCCAACTCGTGATTGAAGGCGTAGAGCACCACCAGCCGCTCCCGCAGAGGCGCGGGCGCGAAAAGCACAGTCAGGAAACGGTCCGGATCATGCCGGCGCAACGCGGAGCCAAGGGGCGAGAGCATGCGGCGCGTGATGGACCGGGGCACGGTGGATGGCAAGAAGTTGTGAGCACCGCCTTCCATCCCTGCGACGGGTTGACGCTGCCCGCCCCCCGCATAAGGTTACCGGCGACCGGGGCGGCCGCGGTGCGTCCATCGCGGCCTCGTCCCCATGGCCAGAACAATGGAGCGCATCATGGCTTTCGAGCTGCCCTCACTGCCCTACGACGTCTCGGCCCTGGCCGGGGCCGGCATGTGCCAGGAGACCCTGGAGTTGCATCATGGCAAGCATCACCAGGCTTATGTCACCGCGCTCAACGGCTTCGTCGAGAAGGACGCGAAGCTGCAGGGCAAGTCGCTGGAGGAGATCGTGAAGCTCTCCTACGGCCAGAGCGATCTCGCGCCGGTCTTCAACAATGCCGGCCAGCACTGGAACCACATCCTGTTCTGGAAGAACCTCTCGCCGACCGGTGGCAAGCTGCCGGGCAAGCTCGAGAGCAAGATCAATGAAGATTTCGGGTCGGTGCAGGCCTTCAAGGACGCCTTCAAGACCGCCGCCACCACGCAGTTCGGCTCCGGCTGGGCTTGGCTCGTGCTCGCCGCCGACGGCAAGCTGAAGGTCACCAAGACGCCGAACGGCTCGAACCCGCTCGCGACCGGCGAAGGCCGCGCGCTCCTCGGCCTCGACGTGTGGGAGCACAGCTACTACCTCGACTTCCGCAACCGCCGCCCGGACTACGTGACCAACTACCTCGACAAACTCGCGAACTACGAGTTCGCCGAGGCTGAACTCGCCGCCGGCTGATCGGCCCGCAGACACAAAAAAGCCCAGGCGCCGCGGCGCCTGGGCTTTTTCTTTGGCCGAAAGCCGAGCCTTCGATCAGGAGGCCTTGGCGGGCGGCGGGCTGCTGGGCTTCACGTCGTTGGCCGCGACCGGCTTCACGATGGCCGAAATGGTGGAGCGCAGCACGGTCACGCGCACGTTCGGCGCGATCTCGACCTCGATCTCGTCCGACCCTTCCTTGGTCTTCTGGACGATGCCGAGAATGCCGCCGGAGGTGACGACGCGGTCGCCGCGCTTCATGGCCGCGAGGCTTGCCTTGAGCTGCTTCTGCTTCTGCTGCTGCGGACGGATCAGAATGAAATAGAAGACGCCGAAGATCAGGATCAGCGGCAGAAACTGCGCGATCCCTCCCAGGGCGGAGCTGGCTCCGGCGGTCTGGGCGAAGGCCGGTGAAATCAGGTGCATGCGGGCATCCGGTTCCGTAACAGTGTGGCAGAGCCGTTTCACCTGACGGCATCAGCGACAAGCGCCGCCCGGTGGGCTCCAATGCGGGCGGACCATAGGGCGCCCGCCTGCCTCGTCAAGCCTTGTCACGGCGCGGGGGCAGCCCTGCCCGAACTTGCCTATCCTTTTCAAAGGGAAACCGCTCCCTTTGCCGGCCCTGTTTGGACCCGAGCGCGACGGATCTGCCCGATGGATGCTGCCCTGACCGATCTTCTGACCCGGATCGCCGATGCCCTCGACCGCTTGGCGCCGCCGCCGGCGCAGGACCCGGACCTCACTGCGGCGGAAGGGTTCATGTGGCAGCCCGGGGAACGGAGGCTGACCCCCGTGCCGCAGATCGCGCGGCTGCCCATCGGCCTGATCCAGGGCGTGGATCACCAGAAGGCGCTCATCCTCGAAAACACGCGCCGCTTCGCGCGCGGCCTGTCGGCCAACAATGCCATGCTCTGGGGCGCGCGCGGCATGGGCAAGTCCTCCCTCGTGAAGGCGGCCCACGGGGCGGTTGCAGCGGAGAGCCGGGCGGGCGCCGTCAGCCCCTTCAAGCTGGTGGAAATCCATCGCGACGATCTCAAGACCCTGCCGGAATTGCTCAACCTGCTGCGGGGACGCCCGGAACGGTTCGTCATCCTCTGCGACGATCTGTCCTTCGAGCGGGAGGATGCGGACTACAAGGCGCTCAAATCGGTGCTCGACGGCGGCATCGAGGGGCGCCCCGCCAACGTGCTCTTTTACGCCACCAGCAACCGCCGCCATCTCATGCCGCGCGACATGATCGACAATGAGCGCGCGACGGCGATCAACCCCGGTGAAGCGGTGGAAGAAAAGGTGTCGTTGTCGGATCGGTTCGGCCTCTGGATCGGCTTCCACAACTGTGACCAGCCGACCTTCTTCGCGATGATCGAAGGCTATGCCGATGTGCTCGCCTTGCCGATCGAGCGCGATGCGCTGCGCGCCGGCGCCATCGAATGGTCCGTCACCCGCGGCGGACGCTCCGGCCGTGTCGCCTGGCAGTATATTCAGGACGTCGCCGGACGACTGGGAATCGCGCTGCCTGGCACGCTGGACTAGGCGCTCAGCCCCTTTCCAGCATCGCAGCCACGGCACGGGCAGGACAAGCGCGCGCCGTTCCGCCGCGAGATGCGCCGCCATGCCGGAAGACGACATTTTTTGTTGTTAATCCGTTACGTATGCTCTAATCAAACGCCGAGGAACCGGCGGCTGACCGCTTAACAATTAAGACAATCTTAGCATGTCCCTTCTAAGAGGGACTGACCGGGCCTCGTCGAAGCCAACGTCCATCGATCGTCGCGCCCAGGCCGCGCCCAGAGGGCAAGCCATGGGCATGATAGGCCCATTGAGTTCGCTACCCGGTCCCATGCGAAAGTTCCCGGTCATCCATGAGCCTGAAAGACCGCAAGAAACAGCCGACCGCCCCCCGCGCCGCTCTTGATGTCGCGCGCCCGTCTCGAAAGACGACACGCAGCGCGCCCGCCGCCAGCCCACCTCCTCCGCGGCAGGAGGATGACGGCTTTTCCATCGATTTTTATCGCAACTTCTACGGCGATCTTCACGATTTGACGCCAGCTCAGGCCGCCGCCCATTGGCGAACCTTCGGCCGTGGTGAGGATCGCTTTCCCAATGCGCAGGCGGTGATCGATGCTTGCCGTCGTCAAGGTCGCTCGCTGCCGCCCGACTTCGACGGTCTGTTGTATCATCTCCTCAATCCGCACGCGCTGCCGAGCGCAACGGCCGACATGATCGCCGAAGCGCACTATCTCGCCATCGGGCGCGATCTCGGGCTCCCCTATCGTCCCGAAGATCACAACTTCGTCCGCGATCTTTATCTGGATGCCGAGTCACCCTACAGCTTCAACCTCCGGACCGAAGCTCTGGCCGGGACGGCGCCTCTCTTCCAATCACCGCGGCAGCTTCTGGCCGCCGCCGGAATTGGCGCCACCGACATCCTCTCCGCCTTCAGCACGACGGATTACATCGTGGCGCATGGCGGGCTCGGCCTCCGCCGCGGCGCGCAATGCCTGCATCACTTCGTCATGCGGGGCCTGGACGACGGCGCACCCATCCGCTTCGATCTGCTGTTCGACGCCGCTTTCTATCGGGACGTCAATCGCGAACTTGCTGATCTGAACGATCGAGACGTCTATCGGCATTGGCTGAACCACGGGCTCGCGCGTGACGAGCCGCCCAATGCGGCGCGGTTTCTCGGCAAGCTGCTGCTGCACCGGACGGACCACTACCCCACCGGCTTCAACCCCGAGATCTACGCGGCGATGAACCCCGACCTCGCGGATACCGTCGTCGGACCCTGGCGCCTCCTGCAGCACTGCATCGTGCACGGCATCGTCGAAGAGCGCAGCGGGACCCAACCGTATCAGGAGAATGCCGATCTCTTCCGCGCCGCCGCCGATCTACAAGCGATCGCCGGTCAACTCGGCATCGCGCAGCGGCTCTACGAGACGACGCTGCGCGCCGACCCCACGCACGTCACCGCGCGCCGCCACTACGCCGACTGTCTGTTCCGGCAAAGAAACTTCCATGCCGCAGCGGAACAGTTCCAGGCTCTGATGACGACCGGTTCGGATACGATTTGGACCTATCTCAACCTCGCGACCTGCCTGATCGAACTCCGCGCCTGGCAGGACGCGGCGGGTACCATCCGCAAGCTCGCCGAGCAACGGCCGGGAGACCTCGGCGTGCAGCGCCGCTTGCGCGACATCTGCCGCAGCGGCTACGACGCCTTGCGTGCCGAAGCGCTGTGGTATGCGGAGCACGGTTTCGAAAACGAGGCACGCGCCGCGATCGCTCAGGCGATGGCCGTGCTCGACTGTTTGACGATGCATCGCGACCACCTCGAGACGCTGCCCACGCGGCCGCTGCGCTCAGTCGCCATCGTCGCCGACCTCGGGCTCAGCCAATGTCGCTTCTATCGCGTGGAGCAGAAGCGCGCCCAGCTCGAGACACTTGGTATTGAGAGCGCGATCTTTGACTTTCACAGCGACACCGAGGCCTTCCTGCGGCGGCTCAGTACCTTCGACGCCGTCATCTTCTATCGTGTCACGGCGACGCCCGATATCGTTCAGGCGATCGACGCCACGCGCGCGGCCGGCAAGCCCAGCTTCTACGAGATCGACGATCTTATGTTCGACGCCAAACGCTTTCCCGACTCCTTCGAGAGCTATGGCGGCCAGATCACACGTTCACTTTACGCCACGCTGGTCATCGCGCCGGCGCAGTTGCGCGCCGCGATGGCGCTTTGCGATTTCGCCGTTGCCTCGACACCCGCGCTCGCCCGGCAGATGGCAACCGTCCTGGGCAAGGAGCGGGTCTTCCTGCATCGCAACGCCCTGCACGAACCGCATGAGGCGCTGCTGCGCGCGGCACCGCCGCCGGCATCCGGCGGACGGGTCAAGATTTTCTACGGCAGCGGCACGAAGGCTCATAATGAGGATTTCGACGCATTCGCGGCGCCGGCTCTGCTCCGCGTCCTTCAGGAACAGCCGCAGGTCGATCTCGTCATCGTCGGCTATCTCACCCTGCCGCCGAGCTTCGCCCCCTTCCGCAGCCGCATCACCCGCATCGACCCGATCTGGGACATCGCCCTCTACTGGCAGGTGATGGCGACGGCGGACATCGCGATCGCCGTGCTGAAGCCCGGCCTCATCGCCGACTGCAAGAGCGAGATCAAATGGCTGGAGGCTGCGCTACTCGCCATTCCCTCCGTGGTGACGGCAACCGAGACCTATCGCGAGGTGGTGGAGGCCGGCCGCACCGGGCTGCTCGCGACGACGCCCGAGGAATGGCACGCGGCGCTAACCCGTCTCGTCACACAGCCGGAGCTCCGCCGCAGCATCGGCCGAGCGGCACGGGAACGCGTCCTGCGCGGCTACGGGCGGCCCGCGATGGCGCAATCCCTCGGCCGACTCCTCGGCCATCGGCCGGCGGCACTGGTGGCGGGGAAAGGCCGCCAGCGTCTGCTCCTCGTCAACGTCTTTTTCCCACCCCAGGCCGTGGGCGGCGCCACCCGCGTCGTCTGCGACAATGCCCGCGATCTGCAGCGCCTCTTCCCCGATGATGTCGAGATCGAGATCTTCACCACCCTCGAGGGCAGCCTCGATCCCTATCGTTGCGCGACCACCCTGTGGCAGGGCGTGCCCGTTCAATCGGTGACGACGCCGGACGACCCAGCCATCGACCACCGCATCCGCGACGAAGGGATGGTCGCCGCCTTCGCCGCCTGCGTCGACCGGTTCCAGCCTGACGTCATCCATTTCCACTGTCTGCAGCGCCTGACGGCCGCGATCTGCGAGGTGCCGCTGCAACGCAAGATTCCCTATGTCATCACCGCCCACGACGGCTGGTGGATTTCGGATCAGCAATTCCTGGTCGACGACGCGGGCGTGGTCACTCTGTACGACTACCGGCACCCTCTGGAGGAAGCGGCGCGCCACGGGGCACGGCGCCTTGCCCGCATGCAGCTGCTGCGCCAGGTGATCGACGGCGCGGCGGAATTCCTGACCGTCTCGGCGCCCTTCGCGGCTTTGCACGAAAAAGCCGGGCTGCGCCGCCCGCGGGTCATCGAAAACGGTCTCCCGCCCATCACCTTCCATCCGCGCAGCCCCTCCGCCACGGGCCGTGTCCGCCTCGCCCATATCGGCGGGATCGGCTTGCACAAGGGCTATCCCCTGATCCAGTCGGCCCTCATCGCCGAGCCGTTCCGCCATCTCGAACTGCTGGTGATCGATCACGCCATGCTGCCGGGGCAGGAAACGACGAGCAGCTGGGGCACCACCCCGGTGACCTTCCGCGGCAAGACGCCGCAATCCCATATCGCGGATCTCTACCGCGATATCGACGTTCTGCTCGCCCCCTCCGTCTGGCCGGAGAGCTTCGGTCTCGTGGTCCGAGAAGCGCTGCAGGCAGGCTGCTGGGTCGTCACCTCGGATCGGGGGGCCATCGGCGCGCCAGTGACGCCGGCCTGCGGCTTCGTCGTTCCCGTCGATCGTGACGATGCGCTGCGCGCCGCGCTGCGGGACATCGACGCGCGCCCCGCCCGCTATCTGGGGCCGCTCGAAAAACGCCCCGTGTTGCGTCCGGCGGAAGACCAGGCTCGCGCCCTCGCGGCGCTCTACGCTGAGGTGACGTCACGCCCCGTCGCACAGAGCGAAGAGCGCATCGCAGCGCCGATCGGCGGTCGCGCGGCCTGATCGCACGGGCCGCGGGTCACCCCCGCTCGTCGATGGTGACGCCGAGCTGTTTCAGCTTGCGGTGCAGTGCACTCCGCTCCATGCCGACGAAAGCGGCAGTCTTGCTGATGTTGCCGCCGAGCCGCAGCAGCTGCGCCTGGAGATACTGGATCTCGAAGAGGTCGCGCGCTTCACGCAGCGTCAGCCCCATCATGTCGGCCCCGGATTCGAGGCTGAGCAGCTTCGGCGCATGCGCGCCGATTTCGGGCGGCAGCACTTCGGCGCGGATCGGATCGTTGGCGCTACCCGGAGCCATGATGAGCAGCCAATCCATGAGGTTGCGGAGCTGACGCACATTGCCGGGCCAGTCATAGGCCTGCAAAGCGGTCATCGCATCGGCCGCCAGTTCCCTCGGCGCCATGCCTGCGCTCTCCGCCGCACGGGCGAGGAAGTATTCCGCCAGCATCGGCACGTCCTCGCGCCGCTGGCGCAGCGCCGGCACCAGTAGGGGCACCACCGCCAGCCGGTAATACAGATCCTCGCGGAAACGGCCGGCCGCAATCTCGGCCTGGAGGTCGCGATTGGTCGTCGCGATCACGCGCACGTCGACGCTGACGCGGGATGAGCCGCCGACACGCTGGAAGGCCTGATCCTGCAGGGCCCGCACGATCTTGCCTTGGGTTTCCAGCGGCATGTCCGCCACCTCATCCAGCAGCAGGGTGCCGCCATGGGCGCGTTCCAGCACGCCGGCGCGGCGCGGCTCGCGATTGGGGCCGTTCACCGCTTCCACCCCGAACAGCTCCTCCTCGAAACGGCTGGGGTTGAGAATGGCGCAATTCAGCGCAACGAAGGGCTGGTCCGACCGGCGGGACAGCGCATGGATCATGCGCGCCGCCACTTCCTTGCCGACGCCGGCCGGCCCGCTGATCAGCACGCGCGAACCGGTGGGCGCCACACGTTCGATCGCCCCGCGCAGGGCCTGCATCGGAGCACTTTCGCCCAGCAGGCTGTTCTCGGCCCCGATGCGCAGCTTCAGCTCGGCATTCTCCGCCGCCAGCCGCGCGGCTTCGAGGGCGCGCCGCACCATCAGCAGCAGCCGGTCTGACTTGAACGGCTTTTCGATGAAGTCGTAGGCGCCCTTCTGGATGGCGGCGACCGCCGTTTCGATGGTGCCATGGCCCGAGATCATCATCACCGGCACCTGCGGCTCCTCCTTGGAGAGGACGTCGAGAATGCCGAGACCATCGAGCCGCGAGTTGCGCAGCCAGATGTCGAGGATCACGAGGCTGGGCCTCCGCGCCTGGAACGCCGCGATCGCCTCGTCCGAATTCGACGCCTGGCGCGTGCTGTAGCCCTCGTCCCTCAGCACGCCGTCGATGAGCATCCGGATGTCCGGCTCGTCATCGACGATAAGAATGTCAGCAGCCATCATCCCTCGCCACGATCACCTCGGCCGGCTCCGCCGTCGCATCCGCCGGCAGCACCAGCGTCGCGACCGCTCCCGGCCCGGGCTTACGGTCTTCCAAGATAAGCCGGCCTTCGTGATCCTCCATCACCTTCTTGACGATGGCGAGACCGAGGCCCGTGCCTTTTTCCTTCGTCGTCACATAGGGTTCCGTCAAATGCGCGCGTTCGGCGTCGGGCAGGCCGATGCCGTCATCGGCGACGCTGACATGCACCTCCGTGCCGATCTGCGCGACGGTTAGAACGATCTCCCCGGCTCCCGGACGAGTCGCGATCGCATCCGCGGCATTTTGCAGAAGGTTGGTCAAAGCCTGGCCGATCAGCCGGCGGTCGCAGGCGGCCATCACGCCGCCCGAGGGAATCTCGGCAACGAAACGAATGTCCGGGCGCGCATGCTGCTGCAGCATCAGCGCGTCGCGCGCCACCTGCCCAATGTCTTCGCTGTGGATGACCGGCTGCGGCATGCGCGCAAAGGCCGAGAACTCATCCACCATGCGGCCGATGTCGCCCACCTGGCGCACGATCGTATCGGCGCATTGCGCGAAGGTTTCCGGATCCGACTGAATTTCCTTGAGGAAGCGGCGTTTCAGCCGCTCCGCCGAAAGCTGGATCGGCGTCAGCGGATTCTTGATCTCATGCGCGATGCGCCGCGCAACGTCGGACCACGCCGCCTTGCGCTGTGCGGAAGCGAGTTCCGTGATGTCGTCGAAGGTGATGACGAAGCCGTCCACCCGGTCCTCGGTCATCTCGGCGCCGAGGCGGACGTTGAGCAGGCGCCGGCTGGCCGCAGGGCCGATGGCGATTTCGGCGCGGCGCGGCCGCTCCGGGTTGGCGCGCACCGCCTCGATGAGCGGTTCGAATTCCGGCACCAGGTCGGCCAGCGGCTGGCCGAGCGCCGCCATCAAATCCGCGCTCAGCAGATGCGAGGCGGCCCGGTTCGGCAGTTCGATCCGGCCCGTCCGGTCGAGCCCGATGACACCGGCGGAGACCCCGCCCAGCACGGCCTCGGTGAAGCGGCGGCGCTCGTCGATCTGGCTATAGGCCTGCATGAGTTCCGAACGCTGCGCATCTAGCTGACCGGTCATGCGGTTGAAGGCGCGCGTGAGGCCGGCGATCTCGTCCTCGCGCCGGCTTTCCGGCAGGCGCACGGCGAGGTCGCCGGAGCGAATGCGCTCGGCCGCCCGGATGAGCCGCCCGACCGGACGCGCGATCTGATTGGCGAAGACGAGGCCGACCAGCACGGCCGCCGAGAGCACCAGCAGGGCCACCATCGCGAAGATGACGACGAAGGTGATCTGCAGGCTGTGCCGGTTGGATTCCAGCCGGTGATACTCCTGCACCGCCGCCGCCGTATGCGCCATATGCGCGAGGATCGAGGGATCGACCGGCTTCTGGATCATCAGCATGAGGGGCGGTGTGGAGGGCAGCTGCACCAGGCCGCTGACCGTCGTCCCGTCCTTCGAGCCGAGCACCACGACGTCCCCGTTATGGGCGACCGAGATCGCCCAGTGCGGCGGCAATTCCGTCGTCAGTCCGCCCATGTAGCCGGCGGACGCCACGACCTGACCGCTGCTGGGGACGAAGATGATCGCCTCGGTCAAGCCTCGCAGCGACACCTGGGTCTCCAGGAACTGCCCAAAATTCTGCATGTCGCTGGTAATGAAGGGTCCGGCGCGGGCCATGTCGTCCGCCATGGCAAAGGCATCCGTGCGGATTTCGTCCTTGTGCTCCGTCAGATAGCCCTGCGCCACCTGCATGCTCTCGTCGAGCGCCGTGCGCACGCGCTCGTTGAACCAGGCCTGAATGCCGAGTTGGAAGAAGACCGTCGCGAAGATCGCGACGACGATGGTGGGCGTGACCGCGACGACGCTGAAGAGCAGCACGAGCTGCGCCTGGATGCGCGAGCCGGCCGAGCCGCGTCGGCGTTCGCGGTAGACGCGCAACACCCGCACCAGCACCGCCGTCGCCAGAAGCAGCAGCACGATGAAATTGGCGGGGACGAGGGCAATGATCTCGTCCTGGGTCAGGCCCAGCGAGGAGCCGCCGGAGAGCACCACGAAGGTCGCGCAGGCGAGCAGCAGGGCCGTGGTCGCCAGCACCAGCGTCATCGTGCGGCCGAAGGCGATGCGCAGCACGGCGCGGAGGCGCGGCCATTTCTTGTTGGGCCCTTCGTCGCCGACGAGCGACATGGCGGGGTTGGGCGTATTGCTGATCAGCATTGGCGAGGCTCGCCCCGTCTCCCGGCGGTTTGGTAGTCGCGGCGCGTCAGGCGACCCCGCGCACGACGGGGACCTCAAGATCCCTGATCTTCTTACGCAGCGTGTTGCGATTCAACCCGAGCATGGCCGCCGCCTTGATCTGGTTGCCGCGCGTCGCAAGCAGCGTGAGCTGAATCAGCGGCCGTTCGACCTCGGCGATCACTCGGTCATAGATGTCGTTACCGACCAGCCCTTCCTCGTGCGCCGCCAGGAACTGGCGGATATGCCGCTCCATGACGCGCGCCATCGGCTCGGTGCCGTCACCGCCCTGCTCGTCCATCGCGGGCGGCGCTTCGGCGAGTTCACGTTCCAGCGAGTCGCCCGTGATCGTCTCCTCCGCATGGAGCGCAGCCATCCGGCGCATCAGGTTTTCGAGTTCCCGCACATTGCCCGGCCAACGATAGGCGCGCAGACGATCGACTGCGGCGCTGTCCAGCGTCTTGTACGGCAGGCCGTCGGCACGCGCGCGGTCGAGGAAATGGCGGGCGAGGAGCGGAATGTCCTCCACCCGCTCCCGCAGGGGTGGCAGGCGGATGGGCACGACGTTGAGGCGGTAGAAGAGATCCTCGCGGAACAGCCCCTGGCGGATGGCGGCGCGCAGGTCGCGATGGGTCGCGGCAATGATGCGCACATTGGCGCGCACCGGCTGCCGGCCGCCGACGGCGGTGAATTCGCCCTCCTGCAGCACGCGCAGCAGGCGGGTCTGCGCCTCCTGCGGCATGTCGCCGATTTCGTCCAGGAACAGCGTGCCGCCCGCGGCCTGTTCGAAACGGCCCTGGTTGCGGCTGGTCGCCCCGGTGAAGGCGCCGCGCTCATGGCCGAACAACTCGCTTTCGATCAGCTCGCGCGGGATCGCCGCCATGTTGATGGCGACGAAGGGACCGCCGCGCCTGCGGCCGTAATCGTGCAGCGCCCGCGCCACGAGTTCTTTGCCCGTGCCGGATTCGCCGTTGATCATCACGGTGAGGTCCGTCGTCGTGAGACGCGCGACGGTGCGGTAGATCTCCTGCATCGCGGCGCTGCGGCCGATCAGCGGCAGACGCTCATCCGAATCCGTGGGCTCGGGCGGCGGCTGTTCGCCGGAGGCCGAGGGCGTCGCGAGGGCGCGATCGACCACGGCCAGCAATTCGCGCAGGTCGAAGGGCTTGGGCAGATATTCGAAGGCGCCGCGCTGCGTCGCCTTCACCGCCGTCATCAGCGTGGACTGCGCGCTCATCACCACGACGCGCAGATCCGGCCGCAGGCGGCGGATGCGGGGGATGAGATCCAGCCCGTTCTCGTCCGGCATCACGACGTCGGTGATCACGAGATCGCCCTCACCATCCTCCACCCAGCGCCACAGCGTCGCGGCATTGCCGGTGGTGCGCACCTGATAGCCGGATCGGCCGAGCGCCTGGGTCAGCACGGTGCGAATCGACCGATCGTCGTCGGCAATCAGAACGGTCGGTGTCATTGGTCATCCTCCTCGGCCAGCATCGGCAGATGCAGCCGGAACTCTGTCCGCCCGGGGCGGCTTTCCACTTCGATGAGGCCGCCATGATCGGCGATGATCTTGGCGACGAGCGCGAGACCCAGGCCCTGGCCGGAGGGCTTGGAGCTCACGAAGGGTTCGAAGAGATGCGGACGAATGTCGTCCGGAATGCCCGGGCCATTGTCCCTTACGGTTACCAGCAGCGGCAGTTCCACGCGGTTGTCGGGGTCCGTCGTCGGGCTCGCGAGGCGCAGCCCGTGCTGGTAGCGGGTGATCAGCGTCACCTCGCCCTCCGATGCCCCGGAAGCGACCAGCGAATCGACCGCGTTCTTCACCAGATTGAGCAGCACCTGAACCAGCTGGTCCCGGTTGCCCCAGACCGGCGGCAGGGAGGGATCGTAGCTTTCGCTGAACCGGATGCCCTCGCCGAAGCCGCTGCGGGCGAGCCGCCGCACATGCTCCAGCACCCGGTGGATGTTCACCGCCTCCATGGCCACCGGCTTTTCGCCGAAGATCTCCATGCGATCGACCAGCGCGCGGATACGGTCGGCCTCGTCGCGGATCAGGACGGTCAGTTCCTGGTCCCGCTCGGCGACGCTGCTTTCCAGCAGCTGGGCCGCGCCGCGAATACCCGACAGCGGGTTCTTGATCTCATGCGCCAGGATCGCCGCCATGCCGGTGATGCTGCGCGCCGCATTGCGCGCGGCGATCTGCCGATCGAGCGACCGCACCGTGGTGCTGTCCTGCAGGACCAGAAGGACGCAGCTCGGGTCTTCGGCCAGCGTCGTGCCCTGGACGCTGATGCCGGTCTTGCGGAGACGCGGACCGTCGAAGGACAGATCGTGATCGGCGATCGAACTGGCCCCCGTGCGCAGCTGGTTCACCATGAGGAAGAGCGGGCTGTCCTCGGGCAGGATGTCGTCCAGCGACATCTGCGCCAGCTGCGGGAAGGAAATGCCTAGAAACTGCTCGGCCGCGGAATTGGCGAAGGTGAAGCGGTTGTCTTCCGAGAGCACGACGACGGCGACGGGCAGCGCCGAGAGGATCGCGTTCGGTTCGGGCAACTGCGACGAGGGCACCGGGTTGCGCCGAACGACGGAGAGGACGGTGCGCCGTACCGCCTTGGTCACCCCGCTCATGCCGCCTCCGCAAGCACCGCGGACTTGTCCGGCGGCGGGGCCTCCACCCCGCGCGCGATGAGCGGATCGAAGAATCCGTCGATCAGCCCCAGCACCACGGCGCGCTCGCTCGCCCGCATCACCTGGGAGCGGAACTCCGCGGAGCCGGGCAAGCCGCGCGAATACCAAGCCAGATGCTTGCGGGCCAAGCGCAGGCCAGGAAGTTCGCCGAAATGGCTCAGCATCAGCTCGTAATGCGTGAGCAGGATCTGCTTGCGGGCCGCGAGATCGGGCTCGGGCTTGGTTTCACCCGTCGCCAGAAAATGCGCCACATTGTCGAGGAACCAGGGCCGGCCGTAGCAGCCGCGGCCGATCATCACGCCGTCCGCCCCCGAAAGGCGCAGGGCTTCGGCCGCATCCTCCTCCACCACGATGTCGCCATTGGCGATGACGGGCAGGGAGACCGCCTCCTTCACCTGGCGGATGAAGGCCCAATCGGCACGGCCGGTGTAGAACATCTGACGCGTGCGCCCATGCACCGTCAGCATGCGGATGCCGGATTCTTCTGCGATCTTGGCGAGCCGCGGGGCGTTGAGGCTGTTATGGTCCCAGCCCATCCGCATCTTGAGCGTGACCGGCACATCGACGGCGCGCACCGTCGCTTCCAGGATGCGGGCGGCCCCGATCTCGTCGCGCATCAGCGCCGATCCCGCCATCTGCCCCACCGCGACCTTCTTCACCGGGCAGCCGAAATTGATGTCGATGATATTGGCGCCGAGGCCCACCGCAATCTTCGCGGCTTCGGCCATGGCCTGCGGGTCGCAGCCCGCGAGTTGCACGGAATTCGGGCCGTTTCCCTGGGCGATCTTCGCCATGCGCAGGGTCGCCTGATTTTCTCGCACCATCGCCCAGGAGGCGATCATCTCCGACACCACGAGTCCGGCGCCGAGATCGCGCGCCATGGTGCGGAACGGCAGGTCCGTCACGCCGGAAAGCGGTGCCAGGATCACCGGGGTTTCGATCACGGGGTTGCCGCGACCGCCAAGCGCGATCGGCTTCACCGCCGGGGTCGGGAAGCGCTGGTCTGTGGTCACTGAGTTGCCCATGAATTGTGCAGATACAGCACCAGCGGGTTGACGCGCAATCGGGCAGAGACGAGTTTGCGCCCTCCGCACCCCCTGCCGCTCACATGGTGACCAATGACTGACGCCTCCTCCCTCCCTGCCTTTCTGACGCGCACCGGCTCGGGCTACGACGTGCATGCGCTGGAGGCAGGCCGCCCCCTCATCCTCTGCGGCGTGACCGTGCCGCACGAGAAGGGCTTGGCCGGCCATTCCGATGCCGATGTCGGCATCCACGCCCTCTGCGATGCGATCTATGGTGCGCTTGCCGATGGCGATATCGGCCGTCACTTCCCGCCCTCCGAGGCGCAGTGGAAGGATGCGGATAGCGCCTGCTTCCTGCGCCATGCAGCCGAGCGCATCGCCGGGCGGGGCGGCCTGCTGGTGAATGCCGACGTCACCCTGATCTGCGAACAGCCGAAAATCACGCCGCATGCACCCGCCATGCGCGCGCGCCTCGCCGAGCTGCTGGGCGTGCCCCTGGGCCGCATCTCGGTGAAGGCGACGACGACCGAGAAGCTCGGCTTCACCGGCCGGAAAGAGGGCATCGCCTGCATGGCGGCGGTTTCCATTCTCGTCCCCGCCGGGGACATCGGCTGAGCCGGCCGATGGGCGCCGAGACCATCCGCGACGTCGGTGGGCTGATCCGCGCGGGACTCGCGACGGAGGCCGACCGGGCGTCTCTCGCGGCGGTGGGGGCGCGCTATGCCGTCGCGATCCCCAGCACGGTCCGCGGCCTCATCGATCAGCCCGACGACGTCATCGGGCGACAGTTCGTCCCGGACGCCGCGGAACTGGTGGAAGCGCCCCATGAGCGCGCCGACCCGATCGGCGACGACGCCCTCTCGCCCATCCCCGGCATCGTGCATCGCTATGCCGACCGCGTGCTGCTGAAACCGCTTCTCGTCTGCCCGGTCTATTGCCGCTTCTGCTTCCGGCGCGAGCATGTGGGACCCGATGGTGGCCTGCTGACGGAAGCGCAGCTGGAGGCGGCCTATGCCTATATCGCGGACCGCGCTGGCCTCCGCGAAGTGATCCTTACGGGCGGCGACCCCTTGATGCTGTCCCCCCGGCGCCTCCGCGCCATCATGGAGCGGCTAGCGGCTATCCCCCATGTCGAGACGATCCGCCTGCATTCCCGCCTGCCGCTGACCGCGCCGGAGCGGCTGACCGAGGCGATGGCCGAGGCGCTCGACGTAGAGCGACCCGTCTGGCTCGTGCTGCATGCCAACCACGCGCGCGAATTCACACCCGAAGGACGGGCCGCCCTGCGGCGTGTGCAGCGCCGCGGCATTCCCGTGCTCGGCCAGTCGGTGCTGTTGCGCGGCGTCAACGACACGGCCGAGGCGCTGGAAGGCCTGTTCCGCGCCATGCTGGCCGCGCGCGTGAAACCCTATTACCTGCACCAGCTGGACCCAGCCCCCGGCACCGCCCGCTTCCATGTGCCCATCGCCGAGGGCCAGGCGCTGCTGCGGCAGCTGCGTGGCCGCGTCACCGGCCTTGCCTGGCCGACCTATGTGCTCGACATCCCGGGCGGCCACGGCAAGGTGCCGATCGGCCCGGGCTACCTGGAGGGGGCGAGCACGGTGCAGGACCCTGCGGGTATCACCCATCGGCTGCACGCAGCCCCTTGAGCTTGCCCATAGGGGGCTGAGAGGTTACAAGCCCCGCCTCCAATCCCGACGATCGAGAAGTCCCGATGAAGCAGCAGGCGAACCTCATCCGCGCCGGCCAAGTGATCGAGCATGAAGGACGCCGCTGGACGGTCCTCAAGCAGCAGATCATCACCCCTGGCAAAGGCGGCGCATTCATTCAGGTGGAAATGCGCGACCTGAAGACTGGCAACAAGACCAACGAGCGCTGGCGCACCGCCGATACGGTCGAGCGGCTGATGACCGACAACAAGGACTACATCTATTCCTATACGGACGGGGACAACCTCGTGCTGATGGACCAGGAGACCTTCGAGCAGGTGATGGTGCCGGCCGATCTCCTGGGCGATGCGAAGGCCTTCCTGCAGGACAACATGCAGGTCGAGGCCGATCTGGTGGAAGGCGAAGTCGTCGGCCTGCACCTGCCTGCCTCCGTCGTGCTCGAAATCGTCGAGGCCGATCCGGTGGTGAAGGGCCAGACGGCCGCCAGCTCCTACAAGCCGGCCCTGCTCTCCAACGGCGTGAAGACGATGGTGCCCCCCTTCATCGAGACCGGGGAGCGCATCGTGGTCCGGACCGAAGACGCCTCCTACGTCGAGCGCGCGAAGTCCTAAGGCGATGGCCGCGCGCCTTTCCGCTCATCTGACCATCATGGCGAATGCCGCCCAGAAGGCGGCGAAGCAGCTGCTGCGCGACTTCAGCGAAGTCGAGCAGCTGCAGGTCAGCATCAAGGGCCCGTCCGACTTCGTCTCCCAGGCCGATCTGCGCGCCGAGGCGACGATCCGTCAGGAACTGGCCAAGGCCCGCCCCGGCTATGCCTTCCTCATGGAGGAGTCCGGCACCTCGGGCGGCGAGAACTGGACCTGGCGCTGGGTGGTGGATCCGCTGGACGGCACGACCAATTTCCTGCACGGCATGCCGCATTGGGCGATCTCGATCGCCCTCGAGCGGCGCCTGGCCGACGGCACGATCGAGACCAATGCGGCGCTCGTCTACGCCCCCTGCACGGACGAAATGTTCTGGGCGGAGAAGGGCGCGGGCGCCTTCATGAACGAACGCCGCCTGCGCGTCGCGTCTCGGCGGGATTTCGCGCAGTCGGTCTTCGCGACGGGCATTCCCTTCGCGGTGACGACGCAACGCCAGCGCCTCGCCTTCGCGCGCACGCTGAGCACGCTGATGCCGCAGGTGGCGGGCATCCGCCGCTTCGGCGCCGCCTCGCTCGACCTCGCTTGGGTCGCCGCCGGCCGTTTCGACGGGTATTGGGAAATCGGCGTCAAGCCGTGGGACATCGCGGCGGGCATCCTGCTGGTGCGCGAAGCGGGCGGCTATGTCACGACGCCTGCGGGTGAAGAGACCGTGGCAGACGAACTCGTCGCCGCCAATCCGCAGTTGCACCCGAAGCTGCTCGAAGTGGTGGCGGATGGCGTGGCGGCGGCCGGCCTCGCCTGACGCGACGGTCCTAAGCCACGTTGACGATGAAAAGGGCGCCCTCGTGGCGCCCTTTTGCTTTTCTACCGGGGGTGCCGAGAAATCATAGATACATGGGCGCACAGAAGGAGGAGCGATGATGGCGCAAGAACCCCTGTCCGATGCCGATTACGGGACACTCGCGGCCTTCCGTTATGCGCTGAGGCAGTTTTCGAACTTCTCGAAAAGCGCCGCGCGTGCGGCAGGATGAGGGTAGCTCGCGTGGTATCAAATGCGCCATCCGAACAGCGGGAAGCTCCACGCCAGATCGCGCAGGACCCTGTCGTTCATCGCGGGCGTCAGCGTCGTTGTCCAATCACCGACGATGCCCTTGCGCCGGAACGCGCCGTCCACGGCAAGGCCGGGCTCCCGTCCACCGGTCTGCCTGCCGAAGCGCGTCGTCTCAAGGCAATGCGCGATCACCTCCGGTGAGTCGGCAAGGCCGAGGAAGCGGAAGATGGCGCCGGTTTCGGCCGGCCCCTCCGCCTGCAGCCGCTCATAGGTGATGACATGGCAGGCGTCGGGGTCGCTCTCGCGCAAGGCCACCAGCCGCTTCAGGCCTTCGTTCAGCCAGGGCAGAACCTCCGCGATGAACGCGTCTTTGCCGGCGACGCTGTCCTCGAAGCCCCGGCGGCGGCCGAAGAAATGCCAGGTCGAGGTGATGACGTCGCGCGGATCGCGCGCGATGCCGATGAATTTCGCGCGGGGAAACAGCACCCTCAGGCGCGGAAAGAGGAAGACGTTTTCCGGTGTCTTCTCACCATGGGCGCGGCATGTCCGCCCTTCGGCCTGGCGGCGTAGCGCCAGCAGAATGGCCGTGCCGCTCACGATCTCCGCATCCGCCAGCTCCGGCAGCGGATAGCCACGGGCATGGCCGAAGACATGCCGGTTCTTCTCCTCGATCTTCCCGCGCCAGCGGCTCAGCCACGCCTCGAAAAGCGGGAAAACCTCCTTGGCGAAAAGCGCCTCTCCTCGGCAGCAGGCATCGGGATGACTGTCGATGATCTCCTGCACCCAGGTCGTGCCTGAGCGCGGCGCGCCACCGAGGAAGAAGATCTGCGCCTGCGCAAACTCGCGCAGCGCGTCGTGCGTCTCCAGCCAGCTCACGCCGGCCTCCCGCGGATCGCCCCGCCCTGGCACGGGGACGGACGGTCGGGCCGCAGGTGTCGGGGGCGGGCGCGGCCCCCGACGGGTGGCGGATCAGAACAGCTTATGGTCGATCCCCATGAAGGTGATCGAGGTGCCATCGCTCAGCGTCATCACGTCATTGCCGTTGACGATCGTCTCGACCGGCGTGTTGCCGGGGCCGTAGCCGTAGCCTTCGAAGGCGAGGTTGTCGGTGGCGTTGAAGTTGTAGATCACCTCGCTGCCGCCGGCATGCCCGTTGACGAAGCCGAAAACGTTGTGGCCGGCCCCACCGGTCACGGTCGAGGCCCCGCTGCCGCCGATGACGCTGGAGGCGCCGTCGTTCAGGGCGATGGAAACGGTGCCGGTATTGCCGAGCGGATTGGTGAAGTATGCCTGCGCCTGCGTGCCGGTGCCGCCCTGCAGCGTGGAGTTGCCCGTGCCGGCGACGAAGGAGGTGGTGCCTGCATCGGTGTTGGGCCCGATCTCCAACGTCGGCCCCGTGCCGCCGATCAGCAGGGTGGCGCCGGTGCCGCTGCCGCCCGTAAGGGTTTCAGCGCCGAAGCCCGCCCCACCCACCGTCGCCGCCCCGGTGCCGCCGACGAAGGTGAGCGACCCGCCGCCCGCGCCCGCGACCGACATCGCCCCGGCCCCGCCGTTGATCGTGGTGGCGCCCGTGCCCGCCGTCACCGTCGCGGCGCCGCTGGCCGGACCCTGGATGAGCACGCTGCCCCCGCCGGTCTCCAGAACCGAGCCGCTATTGAGACTGGCGGAGAGCACCGAGCCGCTCACCGTGACGGTCGCGCTGCCTGCCTGTTCGATGGCGGAGCCGCCACTGCCGATGAGCAGGCTGGCGCCCCCCTCCAGCACGCCATCGGTGAGGACGCCGCCGGACAGCACGCTCTCCGTCCCGCCGCTCCCGACGGTGGTGGAGACGGCGCTCGCCCCCGAGACGACGGTGAGGTTGGCGCCCGAACCGACGGTGGTCGCGACCACCGTGCCGCCCGACGAGACGACGAGATTGCCGCCGCTGCTCAGGGCGAGGCCGCTGACCACGGCGCCGGAGGAGACGACGGCCGTGCCGCCCGTGCCGATCACGGTGCCACTGGTCGCCGCTCCCGCCGCCAGGATGAGGCTGCCGCCGCTGCTGATGACGGTGTCGAAGGCGGCGCCGCCGGACGAGACGTATTCGACGGCACCGCTGGCGATGACCGTCGCGCGCGCAGTGCCGCCTGCGGATACATATTCCACCGCCCCCGGAGTGAGGGTGGCGCTCAGGCTCGAGCCGCCGGAGGAGAGGACGAGCGCACCCCCGCCATCCACCAGACTCGCGGTCGCCAGCCCATTGGCCCCGACGGATTCCGTCCAGCCGGCGCTGACCTCGAGGCCCGAGGTGGCGCTGCCGCCCCCGATGACCGCGACACCCGAGGTGAGCGTCACGGCGCCCAGACTGACCACTGCCTGGCTGTCGGCGCTCAGCGCAACGGCCGTGCCGCCGCTGCCGAGCAGGAAGCTGCCGCCGCTACCCACGGTGCTGCCACTGTCGACGCCGCCGGCGGAGACGATCTCCACGCTGCCGCTGCCGGTAACCGTGGTGCCGCTGGCCAGGCCGCCGGCCGAGACGATGACGGTGCCGCTGCTGATCGTCGTGCTGATGACGATGCCGCCGGAGGAGACCACCTCCGCCCAGCCGGAACTCAGGGTAAGGCCGGAGGCACTGCTGCCTTCGCCGATGATCTCGCCGCCCGAGGAGAGGTAGACCTGGCCGAGGTCGAGGCGGCCGCCGCTGAGGGTATAGCCGAAGAGCGTGCCGCCGCTGCCGAGCAGAAGCTGGCCGGCGCTTGCCACCACCGTGCCGCTCGCGATGCCGCCGCCCCCAACCTGCAGCGTGCCGCCGCTGCACACGAGGGTGGCCACCGCCGTGCCGTTCTGCCCGAGGATCTCGGTACCGCCGCTGAGAACCGTGCCGCTGGTGACGCCGGAGAGCGGCAGGGGCCGCGCGACCACGAGGGTCGGCAAGCTGGCGGAGACGCGTTCGACGCCGCCGCTCAGCACCACCGTGCCCGTCGCCGTGCCGCCCGAGAGGCGTTGCTCACCGCCGGCGCTAACCGTCACACCGATCGCGGTGCCGCCGACGAGCGCCTGGACGGCGCCGGACTGGACGACGGCGCCGCTCTCGGTGCCGTTCCAATAGACGATGTCGGTGCCGCCGCTGCCGATCAGCGTGCCGATGGCCGTGCCGCCGCTATAGACGAAGTCGAGGCCGCCGCTGTTGACGGTGGCGCTGGCGACGCCGCCGTCTTCCACGATCTGGTTGGCGCCGCTGGCAACGCGGGTACCCGTGGCGAGCCCGCCATCGACGATCTGGCTGCCGCCGCTCGCGACGGTGGTGGCGGTCGCGGTGCCGCCCGAGGAGACGATCTCACCCCAGCCGGCGCTGACCACCGTGCCGGAGGCCGCGCTGCCTTCGCCGATGAGCGCGTTGCCGGAGGACAGATAGACCGCGCCGAGATCGAGGATGGCCCCCGTCGCGGAGATCAGCGCGAAGGAAGTGCCGCTGCTGTCGAGCACGAAGCTGCCGCCGCTCGCCACGGTGCTGCCGCTGTCGATGCCGCCGGCGGAGACGATCTCCATGCTGCCGCTGCCCAAGGTGGCGCTGATCACCAAGCCCCCCGCGACGACGATCTCCGTGCCGCCCGCCTCGACCGTGGTGGAGATCGCGGTCGCGCTGTTCGCAACGAAGTCCGTGCCGCCGCTCTCCACGGTCGTGTCCAGGGCCGTGCCGCCGAAGAAGGCGATGCTGCTCCCGCCGCTCCCGACGATGGTGCCGCTGATCACGCCGCTGATCGCGACGATGTTGATGCCGCCATCACTGACGACGGTGCCGATGGACGATCCGCCGGAGATGGTGCCGACCAGACCACTGCTGACCACCGTACTGCCGCTGGCGACGCCGCCACTCGAGACAATGAGGCTGCCGCCGCTGGGCACCGTCGTGCTGATCACGACGCCGCCGGACGAGACCACCTCCGTCCAGCCGGCGCTGATGGTGAAGCCGGAGGCGCTGCTGCCCTCGCCGATGATCTCGCCGCCGGAGGAGAGGTAGACGCTGCCGAGATCGACGCTGGCCCCCACGCCCGCGCTGAAGCCGAAGAGCGTGCCGCCGCTGCCCAGCACCAAGCTGCCGCCGCTCTCCACCCGGGTGCCGCTCGCGACGCCGCCGCTGGAGACGATTTCGGTGCCCCCGAACCCGACCTCGGTCGCGATGGAGGACCCGGTGCGGCCGACAATCTCGGTGCCACCGCTGAGCCGCGTGCCGATGGTGACCCCGCTGGTCGGCAGCGGCGCCAAGATCAGGCCTAGCGGCACGAAGGACACCCGCTCCACGCCACCGCTCAGCACCAGGGTATCGATCGCCGTGCCGCCCGAGACCTGCTGAAGGCCACCCCCCGCCACGGTCGCGCTGATCGCGGTGCCGCCGGCAACACGCTCGGTGCCGCCACTCTCGACCATGGAAGCGCTGGCGACGCCGCCGCGATAGAGGCTTTCGAAAGCACCGCTGCCGACGTCAGTCCCGGTCGTGACGCCGCCGCTGAAGACCTGGGCTTCCCCATCCGCGGTGATTGCGGTGGCCGTAGTGACGCCACCGGCGGAGACCTCCGCGGTCCATCCGGCGCTCACCACTAGGCCGGACCCGCCGCTGCCTTGACCGATCACCTCACCGTCGGAGCGCAGGAAGACGGCGCCGAAGTCGACGCCGTTGCCAACCACATCCTGCACGTCGAAGGAAGTCCCGCCGCTGGCAAGCACGAAGCTGCCGCCACTGCTCACCACGCTTGCGCTGTCAATCCCACCGGACGAGACGATCTCGGTGCCGCCGCTCAAGACGGTGAAGCTGGTGGCGACGCCGGCAGAGGTCACGATCGCGGCGACGCCGGAACCGACGGTGATGCCGGACGCGGCATTGCCCTCGCCGATGATCTCGCCACCCGAGGAGAGAGAGACGCCGCCGAACGCGACGACCGCCCCGCTGTCCGCGCTCAGTCCGAACAGTGTGCCGCCGCTCGCGAGGACCAGGCTGCCACCGCTCGCGACGGTGGTGCCGCTCGCCATGCCGCCCGCGCTCACCAGTTCCGTGCCGCCCGCGCTCACCGTCGTGCCGCTGGCGGTGCCGAAGACGCTTTCCGTGCCACCACTGCCGACGACGGTGCCGACCGTCGTGCCCGAGGTTTGAACCAGATCGATCCAGCCGCTGCTGACGACGAGGCCCGAAGCGGCATTCCCTTCACCGAGGAGGGCCGCGATGGACGCGCCGCCGCTGACAGGCACGAGGCCGCTGTAGAGGATGATCTGGCCCAGCTCGAGATTGGAATCGAAGGAGGCCGAGAGGTTGAGGAGCGTGCCGCCGCTGGTAAGGCTGATGACACTGCCGTCCAGCGCGGTGGTGCCGCTGCCGATGCCACCGGCAGAGACGATCTCCGTGCCACCGCCGCTGATGACGGTGCCGCTGTCCTGCCCCGCCAGAACCTCCACGCCGCCATCGCCAATCGTCGTCTCAACCACCACACCGCCGGACGAGACCACCTCGGTCCAGCCGGAGCTGACGACGACGCCCGAAGTGGCGCTGCCACCACCGATGATTTCGCTGCTCGAGGAGAGGTAGACGGCGCCGAGGTCGATAGTGGCGCCCGCCGCCGACAGCACGTCGAACACCGTGCCGCCGCTGCCGAGCACCAGGCTGCCGCCGCTGCTCACGGCCGTGCTGGTCGCCGTGCCGCCGGCGCCCACCACCTCCGTCCAGCCGGCACTGACGACCACGGCCGAGGTGCTGCTGCCTTGGGGGATGATCTCGCCCCCCGAGGAGAGATAGACACTGCCGAAATCGATCACCGCCCCGGTTTCCGAGGTGAGGCCGAGGACGGTGCTGCCGCTGGTCAACAGCAGGGTGCCACCGCTCTCGACGGTGGCTCCGCTCGCAATGCCACCGGCCGAGAGAATCTCGATGCCACCGCTATTGACGATGGTTGCGCTGGCGACGCCGCCCGACGAGATCATCTCGATGCCGCCGCCGTTGGCGATCGTGCCGACCACCACGCCGCGCACGATTTCGGTGCCGCCGCTTTCCAGGATGCTGCCGCTTGCCAGGCCGCCTGCGAGGATGGCCTCTGCGCCCCCGGCACTGACGATCGTGCCCAGCGCGGTGCCACCGGAATAAACGCCTTCCGTCCCGCCACTGATGACGGTGCCGCTCGCCACGCCGCCCGCATAGACGATCTGCACACCGCTGGAGGCGAGGATCGTGCCCAGGGCCAGGCCACTGACCCATTCCCGACCGCCGCTCTCGATGATCGAGCCACTCAGGATGCCGCCGGACGAAGCCACGTCTCGCCCGCCGGAATGGACGACCGTGCCGCTGGCGACACCGCCTGCGACGGCGATCTGGCTGCCGTCCGAACTGACGGTGGTGCCCAAGGCCAGACCGCCGGAGGAGACGATCTCCCCGCCGTCCGCACTGACGACCGTGCCGCTCACGACGCCGCCGGAGGAAACGATATCCGTCCATCCCGAACTGACGGTGAGGCCCGAAGCGCCACTCCCCTCGCCGATGATCTCACCCCCGGAGGAGAGGTAGACGCTGCCGAGATCGATCGCGGCACCGGCGGCAGAGACCAGATTGAAGGATGTGCCGCCGCTGAGGAGCACGAAGCTGCCGCCGCTGCTGATGACGGCGCCGCTGTCGATGCCGCTCGAGGAGAGGATTTCGGTGCCGCCACCGCTGACGACGGCACCGCTGACGACACCGGAGAGGCGAGCGCTCAAAACGCCGCCGCTCTCCACCGTCGTGCTGATCGCGGTGCCCCCTACGACGTCTTCGGTTCCGCCGCTGAGAGCGGTGGTGCTGATCGTGGTCCCGGAAAAGGCTTGCTGCGTCCCGCCGCTGTTGATCGTCGTGCCGCTGGCGACACCGCCGAAATCGACATTCTGGCCGCCACCGGCCTCCGTCACCGTGCCACTCGCCACGCCCCCGGCGAAGACATACTCGCTCCCGTCGGCGCCGCTCACCACCGTGCCGATGGCGGTCGCGCCGGAGAAGAGGGACTGGTCACCCCCGGCGCCGACCGTCGTGCTGATCGCGATGCCCGAGGAGACGGCCTCGTAGCCCCCGGTGATCATCGTGCCGCTGGTCAGCCCACCCGACAGCACACCCACATAGCCGCCGCTGCTCACGGCCGCGAAGCTGGCGGTGCCCCCGGCGTAGACATAGAGCGTGCCGCCAATCAGAACGGTGCTCGTCACCGTGCCGAGATCAAGCTCGACGCCGGCACTGCTGACCACCGAACCGCTGGCGCTCCCGCCGGCATAAATAGTCTCGTAACCGCCGGCATTCACCGTGCCGCGCGTGACGCCGCCCGAGAACACAAAATCGGTGCCGCCCAATAGCGTGGAGCCACTCGCCAGACCGCCGGCGCTCACCCATTGGATGCCGCCGCTGCTCACGACCGTTGCGCTGGCAAGACCGCCCGAGTACAGAACCTCTGCGCCGCCCGAGCTGACGATGGTCGCTGTGGTCACGCCGCCGGAGGACGCGACCTGCGCCCAACCGGCACTGACGGTAAAGCCGGAGGTGCTGCTCCCCTCGCCAATGATCGTGCCGCCAGATGAAAGATAAAGGGCCCCGCGATTGACGACGGCGCCGGCCGCCGAGCTCAGGTTGAAGAGGGTACCGCCGCTCGCGAGCAACAGGCTGCCCCCGGAGCTGACGGTCGTGCCTGTGGCAATGCCGCCACTCACGACCACCTGCGTGCCACCCGAAAGGATGGTGGTGCTACTGAAGGTGCCGGCAGCCGATACCGTTTCCACACCGCCGCTGGAGACCACGGTGCCAATTTCGGTACCGCCGGAGAGGAGTTCCGTTCCCCCGGCATAGAGCTGTGCATCACGCGCGAGGCCGCCCGACGAGACGACCTCGGTCCAGCCCGAACTGACGGTGAGGCCGGAAACGCTGCTCCCCTCGCCGATGATCTCGCCACCGGAGGAGAGATAGACGGCGCCGAGATCAACGGACGCGCCCGCCCCGGAACTCAGAGTGAACAGCGTGCCGCCGCTGCCGAGGACGAGGCTGCCGCCGCTGCTCACCGTCGTTCCACTCGCGACACCGTAGATGATCTCCGTGCCGCCGCTGCCGACGACCGTGCTGACGGTCGTCCCAGACGACTGCACCTGTTCGACCCAGGCGCTGCTGACGACGAGCCCGCTAGCCGCATTCCCTTCGCCGACGAGCGCTGCGATGGACACGCCGCCGCTGAGCGGAACGACCCCGCTGTAGAGGATGATCTGACCCAATTCGAGATTGGAATCGAAAGAGGCCGAGAGGTTGAGGAGTGTGCCACCACTGGTGAGGCTGATGACACTGCCGTCCAACGCGGTGGTGCCGCTGGCGACACCACCGGCGGAGATGATCCCCGTGCCACCGCCGCTGATGACGGTGCCATTGTCCCGCCCCGCCAGGATTTCCACCCCACCGCTGCGGACGGTCGTGGCGATGGCCAAGCCGCTGGAGGAGATTTGCGCAGTCCACTCGGCACTGACCGTGAGACCGGAGGTGCTGCTGCCTTCGCCGATGATCTCACCACCCGAGGAGAGATAGACGGCGCCCAACGACACCCCCGCACCTGCCGCCGATGTCAGATTGAAGAGTGTACCGCCGCTGGCAAGGGAGAGGGTGCCGCCACTGCTCACCGCAACGCCGCTATCGACGCCGCCGGACAACACGATTTCGGTGCCACCGCTGCTGACCGTCGTGGCGCTTGCAACATTGCCGGAGGACACGTTCAGCAGCCCGCCAGCGCTGACGAGGGAGGAGATGGCCGTGCCGCCGGTGATCGTGAAAAGCCCGACATTCTCCGTGCCGCCGCTCAGCACGATGGTGCCGATAGCAGTGCCGCCAGCATAGAGATATTGAGTGCCGCCACTCAGAGTGGCGCTGTTCGCGACACCCTGGAAGACGAGCTGCGTCGCGCTTATCTCGAAGACGCTGCCGCTATCGACGCCTTGGACGACTTCCGTCCCCCCACTGGTCACCGTCGCGCTGACGGTGGTCCCTCCTGCCGACACATATTCCGTGCCGCCACTGCTCACCGTCGCGGAGCTGGTCACACCGCCGTTCTCGACATACTCGACCGCGTTGTAGCTGCCACTCAGCAGCGTACCGATGGCCGTGCCGCCCGCGGAGACATATTGGAACCCGCCCCACTGATAGGAAATATCCCCGGTCAGCACGGCCGAAATCTGCGTGCCCCCGGCAGAGACCACGGCCACACCGTAGTTGTTGACCTTGATACCGGTCGCAGTCCCGCCCGCCAGCACCACGGTGCCGCCGGAACTGACGATGCCGCCACTCACACTCCCGCCGGACGAGACGGTTTCGTAGCCGCCACTGCTGACAACCGTATCAATGGCCGTACCAGCGGCAGAGACGACTTCGTAACCGCCGCTGAGCACGACGGTGCCGTTGGTGATACCCGCCGAGTCCACCAGCTCCGTGCCGCCGGCGCTGACGACCGTTCCGCTTACGAGGCCGGATACGATTTCAGTGCCACCACTGTCGACGGTGGTGCTGACGGTCGTCCCCGAGGATTGCACTTGCTCGATCCAGCCGCTGCTGACGACGAGCCCGCTAGCCGCATTCCCTTCGCCGACGAGCGCTGCGATGGACACGCCGCCGCTGAGCGGAACGACCCCGCTGTAGAGGATGATCTGACCCAATTCGAGATTGGAATCGAAGGATGCAGAGAGGTTGAGGAGCCTGCCACCACTCGAAAGCAGCACAGATCCACCTGAACTGACGATCGTGCCGGTAGCTGTGCCGCCACTCGCGATCGTCTGCGTGCCACCCGAAAGGATGATGCTGCTGCTGAAGGTGCCGGTGGCCGAGACGATCTCCACCCCGCCGCTGGAGACTGTCGTGCCGATCTCGGTGCCGCCGGAGAGGAGTTCCGTTCCCCCGGCGTGTAGCTGGGCGTTTCGCACGAGGCCACCGCTCGCCACGCGCAGCGTACCGCCGCTGCTCACCGTCGAACTGCTGACGACACCGCCCGAGGAGACGACCTCCGTCCACCCGGAACTGACCACGATCCCGAAACTGCTGCTACCCTCGCCGATGATCTCACCACCCGAGGAGAGATAGACGGCGCCAAGATCAACGGATGCGCCCGTCCCGGAACTCAGAGTGAACAGCGTACCGCCGCTGCCGAGGACGAGGCTGCCGCCGCTGCTCACCGTCGCACCGCTTTCGATGCCCCCGGATGAAACGATCTCCGTGCCACCGCTATTGAGGAGGCTTCCGCTGCCGGTCCCGCCCGAGATGATCTCACTGCCGCCGGAATTGACCACAGTGCCGAAGGCATGGGCATAAGTGCCGCTCAGGATCTGAAACCCGCCGCTCTCCAGCGTCGTGCCGATCGCCGTGCCGTCCCCGAAGATCTGCGTGCCGCCCGAAGAAACCGTGGTCCCGCTAGCGGTGCCGATGAAGATGAGTTCGGTGCCCCCAGCGCTGACAACATCGCCTTGCGCGGTCCCATAGACATAGTCGCTCGCGCCACCGAGAATGGTGGTGCCGCTCTGGAGACCGGCAACCGAGGCGGTGCCACCGCTGCTGATGACCGCCCCGATGATCACGCCGCCAGCATGGACATCGAGATGGGCGCTGCCCACGGTCGTGCCGATCGCCGTGCCGGAGGCCCGAACGGATTCGGTGCCGCCGGCGCCGACGACGGTGCCATGCGTGCTGCCGTCTACTGAGACGACCTCCGTCCAGCCCGAACTGACGACGAGCCCGGAGGTGGCACTTCCCTCGCCGATGATCTCCGCGCCGGACGAGAGATAGACGGCGCCGAAATACACGCTGGCATTTGATGCTGATATCAGGCTGAAGAGCGTGCCATCGCTGCCGAGGACGAGGCTGCCGCCGCTGCTCACCGTCGAACTGCTGACGACACCGCCCGAGGAGACGATCTCCGTCCAACCCGAATTGACGACGAGCCCGGAGGTGGCACTGCCCTCACCGATGATTTCCGTGCCAGACGAGAGATAGACGGCGCCCAGAGAGATGCTGGCTCCAGCTGCCGAGATCACGTTGAAGAGCGTGCCGCCACTGCCGAGGACGAGGCTGCCGCCGCTGCTTACCGTCGAGCTACTGGCAGTACCGCCGGACGAGACGACTTCCGCCCATCCCGAACTGACGACGAGCCCGGAGGTGCTGGCACCTTGGCCGATGATTTCCCCGCTCGCGGAAAGATAGACGCCGCCCAGATTGAGCGTCGCCCCGGTCTGCGACGTCAGCCCGATGACGGTGCCGCCACTCGACAGCACCAGCGTCCCGCCTGAACTGACGGTGGCGCCGCTCGCGACACCGTCGGCAAGAACGACCACTTCACCGCCTGAGGAGGCCATGTCACCGGTGGCGACCGCCCCGCTGAACACGATTTCCCGTCCGCCCGAGCTGACCGTCGTCCCGCTCGCACGACCGGACCCCTCAACCCACAGGTTGCCCCCGGAGGTGACGATCGCCCCCACCGCAGTGCCGCCACTGGAGACGAGTTCCGTCCCGCCATAACTGACCGTATCGCCGCTGGCGACGCCGTGTCCGTAGATGACTTCGGTGCCACCGAAACTGATCGTCGTCCCGCTCACTGCGCCGCCGGAATAAATATAGACGTCGCCGTTGGCGTTGATGATCGTTCCCTGCGCGCTGCCTCCTGAGAAGACACTTTGGTAGCCATAGCCGACCACCACCGTGCCGGAGGCCAAGCCGCCGGAGGAGACGATCTGAGCGCCGAAGCTCTGCACATGGGTGCCAATGGACGTGCCGCCGGCCAAGACGGCCTCCGACCCGCCGCTGCTGACGATGCTCCCGCTGGCGATGCCACCAGCACTCAGCACGTCTTTGCCGCCGAAGAGAATACTCGTGCCGCTGATTATGCCACCGGAGGAGGCGACTTCCACCCAGCCCGAACTGACGGTGGCGGAGGTGGCGCTTCCTTCACCGATGATTTCCGTTCCGGAAGACAGATAGATCGCGCCAAAGGAAAGATCGGCACCCGGCGCCGAGGTGAGATTGAAGACGGTACCGCCGCTGGACAGGATCAGGCTGCCGCCGCTGCTCACCGTCGAACTACGGGCAACGCCACCCGAGGAGACGATGAGCTGTCCCGACACGATCACGGTGCCGGCATCCGCACCACCGACGATGACTTCCGAACCACCGCTCGCCACGAGGGCGCCCGTAGCGGTACCGCCGGAGGAGACGATGATGGTGCCGCCGAGGGCCCAGGCCCCGTCGCCCGATCCGCCTGAAAGAACGACGAGAGAGCCACCGCTGCTGATGTTGTCTTCACTCGTCCCGCCGGAGGAGACGATGATGGTGCCGCCGCTGACGGCAGCGCCATTGATGCCGGTGCCACCCGCGGACAAGACGAAGACCCCGCCGGCGCTGACGATGGCACTGTCCTCCTGGCCGCCGGATGATACCAGGAGGGTACCGCCACTTCCGACGGCCGTGGATACGACAGTGCCGCCAGTTGAAACCACCTGGTATCCGCCGGCGCCCACAGTCGTTGCCGTCGTGGTTCCGCCATCGGAGACCACTTCATAGCCACCGCTGCTGACGACCGTACCACTCGCACTGCCACCGTATCCCAGATTTTGGGTTCCGCCGGCGAGAATGGTCGTGCTGATGGCACTGCCATGGATATTGGCCGTGCCACCGGCACTGATGACGGTCCCGCTGACGCGACCGCTGCCATACACGTAGTCGGTTCCGCCAAAACTGATGACAGTGCCGCTCGCCGCGCCGCCCGCATAGACTTGCTCGAAGCCGCCAGAGCTGAGGAGGGTGTTGAGGGCACTGCCCCCGGACGAGATGATCTGCGTGCCCGCCGCACTGACCACCGCGCCGCTCGCAATGCCGCCGGAGATGATGCGTTGCTGACTGCCGCTGGTGAGGGTGGTGCTGATGAAGCTGCCCCCGGAGGAGACGGTTTCAATGGCCCCGCTGGAGAGGATGGTGCCGATCACGGTGCCGGCAGAAACGACTTCACTGCCTCCGGAAAGCAGGGTCGCGCTTCGCGCCGTGCCGCCCGCTGACACCATGAGCGTGCCACCGCTACTAACGGTGGTGCCACTGGCCAAGCCGTGGCTGGAGATCACTTCGTAGCCACCACTGCTGATGGTGGTGCTGATGGCCGAACCATGACTGGAGATAACTTCGAAGCCGCCGGTGCGAATGACCGTGCCGCTCGCGAGACCGCCGTATGAACCGCACCGGGTTTCCCGGAGGCTCCAACTTCCAAGTAGAGTGGAGCTATGACGAGCAAGACGACGAACAAATTCAGCCCTGAGGTTCGG